>CAZIRD010000051.1:0-17347 GCA_964541625.1 uncultured Acidibacter sp.
GGGGCGGTTTTGAGAGTCGTCGCAGACTCCGAACGACCGCTTACTGACCGAAGCGGTAGCGGAAACCGAGCCCGTAGGTGCGTACCGAGGGCTCGACCTGCACGCCGCTGTAGAACGCCTTTTCATAGGCGTTCTGGAAGTACTCCTCGTCGAATACGTTCTCGGCGTAAACATTGACGCTCCAGCGCTCGCCGGAGAGACCGGCACGCAGATTGACGACGTCATAAGCGGGCGAGATGAACGGGAACACTTCGTACCGCAGCGCAAAGGTGTTCGACAGCTGCTCGCTGCGACGGAACCACTCGGCGCGCACGAAACTCTCGAGACCGGCCACGGGTCGCGAGTATTCAACGTTTGCACCCAGCGTGAGCTTGGGTGCGTTGATCAGCCGCTTGCCGCTGGCATCAATCACCGCGCCGTCGATCAGCGCGTTGGTGTACCGGCCGTACTTCGCATCCAGCCAGCCCGCTTGCGCACCCACGCGTACGTGCTCGGCGACCACCGCCTGCACGCTGAACTCGAGACCCTTGCTGGTCGCGGAGGTCGCGTTGTCGACGCCGGTGACCGCACGCAGCAGACCGGTCGCCGGGTCGATGAACTGGAAGCGGATGAACTGCTGCACATCCTTCCAGTCCATGTAGAACGCCGACAGATCGAGCCGGACCCGGCGGTCCATGAGCTCCGCCTTCCAGCCGAGTTCGTAGTTCCGCAGTTCCTCAGGCCGGTACTCGTTGCGCAGCTGCGCGGTGCCGGTGGTCTGGGTGCCGCCCGCCTTATAGCCCTTCGAGGCCGTGGCGTAGATCAGGCCGGCGTCGGTGTCGTAGCTCAGCGTCACACGCGGCGAGAAGTCGGTGAAGCTCGTCTTGCGATTGTTGTTTCCGGTGATGACCGTGTTCGAGCGCGTCTGCCCGAGCGTGGCAATCTTGTCGCTCGAGTAGCGACCGCCCACCACCAGCTTCAGCTGGTCCGTGAAGCTCCAGGTGACCTCGCCGAACAGCGCCCAGTAGTCGGTGTCGGTGGCTGAATCGGCGCCGGTGATCTCGAAGCCGTTCGGGCGGCCGAGCGGGCTCTGCGCACCGTGGTAGGTCGACTGGTCCTGAACGCCGGAGTCCTTGCCGGTGATGGCGCCGACGCTCCAGGCGAACTGCTGCTCGCCGCGCGACTGCAGGCGGATCTCGGCGCTCTTCGATTCACGCTCGATCAACAGGTCTTCATAGAAAGCATCGATGCTGCCGCCGTCGACGTCACCGAAGTTGTAGAGGCTGGACTCGAGCTTGCCGACGATGGCAGTCAGCGACACGTCGTCGAAGTCGTAGGTCAGCCGCGAGCTGATGTAGTCGAAGTCCGAACCCACCGACTGCGGACGATTGAAGTTCACCCGCGTGCGGTTGGTCGGGTAAAAGCCGACACCGTCGGTATTGGCAACGTTGCCCGGCCGGTTCTGGTAATACACCGCGCGCCACGTGGCCGTCAGGAAGCCGGTCGGCACACCGACGCGCATGCCCTCCTCGCCCTCGGTCCTGCTGTAGTTGAACTCCCAGGCGAGCCGCTCGTTCGGCGTCCAGCGCGCCGTCACGCGGCCGGTCTTGAAGTCCCCGTCGTTGCCGCCGCCGACCGGATTGATGTTCTTGATCCAGCCATCCGTCTCGCGCACCTGTCCCGAAGCGCGTACCGCGAAAGTTTCGCTGACGGGCAGATTGACGATCAGGTGTCCCTCGCGGGAACCGTAATTGCCGATGCCGAGCCCGACCTCGGAGGCGAACTCCTGCGTCGGCTTCTTGGTGACGACGTTGATCGCACCGCCCACGGCGTTGCGACCGAAGTACGTGCCCTGCGGACCACGCAGCACCTCGATACGCTCGAGATCGAGGATCTCGGGGTTGCTGGTGCCGACGGCGACATTGAACTCGTCGATGTAGAACGCATACGTCGCCGACCGCACGTCGACGAACGGATTGAGCTGGTTCGAGATGCCGCGCAGGCTGATTTCCTTGCGGTCACGCGAGCCGAGCGATACGAAGCTGACGTTCGGCACCTCGGCGAGCACATCCTCGACGCCGCGAATGTTCTGCTTCTCGATCGACGCCGCGCTGATCGCGCTCACCGCGATCGGCACGTCCATCAGCGACTCGCTGCGGCGCTGCGCGGTGACGATGATTTCTTCGAGCGCAGCACCCTCGGCGGACTGCTGCGCGAGCACGGGCAGGGGCGAGGCGATGGCCAAGGCCACCGCGGCCGCAACGGCAGCGGGCGGATGGATGAGACGATTGCGACTGGAACTCATGTTGGATTACCTCGGTAGTGATGATGCAGATGCCGCGCGCGGGTCAGTCGACCCAGCACTGTGCATCCATAGGTCCTTTGGTCGGATCGAGCGTCGAGCGCACAAGCACGATCGTGGCGATGCGATCGCCGCGCAGTTCGGCATGGCCCGCGGCCAGCGAGCAGGACGCCTTGCCGTCGCGGCGGCTGCGGATCACGTGGTAGGTGTAGATGCGATCGCCGCTCTGGAAGACGCGCTTGAAGGGCACGACGATCTCCACTTCGCCGCCACCGGCCTGGATGCGCTGGAAGTGCGCCGCCCAGCCATCGAGACCACGGATGACTTCCTTGCCCTCGAGCACCAGCGTCGCGTCCGGCGTGAACCACTGCCCGAAGGCCTGCGCGGTATAGCCGCCGGGAACCTTGTAGGTGGCGTTCCACCAGACGAAAAATCGCGACAGCACGTCCCCGGCAGGTTCGCTTGCCTGGGCGGCGCCAGCAGCGGGCGCAGCCGAAGCCGTCGCACCGCCGACGATGAGCAACTGGGCACAAAGCACGGCCACCGCAACGCGGCGGACCGAGGCAGACAATCCGGGCATGTTATCCCCCAATTTTGTTGTGTTGCCGAACAACCACGGAAGTGGTCGCCGCCGCGCTCCCAAGTCTCTGTTACCTGTCGTGCGCTTGCAACTCCCGACGCGGCAATGTTCAAGCAGCGGAGCTTGTGATCCAGCGATCGATCTTCGACTCCAGCACTGCCAGCGGCAGGGCGCCCGTATCCAGCACTTGGCCGTGGAAGGCCCGGACATCGAACCGGCTGCCTAGCGCAGCGGCGGCACGTGCACGCAACTCCTGCAGCTTGAGTTCACCGGTTTTGTAGGCGCAGGCCTGCCCGGGCTGGGCGACATAGCGGTCGACCTCCACCTCCACATCGCGCGCCGCCATGGAGGTATTGGCCAGCATGTAGTCGATGGCGCGCTGCCGCGGCCAGCGCAGCGCGTGCAGCCCGGTGTCGACGACCAGGCGGACGGCCCGCAGCATTTCCATGTCGAGGTGACCGAACCACTGCCACGGATCCTCGAACATGCCGAGTTCCGGCCCCAGCGACTCGGCATAAAGACCCCAGCCTTCCGAGAAGGCCGTCAAACCGCCGAAGCGCAGGATCGCGGGCAGCGACGGGTCTTCGAGTGCAAGGGTGATCTGATAGTGATGACCCGGGATCCCCTCGTGCATGGTCAGCGTCTCGAGCGTGGGGATCGGCCGCGTGCCGAGCATCGACATGTTGAACCAGAGCACCCCGGGCGTCACCCCGTCGGGCGGACCGGGTCGGTAGTAGCCGGTACCCCGCTGATCGCCGAGCGCCGGCAGCGCACGTACCGCGAACGGCGCACGCGGCCGACGCGCAAAGAGCCGCGGCATGCCCTGCCAGATGCGCGACTCGATCTCGGTGAAGCGCGCCAGCAACTCCTCCGGCGTCTTGAAATAGAAACGCGGATCGGTGCGTACGTACTCGAATAGCGCCGGCAGATCGCCCCTGAAACCGAGCTTGCTGCGAACCTCTTCCATCTGCGCACGGATGCGGGCGACCTCGTCGAGCCCACGGGCGTGCACATCGCGGGCCTGCCCTGACACGGTGCGATGACCGTCGAGCTCGAAGGCGTAGAGCCGCGGTCCGTCGATCATTGCCCAGCGGCCGGGCTCAACCGTGGCCCGCGGCAGGTAATCGTTCACCAGGAATTCGCGCAGACGGCTGTAACCGGGCAACACCTGGGTATCGATGGCGCGGCGGTAATCGCGCTCGAAGCGCGCGCGATCGCTGCGGCCCATGGCTTGCGGAAATCTTTGTAGCGCGGCGTCGAACGGCGTTCCGCCCGCCGGCAGCGCGAGCATCGCCTCGGCCTGCGCGACCACCTTGCCGGCCACCAGTCGCGACTGCACCACGCCGGTGGCAAGACCCTCGCCGCAGCGTCTCACCAGCGAGTCGAGATAGCGCGCGAAGCCCTGCAGCCGATCGAGGCCGACCTCGTAGTCGAGGCGCGAGGCGAACGGCGCACCCGCGCCCGACACGTAGTCGGGCAGCTCGACGTGCAAGCCGAAGGACGGATTGAGCGGCGCACGCAATTCGACTTCGGCGAGGCCCACTGCGTAACGCTCGATTTCCCGGCGGGTGCGGTACTCGAACACCTCGCGGGCGAGTCGATCGACGGCTCCGAGGGACGCGGCGTCGATGGCACGCAGGCCCTCGAGATCGCGCTCGGCGTTGCGGCGACGGGCGAAGAACACCTCATCGGCGAGCGGATCCGGAAACTTCCAGCGGCCGAGCCCGGCACCCGGCGGCTGTCGCGGCACGGGATCGAGACGGTTGGCGGCCGCATCGCTCGCGTCGATGAGCGCGCGCAGACGCGCTGCACCGTCGTTGCCCCCGCGCTGGCCTGCGTCAACCGCTGGCGAGGCGGCCACAGCCGCGCCCGCCGCCAACACCCCGACCGCCTCGCGGCGCGAAAGTCGCTGCTGCATTTGCCACCCTCCGGACTGCCGGGCGAAGCGCATGGAAGCCACCTGCCCGGACCTGTACTCTAAACAGCGCATCTGCTTGACGCACCCGTCAATCATCGAAACGTCATCACGGAGCCCATCCATGTCGCGTCGCTCACGTCAGTCCCACGTCCTCATTGGAAGCCTGTTGTTCGCCTTGCTGGGGCTGACGTGGAGTCTGCGCGCCAGCGCCGCCGAGGGCGCCGCACCGGTCCGCGTGATCACCGGCGTCAATGTGGTCGACCTCGAGGGCGGCGCGCCAATCCGCAACGCCGTGATCGTCATGAGCGGCGAGCGGATTACGGCGGTAGGTCCGGCAGGCAGCGTGCAGATTCCGGCGGGTGCCCGCGAACTGAAGCTGCCCGGCAAGTGGATCATGCCCGGCCTCATGAACATGCACGTGCACTTCGGCCTGCGTCTGCCGGGGGCCGCCATGCTCGAAACGGCCAACGAAACGGACGGTGGTCTCGCGCTGCGCATGGCCATCAACGCCCGCCGCTCGCTGCTCGCCGGCACCACGACCGTGCGCACCCCGGGCGAGGCCAAGGACGCGGTGTTCGCGCTCAAGTCCTCGATCGACCGCGGCGAACACCTCGGGCCGCGTATCTGGCCGGCTGGACGCGCCATCGTGCCCACGGGCGGCCACAGTTCCGAACCGGTTTTTGATGGCATCGACGGCCCCGATGAAGTGCGCGCCGAGACCCGCCGTCAGATCCTGCTCGGCGGCAAGTGGGTGAAGATCACCATCTCCCGCGGTCTCGCCAGCACCGGCAACATCTCGGCTTCGGACATGACCATCGAGGAGATGAAGGCCGCCACCGACATCGCACATCGTCAAGGCGTCAAAGTCGCCGCGCACACCGGCTCGATCAGCGCCACGCTCGATGCGCTCGAGGCGGGTGTCGACAGCTTCGAGCACGGCTACTTCCTCAACGACGACGTGTTCCGCAAGATGAAGGAAAAGGACGCCTGGTACGTGCCGACGATCGTTGTCAGCCAGGCCGGTGCGATGGAGTTTTTCACCAAGATCGGCTCGACGCCGTTCTACCTCGCGCGTGTGAAAATGGTCGGCAAGTCGCACTGGGCAGCGCTGCAGTCGGCGATCCGCACCGGGGTCAACATCGCCATGGGCAGCGACCAGTTTCCGTATGAGCCCAACGAGGGCACGGTGGCCTCGGTGCGCGAGATCGAGCTCTATCACGAAGCCGGCATGAGCACGCTGCAGGCGCTGCGCACCGCCACCGTGAACGCCGCCCGCATGCTCGGCGCCGAGCAGGATCTCGGTCTCGTCGCCCCCGGCAAATACGCCGATCTCATCGCGCTCGACGCCGATCCGCTGCGTGACATCCGCGCGCTGCGAACCATCTCGGTGGTCATCAAGGGCGGCGAGATCGTTCGCAACGATGCCGATCCATCCGTCGTCACGCTGCCGCTCTGAGGCATCGTGGGTACCGCGCAAAGGCCGCGTCGCTGGCATCGATGGCTGCTGCTCCTGCCTTTCATCTGGCAGGTGGGCTTCGTACCGCTCGTCAACGACATCAGCTGGCGACCGCTGTCGCTGCCCTTTCCGATGGTGTGGCAGATGGCAGGCGTGATCCTCGCGACCCTGGTCATCGCCGTGGTGTTTGCCATCGATCGACGGCTTGAGCGCGTCGCGCCCCGCGCCCTCGATCGCGACAACGCATGACGATCGCGCTTTGTCTCGCCATCGTGCTCGGCACGATGCTCGGCGCGACGCTCTACGCGCGTCGCGAGGCCCGTCAGGCCTCGATGAGCGAGTGGGCCGTCGGCGGTCGGCGCTTCGGCAGCTGGATCTTCTGGTTCATCAATGCCGGCGAGATCTACACCACTTTCGCCGTCCTCGGCATCTCGGGCTACGCCTGGGCCTACGGCGCACCTGCCTATCTCGCCTTCACCTCGGTATCGCTCTCCTGCGCACTCGGCTACTGGCTGATGCCGCGGATCTGGGAAGCCGGTCGGCGCGGCGGTCTCGTCACGCAGGCTGATTTCTTTGCCGCCCACTACGGGTCGCCCGCGCTGGCCGTGTTCGTCGGCCTCGCGGGTATCGTCGCCATCCTCGTATACGTACAGATCCAGCTCACCGCGCTGTCGCTGATCCTGCGACTTACCCTAGGCGCCGACTTCATCAGCCCCACCGCCGCCGCCCTGCTTGCCGCCGCCGTGATGCTGGTGTTCGTGTTCGTCGCCGGCCTGCGATCGGCGGCCTTCGCTGCCAGCATCAAGGACGTGATGATGATCGTGCTCGTGATCGCACTCGCGGTCACCGCCGCAGACAAGGTCGGCGCCGCCTCCATGCTCGACATCTACCGCCTCGCCGAAGAGCGGCATCCAGGCATCGGCGCTTTCCCGGGCGTGCAGCCTGCCGCCGGCCTCGACAGCACTTGGCTCATGACGGCCGCCCTCAACGTCGCGCTCGGCACCTGGATCTTTCCGCACATGTTCCAGCTGATCTACGCCGCCCGCGACACCGACACCATCCGGCGCAACGCGATGTGGCAGCCGCTCTACTCGCTTTCCTACTTCTTCATCATCCTGCTCGGCTTCGCGGCGCTGCTCGCCGGCACGCAGCCGCCCGAGGGCAACTCCAACGCCGCGCTCCTGCAGTTCGTCGCCGACACCTACCCCGCCTGGGCGGTGGGGCTGCTTGCGGGCGCCGGCGCGCTGCTTGCGCTCGTGCCGGGCTCGATCCTGCTGCTCGCGGCGGCCTCCATCTTTGGTCGCAACGTCGTGCTGCCGCTGCGACGCGATCTCGACGACGCCCAAGTGCTGCGGGTGTCGCGGTTCGCCATGCTCGCCTTCGCCGGCGTCGCCGTCTGGCTCACGCTGACCTCGAACCGCTCACTGGTCGACATCGGCCTCTCGGCCTACGCTACGATAGGCATGCTCGCACCCGGCGTGTTCCTCGCATTTCTTTGGCCGCGGGCGAGCGCGATCGGCGTTTTTGCCGGCATGTTGACCGGCTATGTTTCGCTGCTCTGGCCGAGGGCCGCGGAATTCTGGGCTGTGGCGCTGCCGAACTGGGACCAGGGCCTCGTTGCCATGGGTCTCAATGCGCTGGTGGCAGTCGTCGTCAGCGCCCTGGTGCCTCGCCGGACGGGGACTCCGGCGCCCGCTTCCGCAACGCCCTGACCCTCAACGATTGAGGGTGTACTTCATGATGCGCCCGTGCGGGCCTTCGCGGTCCCGCTCGAGCGTGTAGACATCTCCCGGTGGCCCGCGGCGGCGCGTCGTCACCGCAGCGATTGCGGCCCGGTCCGCGGCATCGAGCTGCAGCGCACCGATCGCCGTATGCGCAGGCAGGTGCGCAGTGCTGGTCGCCCCCACGATCGCCGCGGCGACACCCGGCGTGTCCAGCATCGCCCGCGTGGCCACCGTCGCGATATCAACACCATGGCGATCGGCGATGCGTCGCAGAACGGCGAGCAGTTCCTGGAACAGCGCCCAACCGCCGAATTCTTCGATCATCAACCGGTACTTGGTGAGCGAGCGGTTGGCGAGCGGCTCGGCGGGCTCCGGCTGCCCAAGCCAACGGTCGGCGAGAAAGCCGCCCGCAACCGTGCCGTAGCAGAGCAAGCCGACGCCGCGCTCGCGGCATAGATCCACCATGCCGTGCGCAGGGCGATCGTCGAGCAGGGAATACTGCAGCTGATGCGCGAGCACCGGCACGCCGGCATCGAGAATTTCGCGCAGCGCTGCGGTGCCGAAGTTGGTGACGCCGATCTGCGCGATCTTGCCGGCGCGGCGCAGGCGCTCGAGTTCGCCGGCGATCGCGACGTAGCGCGGCACCGCGTAGTCCCACCAATGAAACTGCACGAGATCGAGGCAGTCCATGCCCAGCCTTGCGCGCGAGCGATCGATGATGGTTTCGACATAGGCGGCATCCACGGTCGCCAGCAGATCGAGATCCGGCACGAACTTGGTGTGCACGCGCAACCGCCGCGCCTGCGTCGGATAGTCGCGCCGAAAGCGGCCGATGAGCTCTTCGACGCCGGTGTAGATATCGGCGCAGTCAAAGGTCGTGACGCCGGCGTCGACGAACTCCGCCATGTCGCGGCAGGCCGTCGCCGGGTCGATCGCGCCGTGCCCGCCGGCCAGATGCCAGCCGCCTTTGATCAGACGCGAGATCGTGTAGCCCGGTGCGAGATCGATCGACGGGATCATGCTTCGGCTCCGCTCGGCGCCGGCAACGGCAGCGCCGAGGTGTCGGCATGCCGAAACCGCCGCCGGCCGATGCGATGGATGCGCAGCCGGGTCGGGCAATTCGGATCGGGACAGGCGACCTCGGCATCGGTGGACATCCAGTCGCTGGGGCTCGTCACCCGCTGCTTCGCCGCGAGCAGCGGCAGCACGGCGCCGAGCGAATAGATCGAGAAGCCCTGCCCGGGCGGCAGGGTCAGCATCTCGCCGCGCAACTCGAAGTGATCACCGGGCTTGGCGCCGCAGAGGATGCGTTGGCCAGGCGGGACCACAACTTCGACCCGCAGGTCGTACAACTCGAACTCGTCGGCCGCGAGGGCGGACTCGGGTGCTGCTGTCTTGCTCATGGCGGAAGTCTAACCCGCGACGGAAAGACGTTCGTCAGAGTGTTTCGCCGCTCTCCTTCTCGAGTTCGCCCACCCGCCGCCGCAGCTCCGCGCCGCGACGAAAAGCAGCCGTGTTGCGCAGGTAGTCATCGATCGGCTGCGTCGGCAGTCCGGCGTAAACCCCCGCCTGCTCGATATCCTTGACCACGCCGGCACGGTGCACGAGCACCACGTCATCGGCGATCCGCATGTGGTCGATCACCCCGGTCTGACCACTCGCCATGACACGATCGCCCACCTGACTCGAGCCTGCAATGCAGAACATGGCCGTCAGCAGACAGTCCTCGCCGATCTCGACGTTGTGCGCGACATGGCAGAGGTTGTCGAACTTGGTGCCCTCGCCGATACGGGTCGCCGCGTAGGTCGCCCGATCGATCGTGTTGTTGGCACCGATTCGTACCCGATCGCCGATCACCACGATGCCGGTCTGCGGAATGGGGTGGCTGCGACGCCGCGCGTCCTGCGCAAAGCCGAAGCCTTCGGAGCCGATCACGCTGCCGGCGCCAACTACAACTTCGTTGCCGAGACGACAGCCATAGCCCACCACGGCGTTCGGGTGGACGACGGTGTCGTCGCCGATCACCACGTCATGCTCGATGACGGCACCGCTCATGATCCGGCAGCGTGCGCCGATGACCGTGTTGCGACCGACCACTGCCCGCGGCTCGAGGCAGGTGCCGGCGCCAAGCACTGCCGAGGGGTGAACCACCGCAGAGGGGTGCACGGGGCCCTCCCAATCGGCCGCGTCCAGGTCACGTGCGGCGTAGGTGCCCTTGATGACTGCATGGGCCAGCGCGACGTTGCCGGTGAACAGCGAGAGCGTGTGGGCTGCAGCGGCACGCAAGGGCTCGCGCAGCGCCCGCGCGGCGATCACCACCGCGGGCTTGCGATCGAGTACGAAGGGCAGCAACGCCGCCTTGTCGGCGAACACCAGATCGCCGGCACCACAGTCCTGCACTGCGGCGATACCGGTGACCCGGCAGGCCGAAGCCAGCTCGCCCTCGAGGACCACTCCCGCCTTGCGGCAGGTCTCGACGATATCCGCCAGCTCGGTGTTCATCCGACCGAGTCTATACCCGGGTCGGCATCATTACAGGATCAAACCAGAATCAGCGGTGGAACCGAACCGCCGGGGCGACCCGCGCTACTTCCGGCCGATGGCGCGGGAAATGTAGTTGGCAACGCTGCCGTCGATGTCATCGTGCATCGGGTTGATCATTCGCGCGACGGAGTCCCGCGCACGGTTGCGCTGCAAGAGTTCAGTGCCCGGATGCCTGAAGACACCAAAGAGCATGAGCAACGCCCAGGTGTGCGGCGTCATCTGATCCAGCCGGCGCCGACTGCTCGAGAGGTAGGTGTCCATCGCGATCTGTTCGATGGCGCCGATATCGGCCACGCTCTTTTCTTCGAGTTCAATGCCGCTGCGCCGCAGCATCACTGACGCAGGCGCATTGAGCGTCCGCTTGTGTTTGAGCCACGCATCGCTTGAGTCATCGTCCCGCACGGTTTCTCTCCCGACAAAAAATGACTCCGTAGAGTCACCCGCAGAATCATAACCGGAAACCCGCCTGCGCCATACCGGGCAGCAGGCGGGTATCATCCGCCCTCGCTTCATTGAGCCGACCTGATGGAACTTCTCGCCAGCATCAGCCGAAACAGCATCGTCATTCTCGAATACCTCGCGACCGCCGCGTTCGCGCTGTCGGGTGTACTTGGTGCGCTGCGTAAACGCATGGATATCGTCGGCATCTGCGCCTGCGGCTTCCTCGCCGCCTTCGGTGGCGGCACGCTGCGCGACGTGCTGCTCGATCGCCGGCCGTTCTTCTGGGTGGAGCACCAGAACGTGCTCCTCGGCGTGCTGATCCTCAGCATCGGCTGCGCAACGCTCGTCAGCCGCCCTCGCCTCGAACATGGCCAGCGCTGGCTGCAGGTTCCTGATGCGATCGGCCTCGGCATGTTCTGCGCCACCGGCACACATCTCTCATGGCTGCTTGAGCAGCCGCCGATCGTCGCCGTGATGATGGGCGTCATCACCGGAACTTTTGGCGGTGTACTGCGGGATCTCGTCTGCAATGAGATCCCTGAACTCTTTCGCGATCATCGTCCCTACGCCCTCTGCGCCGCCGCCGGAGCGATCGCCTACCTGCTCGGCGCGCTCGCGGGCGCTCCCTCGGCGCTGTCGATGACCCTGTGCGCAGCCGTCACAATCGGCCTGCGGTGGCTTGCGCTGCACTTCGACCTGAAGCTGCCACCCGCGGGTTGAGCGCGATCGCAAGGTCGATGAAGGCCCTCACTTTCGGCGTGAGGTAGCGGGAGCTCGCAAACACGGCATGCACGGGAACTTCAGGGGGTGACCATCCGGGCAACACCGCCCGCAGGGTTCCGTCCTCAAGTGCCGGCGCTGCGACAACCCAGGGCAACTGCGCCACGCCGAGCCCGGCGATGGCTGCATCGCGCACCGCGAACACGTTGTTGGCCTTCAGCCGCGGCTGCAACTCGACCCGCACCATCTTCTCCCCGCGATGCAGCGACCAGACCGCCTTGTGCGCGCCGCCCGTGAATACAAGCACGTCGTGATCGGTGAGTTCGTCCGGATGTGCGGGCGATCCGCGCCGCTGCACGTAGCCCGGCGCGGCGAATAGTCCGTATTTCAAATCACCCAGCCGGCGCGCGGCCAAGGTGGAATCCGGCAGCGCGCCCACGCGGATCGCAAGGTCGAAACCCTCATGAACGATATCGACGATTCGCCCGGTGAAGTCGGCATCCACCCTGACTAGCGGAAACTTTTGCAGGTACGCGGACACCCAATTGCTTACCGCGATCATCCCGAACTCCACGCCGCAGGTCAGCTTGAGTGTGCCGCGCGGCTCGCCCTGCGTCCGCTGCACCGCCCGCTGTGCGTCTTCGACCGACCCGAGGATGCCGACGGCTCTTTCAAAGAACTCGCGGCCCACTTCGGTAAGCGAAAGCGAACGGGTCGTCCGTTCCAGCAGCCGCGCGCCAAGTTCACGCTCGAGGCGTGTCACCACGCGCGACACGACTGCTTTCTGCGTACCCAGCGACTCGGCCGCGCGGGTAAAGCTGCCGCTTTGGACGACTTTGACGAAGGTCTGCAGCGAGGCCAGTTCCATTGTTGCCCCTGAAAACAACATAAAGTTCGATTAGACGTTATTTATTCATATCTCGGCAAGGACCAGACTCCCCTCCACCCAACGAGATCAGAGGGACATGCCGTGAGCTTGAAAGACACCAACGTCGTCAACGCCCGTAAGCCAAAGCGAATCGCGATGGTCATCGCCAACCCCGCGGTATCCACCACCACCGGCTGGCCGACCGGCTTCTGGTGGAGCGAGTTGACGCATCCCTGGCACGAATTCCGTGAGGTCGGCTACGAAGTCCACGTCTTCAGCCCTCAGGGCGGCAAGTGCGAGGCAGACGCCATGAGCGATCCCAACGACGCCAGCGGTTACAGCCGCACCGACCTCATCAGTCAGGGCTTCATCAACACCCCTGAACTGAAAGCCCTGGTCGACAACACAAAGCCGGTGGCCGATATCGAGGTCGACGCCTTTGACGCGATCGTCGTAGCTGGCGGACAGGCACCGATGTTCAACTTCGAGAGCGCTATCGGCCTGCAGAACAAGTTCGCCGCGTTCCACGCCGCCGGCAAGATCGCGGCGGCGCTCTGCCACGGAACCGCCATCCTTGCCTACGTGCGCGACAACGCCGGTGAATATCTTGCCAAAGGCCGTACCGTCACAGGCTTTGCCAATGTCGAGGAGGACTTCGCCGACAACGCGGTGTGGTCGTACGGGCTGCTGGCGCGCGACAAACAGCTGATGCCCTGGCGGATTGAAGATCGCCTGAAGTCCCTCGGTGCCAACTTCATCCAGACCGGACTGTGGCGCAGCTTCGCCGTCCGCGACGGCAACCTGATCACAGGCCAGCAGAACTTCTCGGGTGCGGAAACTGCACGATTGGTAATCGAAGCGCTCGGCCGCTGATACGCGCGATCATGAACGTCCATCTTCCCGTGCACGCGCCCGGACGCAAAGTCACCTGGTTCGAACTGCTGTTCGATCTCGTCTTTGTAGTGGCCGTGGCGCAGCTTGCTGCCGCCTACGCGCATCACTATGACCTCGCGGGCGCCGCACAGTTCTTTGTTGCCTTTCTCGCGATGTGGTGGTGCTGGCTGGGCCATACCTTCCATGGCACACGCTTCAATCAGGACCTGCCACGACAACGTCTGCTCGGTGCGCTGCAAATCCTCGCCGTCACCTTGATCGGCTATGGTGTCGCCGCGCCGCTCACCGAGCGCGCGTGGGCTTTCGGGATCGGCCTCGGGGCGTTCAAGACCCTGCTCGCGTTCGCCTACCTCGCCGAGCGACGCTGGACTGGAGCGGCCGGTTTGATCCGCGTTTATACGCTGCTTTACATTGCCCAAAGTGCGCTGTGGCTCGGCGGCGTCGCACTTGCCGGCAATGCGCGCTGGGCGTTCTGGGGAATTGCGTTGGCACTCGATCTGCTCTCGCCGTGGCTCGTCGCCCGGCACACGACGGCCGTACCGCCGCACCCCGAGCATCTCCCCGAACGCTTTGGCCTTTTCACCATCATCCTGCTCGGAGAAGGCATGGCCTCCGTCGTCCACGCACTCGATCACGGCCCGCGGATTACCCTGACATCGGCGACCGCGGCAACCGTTGGTGCGTTGCTGACGCTACTGCTGTGGCTCGCCTACTTCGACCGTGCAGAGGGCAGCGGCGAACGTGAAGTCAAAACCGCTGATGCAGGTCGACGCCTGCGACGCTGGGCCTACGGGCACGTCCCACTCTACATGGGCATCGCCAGCCTCGCGGCCGGCACGGTAGCCCTCGCTGATCCCAAAACGATTTCACTCTATACCGGATCCATCTATTTCGGCGGTCTGCTACTGGCGGGTCTCGGCCTGCTGCTGCTCGGTCGCACGCGGCAACATGCGCAGGTTGCGCACTGACGGATCGTCCTTACAAACCCCACGGAAACATCCCATGCAGATTGCAATCATTGGTGCTGGCAACGTCGGACTGGCACTCGGCCGTGCACTCACACGACGCGGCGAGACGGTGATCTTCGGCGTACCGACCCCTGCCAGGTACCGCGACGCCGTCGATGCGCTCGGACCCAAGGCGAGCCTGACGACGACCGTTGCCGCGGTGACGGCCGCGGAAATCGTGGTGCTTGCCGTACCCTACGGCGCCGTAGTCTCGATCGCCCAGAGCATCAGCGACTGGCAGGGAAAAATCCTTGTCGATGCAACAAATCCACTGGCGCCAGGCCTTGCGGGACTTACGCTCGGAACGACCACGTCCGGCGCAGAAGAGCTTGCCAAGCTCGCGCATGGCGCGCGGGTGGTCAAGGCCTTCAATACGACCGGCGCTGAAAACATGGCCGACTCCACCTACCCTGGTGGCTCTCCGCTCATGCCGGTCTGCGGTGACGACGCCGACGCTCGTCAGCGGGTGATGTCACTCGCGGCGCTCATTGGCTTCGACGCCGTGGACCTCGGACCGCTTGCCGCCGCACGCTACCTCGAGCCGTTCGCGATGACCTGGATACATATGGCGATCAAGCAGGGCTACGGGCGCAAGTTCGCATTCGCCTTGCTGCGTCGCGGCTGACGGACTGAGCGTGCGACGATCGCGGTGGCTCACGCCGCGATCGGTGATTATTGCGGCGAGGCGAACATCCCGGCACTGCGGACGCATGCTGGCCGGGCGCATGCAAACCCAGCTGCAAACTCACGGTCGATTCAGGACCGTTCTCCGCAACCGGGTGGCGGAGTAAGATAGCGGCTCTTCGCGGGGTCATGACGGCCCGTTCAAGGGCGGATTCCGGATGACCGACACACCTCGTAAACCACGCATCGTGGTCGTTGGCGGCGGCGCAGGCGGCCTCGAGCTGGTCACCCGTCTCGGCGACAAGCTCGGCCGCAAGGGCCGGGCAGACATTATTTTGATCGAGCGTGGCCGTACGCACTTCTGGAAGCCCCATCTGCACGAGCTCGCTGCCGGCACGGTGGATCTCGACGTGCATGAACTCGATTATCTCGCGCAGTCCCACTGGCATGGTTTCCGTTACCTCTTCGGCGAAATGACCGGACTCGACCGGGACGCCCGACAGGTGCTGGTGGGTCCGGTTTTCGACGAGTACGGCGAAGAAATCGTCCACGCCCGTCGCATCGATTACGACATTCTCGTGCTCGCTGTCGGCAGTCGCATCAATGATTTCGGGACGCCGGGTGTGCTGCAGCACGCGATCGCCCTCGACAGCACTCACGAAGCCGATCGTTTCCATCGACGGCTGGTCAACGCCTTCCTGCGCGCCCACGCGCAGACGCAGCCATTGCGTCCGGAGCAACTCAATGTCGCCATCGTGGGTGCGGGCGCTACCGGGGTCGAACTCGCGGCCGAACTGCATAACGCAACCCGCGAACTGGTGTCCTTCAGCCTCGACAACATCGATCCGGACAAGCACATTCGGCTGCACCTGATCGAAGCCTCGCCGCGCATCCTGCCGGCCTTGCCGGCGCGCATCTCCTCGGCTGCGCACCGCATGCTCGAAAAACTCGAGGTCGAGGTACATGTCAACGCTCGCGTCGCCGAGGTGCTGCCCAAAGCGGTACGGCTCGCCGACGGCACCGTGATTGCCGCCGAGATGGTGGTGTGGGCGGCAGGCGTCAAGGCACCCCACTTCCTGCGGGATCTTGGACTCACCGTCAGCCCGCTCAACCAGCTCGTGGTCGACGAGTGTCTGCGCTCCCCGGATGACTCTCGCGTCTTTGCCCTCGGGGACTGCGCCGCCGCCGCTTGGCACGGGCAACCCGGGCGCATGGTGCCGCCGCGCGCCCAAGCCGCGCATCAGCAGGCGTCCTATCTAATCAAGGCCATTCCGCGGATTCTTGCGGGCAAGCAGGTGAAAGCCTGGCGCTATCGCGACTTCGGCTCACTGGTCTCACTCGGCGACTACAGCACGGTCGGCAGCCTGATGGGGAATTTCGTCGGCGGCAGCATCTGGCTTGAAGGCCTGTTCGCGCGCTGGATGTATCTGTCGCTCTACAAGTTACATGAGGTGGCGCTGCACGGATACTGGAAGACCTCACTCGCCACGCTCGGTCGCATGATCGCCGCGCAGACCGAGCCGCGCGTCAAACTGCATTAAGAAGGCGAATCCTGCCGGCATTGCTCGGGGCATCGGTGCAGCAGTACGTCCGCAAATGGATCTTCTGGGCAAGCGTACCGCTGTTGCTGCCGCAGGCCTTGTGGGTCCGTCGCCATGCGCCGCGCTTCGCCGCACCCGTCGGTGCAGAATCAGGCAAGGTTGGCGTGATCGAGTCGACCCAGCGACCGCTGCGTCTCATCGGTCTCGGCGACTCGATCATCGCCGGCGTCGGGGCCTGCCATGCCGATGAGTGTCTGACCGCACAGTTCGCCCGCGAACTGCGCATACGCCGCGGCGTAGCCGTGGAGTGGTCCAACATCGGCCGCATCGGGGCGACCACTACCCGCGTGCTGCACGAACTCGCGGGAAAATTACCGGATGAACCCGCCGACCTGCTGCTGATCTCGGTCGGCGTCAACGACGTCACCACACTACGGCGGCGCCGCAAATGGTCAGACGAGGTCCGCGCGCTGGCCGACAGGCTTGCGGCGCACTCGCCGCGTGCCGTGAGCCTGTTCCTTGGCCTGCCGCCGATGCAGTACTTCCCGGCACTGCCGGTGCCCTTGCGGCAATCTTTGGGATTGCGAGCGAGGCTGTTCGATGAAACCCTGAGAGCTGCCCTCGCCGGCCATCCGACCGCGCAGCATGTTCCACTAGCCGTCGACCCCTCTTCGGATGTGTTCAGTGCGGATGGCTTCCACCCCTCGCCCGGCGCCTACACGCTCATTGCGCGGGCGCTCGCCGACCAG
>CAZIRD010000052.1:0-17235 GCA_964541625.1 uncultured Acidibacter sp.
TGCCCGATTCAGACGGCTTCGTCGCACCGCCGGTGCCCAGCGTCCCGGAAGCGGTTCTGGCCTTCCTCAAGGCGCTCCTCCGCGACCCAACGGGGGGGATCCGCGTGATCATCCGCGGGGTCGGCTTACTCCTTCTTGCGGCTGTCTGCGTTCCATTGCACATTCTCTGGCGACGCAGTGGTGGTCGCTCGCCGTGGGCTCGATGGTTCATGCTCGTGGCGACTCGCGTTTGCGGCATACGCGTCCGCGTCGTCGGCACGCCGTCGACCGATAGCACTTTTTTCGTGTCGAACCACCTGAGCTGGACGGATGCGCTGATCCTCGGGGGGCTCACGGGAGCAGTGTTTGTCGCCCAAGATGGTATCGCGAAGTGGCCCGTACTGAGATTTCTTTGTCGACTGAACGATACGATCTTCGTGCGTCGCAGCAATCGGCTCGGCGTGGTTGATCAGATCGACGAGATGCGCAGACAATTCGCGCGACACCGACGCCTGATTCTATTCCCCGAGGGCACCTGCGGTGACGGACGGCGATTACTGCCATTCAAGCCGGCCCTTTTTGCCATGCTGACGCCTGCGCCCGACTCGACTTTCCTGCAACCGGTCATCATCGACTGCGATGAATCCGGGCGAAACCTCGCTTGGCTCGGACTGGAGACCGGCGCTGCAAACACTTGGAGACTGCTGGCGCGAAGAGGGAGCTGGGGAGTTCGCGTTCACTTTCTGGAGACGATCTCGCCAAGCGATCACCCGGATCGCAAGTCGCTCGCAGTCCTCTCCCGCGCGGTCATGGCAGGGCGACTTTCACAGACCCTCGGCGGACGTCCGGTCCTGTAGAGGGTTCTGCTAGCGCGAACATCTGCCGGCAGGTCAGGCGCTCTGCATCGTGCCGCACTGGCCTGCGACTAGCATGAACCACCGCCTCATTGGTCGCTCCGAGTGCTCATCTTGTGCGCTGCCCTGCGTGGCCGACTTACCCTGAAGATCCGCTTCGCTGAGCACTCGGGCCGTTCGCCCGACGAGGAATGCGAGCGCGGCGGACTGGTCGGTCTCGACGCCGCGTCGTTAGAGACGGACTGACCAGCACTCGGCTCAGCTACCCCGGTAGCCGAGCTGCTCGCTCAACTGCCGCGCCGCGTCGCGTACGAGGGCGCCCACGCTCAGAACACGCTTCTTCGGTAATTGGCTCGTTGTCCCCGATATACTAATTGCCGCAATCGGCTCGCTATTTTGATCGAACACCGCGGCACCAATGCATCGCACGTCGTCCTGGTTTTCCAGATCGTCGACCGCGAAGCCGCGATCGCGGGTGATACGTATCTCATTTTCAAGCGCTGAGCGGGTGACGATGGTGCGTCGGGTGCGCCGGGCAAGGCCGGCACGAATCGCGAGTTCCATCAGATCCTCGCCGCCGTAAGCGAGAAGCACCTTGCCGAGCGCAGTCGAATGCAAGCTTCCTCGCCAGCCTACGCCCGATGCGATACGCACGTTGCTGGAGGACTCGACCTTTTCGATGTACACCACCTCATCATGATCGCGAATCGCCAGATGGGCGGTCAGCCCGGTTGCCGCTGACAGCGGTCGCAGCACGCGCAATGCACTTTCGCGCAGGTTCAGGCTGGCGTGGTATTCGGCGGCCAAGGCCAGCACCGACTGACCCAGCCGGTAGGTTGCCGCCGGCAATAGATGCTCGACCAGCCCAGCGCGACGCAATTCCGCCAGCAGCCTGTGTGCCGTTGCCTTGTTCAAGCCCGTCGAACGGGCAATGTCGGCGAGTCGGACGCCATCGCTGCCAGCGAGCCGCCCTACCTCACGCAGCACCAATAGTCCCTTGCCGAGCGAACTGGTACGGACTTCGGTTTCGGATTCGTTAGCCATGGGGCAATTGCTACCTCAACCGTCCAAACGAAGCAATTCCACTGCACGGGCGAATGTTTCGAGACTCTGGACCACGACCCGCTCGCGCCAGCGCGAATCTGCAGGGCAGAACGCCTCGAGCATCTCATCGCGAACTGCCGCACGCGCGTGAATCCGGCCGGAATCCCTATCGTCGAGATATGCCCACGCATCCTTGCGCAGTGCCCGCTGGACTCGCGATGCCTCGTAGGTACCGAACTCTAGTGCTACACCCACGAAGTCGACCGGTCCAAGCGCCTGGCGATAGCCACTGAATATGTTACCCGTGGCGTTGGCTGCGCCCGAAGTGGCGTCGACAGTCGAGCGCAACGTCGCGCCGAATGCACCGCGCAGACGTCGATAGATATCGCCATCCGGCGGCTCGATGGTCAGTAGTTGCAACGCCGAGAAGTCGCCGAGCCCGGTATGGACGTCGAGCAGTATTATGGATCGGGCACAACCAAGCCATTCGTCGGCGATCCTTTCCACCACACCGCGTGACCAACTCGGCGCCTTGCCCCCGAAGAATACGCTCCCCGGATGGGAATACTGGCCTCGACGCATCGCACGGCTGACCGCGGCCTCGCCGTGCGCGGCGCGCAACTCGTCTAGTGCCAAATCCGCGGCCTGCAACGACTCTTCGCTCCAGATATTCGGAACCAAAAATGGCGCCAGCGAGGCAAACAGTGGGTTGTCGATGGCCTCCTCCGACGAGAAGTCGGTAAAGTTGCGATTGATGTCAACATTGGACTCATCGCCACGCCGTGCGAAAGAAAAGCCGTAGGGGTTTATCGCATGGACGTACAGAACAGCTATATCCGCTGCGACCGCCGCTGCAGCCAGCGGCACGACCGCCAACTGGACCGCGGAGCCTGCAAAGCCTTCCACGCCATGCGTGGCAGACTCGAGCACGACAATGCGCTGTGCATCCGGACGTCCGAAAAGCAGGATGTCGGTCGCGAGTTCCTCACCTTCAAAACCCCTGCAAGGATGTATATGACTCTGGTGACCAGCGCCAGCCGCCACGGACTCGTGCACTAGGCGGCTGCGCGCTTCGCGATACGTCGACGAGAATAAATCGGCCTCAGAGGGCATCGCTCACTCCTACGCGTCGTGAAGGTAAGGAGTAACCAGTTCACGCGTGTGTGCATGACCGGGATTGGACAATACGGCCATTGTTGGACCCTGCTCGACGATAGATCCGCCGTGAATCACGGTTACCCAGTCGGCCATCGCGGCGACTACCGGTATGTTGTGGGTGACAAACAGCATGGCAATCCGGTCACGCTGTCGTAGGGCATGCAGCAACTGCAGGATCATGGCCTGCACCGACACATCGAGCGATGCGGTGGGCTCGTCGAGTACCAGCAGCCTCGGACGCAGCAGGAGTGCGCGGGCGATAGCCACCCGCTGCTGCTGCCCCCCCGACAATCTGGAGGGGCTCGAATCCAGCCAGCCCGGGTCGACACCGACGTCGTTGATCACTTCGGCAACGCGGGCCGCCTGGTCAGTTGGGCTGCCGCAAGCGTGCACCTGCAAGGGACGCAGCAGATTCTGTCGCACGCTCAGCGCCGGATTCAGTGAGCCACCGGGATTCTGGAATACCGGCCCCATCCATCGACCACGTTCCAGAGGTGTCATTTCCGCTGCATTGCGGCCACCGAGCAGGATGCGGCCGCGGGCGGGACGCTCGAGGCCAAGGATGATGCGGGTGAGGGTCGACTTTCCGCTGCCCGAATGACCTATCAGGGCAACACACTCACCCTCGTCGATCTTCAGACGGCAGCCTTTCAGAACCGGAATCATCGGTGTCGCACCGAACAGTCGACTCGACTGTCGATATCCGTGTTCGATGTCCACGCATTGCAACACCGGAGCAGTCATGGCAACAGACATCGGACCTGACGCTCGCCTGCGATCGACCTGAGTTTCAGGTCGCCCTCGCGGCAACGCACTTCGACCTCGGAACATCGGTCTGCGAATGAACAGCCGGTCGAGCCCCTGAAACGAGGTTGCATCTGGCCGGGAATAGGACGTGGAAGCTCTGCCCGCCCATCCGGACCGATAACTGGCGTACAGGCAAGCAGCGACCGGGTGTACGGATGACTCGGCTGCGAGAGCACCGTCGCGGTCGCCCCCTGTTCGACTATCCGTCCGCAGTACATCACAGCCAGACTATCGGCCACCGACCCTGCAACCGCAAGATCGTGAGTCACCAGCAGCACGGCGAGTCCAGTCTTTCTGCAGCGCTCGCGAAGCAACTGGAAAACTCTGCTCTGCGTACCGACATCGAGCGCGGTCGTTGGCTCATCGGCGATGATGACCGAGGGATCCCTGATCAGCGCCATGGCGAGAAGCACCCGCTGCCGCTGACCACCGGATAGCTCGTGAGGGAATTGACGCATTCGTCGCTGCGGGGAATCGACACCCACCTCCTCCAGCAGCATGATGGCGGCGTGTTCGGCGCCACCGGCTGCCTCGCGCAAGCCAAGGGCAGCACACTCGACGAGTTGTGTGCCCACACGCAGCAGGGGATTCAATGCAGAGAGCGCTCGCTGCGGAATGTACGCGAGATGATCGCGCGGCCCGTCGATGAATCCATTCACCTCGAAGCGCGAGACTTCATGCTGCAGATCGCGCGGGACAAGCCCGAGCAGGGTCCGTGCGGTCAATGATTTGCCGCTGCCGGACTCGCCCACGAGGCAAGTGACTTGGCCGCGGAGCACCTGCAGATCGACCCCATCCACCAGCAAGCGGCCATCCTCCGCGCGAAGAACACGGATGCCCTCTGCCCGCAGCGCAACCGTCCGCGCACCGGTGTCTTGCCGCTCCATCAGTGTCGTCCACCGCTCGGGTCATCTTCGAGCCGTTGACCCACAAGGTTGATCGACAACACCATGACGAAGATCGCAAGACCGGGAAGCGCGACAAGATGGGGAAGGAAGGCAACCAGTTCCCGGCCGTCAGCGATCATGCCGCCCCACGAGGCGGTAGGCGGCTGCACCCCAACGCCAAGAAAAGAAAGGGCCGACTCAACCAGCACCGCATGCGACATCTCGAGACTCGCCACGGCAAGCATGGGGCGACGAAGGTTGGGCAGCACTTCCCGAAGCAGTATCGTCGCGGCCGAGGCGCCCGTCGCCCTCGCCGCGAGCACGAACTCGCTGCCGCGCAACTGGCGGGTTACGGCACGGCTGACGATTGCGAATCGGTCCCAAAAAAGCAGTCCTAGCACTGCGATGGCCGTGCCCAGCGATGCTCCGACCGTCGCCACAACGGCGAGGGCCACCAGCACAACCGGCATGCTCAATCTGGTGGTCACCACGAACATCACCACTGCATCTAGACGACCACCAAAGAAACCACCAAATATCCCGAGGGTAGTGCCGAGTATTCCCGAAAAGATCGCCACTAGCAGACCGACTGCGATGGAAACCTGCCCGCCGTGCAGCAGGCGCGAAAGATAGTCTCTGCCTAGCGCATCGGTGCCGAGCGGATGGATCCAATCGCCGCCCGGCAACCAGACCGGCGGCAGCAGGACCGAGCCAAGATCCTGCGCGGCAGGCCCGAATGGAGCCAGCAAAGGCGCGAACACCGCTCCGATCGTCAGTACGGTCAACGCTGCCACGGCGATCGTCGTGGCAAAACCCGGGACAACGGACTTCCCCGTCACTTCCGACCCACCCGCGGATCAATCAGCATGCCGACGATGTCGGCAAACAACGTCAGCAGAACGCATGCGCAAGACAGGACCAGCACACTCCCCTGAACAACCGGGAAATCCAGGCGCTCGATCGCCTGCAGCGCAAGCCGACCCACTCCATCGATGGCAAAAACCTGCTCGATGACCACGGATCCGGCAAGAAGCTGCCCGAATTGAACGGACGACAGTGCAACAAGCGGTGCACTGGCATTGGGCAGGGCATGCACCACGAGCACCCTCGCGGGATGTATTCCCTTGGTGCGTGCCATATCGAGGTAATCGGCGCCAAGGACTTCGATCATCGAGGCGCGAGTCAATCGCAGCAGTGCTGGAACGATCGCCAGCGACATAGCCGCGATCGGCAGCACTAAATGACGCGCCGTCTGCGAGCCGGACACCGGCAGCCAGCCGAGACCCACTCCGAAGACGGCCGCCAGCGCGATGGCGAGAAGGAACCCCGGCACGGCCTGTCCGATCGACACAAGCGCGAGGATCACGATGTCGACCGTTGTCCCTCGGTGCCAGGCCGCCAGCGTCCCGAGCGGGACCGCGATGCACAGGGCTATCAACAAAGACCAAAGTGCAACGATCCCGGTCACGACAACAGCCGACACAAGTAACCCGGTTACGGGCTCTCCCGTATACAACGATGCGCCCAGATCGCCCTTGACGGTGGCCGATGCCCAGTTCAGGTACTGCATTGCCAGCGGCTTATCAAGCCCGAGTTCGAGCCGCACACGGGCTGTCTCCGCCGCCGAAGCGTTTTCCCCTGCGTACTCGGAGGCCAGATCTCCCGACAGGCGCAACAAGGCAAAAGCGGCCACGGAAACGGCAAGCAACACCAGCAAGCTCGAGACCAGTCTGATGAGCAGAAATCGCGCCATGGAATCAGCCGCGCCTCGCCCGGCATACGGCAAGACTCATCAGGTTTGGCAGCGGAATCCCGCCCGCGGCATGGCACATGTCGCGTCGATGCACGAAGTTGACCACCAACCCGTACAGGGGGATGGTGTAGACATTATCGAAGATGCGCTCCAGCGCGGCGTGGTGCAGTCGACGAGACTCTTCATCGCTCGGTGCGTGTCCGGCCTCGCGCAGCAGGGTCGCGACTTGCGCGTCCCGCACGTAGTCATTCGGACCTAGATCAAAGAATAACGGCACTGTGTTCGCGACGTGCTGCAAGTCGCCGCCATAGGCAACCAAACTCGCGCGCGACGCTCCCGCGAGGAATCGTCGTCGCCACGCCGGGAGCGTGAACTGCCTGATCCGAACCTCTATCCCCGCCAATCCAAGCTGCCACTGAAGGGCCTCGGCCACCGGCCGAAGGCGTGGCGAGCCGAGCTGCAACTCCAACGCGAAGCCGGCCGGGTAGCCTGCGCGAGCGAGCATTCTGCGAGCATTCGTGGGCGATAAGAGCACGACACCGGTTCGGGGGGGCGGACAGTCCTGCTGCGCAGGGAGACAGTGATGGGTTACCGGCATCGCACCCTGCCCGCCCAGGCTCCTTGCGATCACGTCGCGATCTATGACGCGTGTCATGATATCCCTAACTCGCCGATCCTGGAGCGGCGAAAGGCCGCTGCGACCCGCAACATCGAGGCTCATGAAGAGCAGACGTGCTCCGGCGGCGTGTCCAACAACAAACCGCGAATCCCTCGCAATCTGGCTGGCCTGGTTGACCGGAAGATCCCACGCGAAGTCGAGCGATCCGCCCAGCAACTCCGCGAGTTGCGTCTGTGCATCGGGCATGAAACGGACCCTGATCGAACGGCTCCGCGCAGCGGGCTTCGGACCCCGGAAATAGGCATCGTTAGCCGCGAGCAGGATCTCGCTGCCGGCGACGATCCGGGACACCTTGAACGGTCCGGTGCCGATCGGTGCCGTGCGATGGATCAAAGAGCCGCCATGCCGTCTGGTGTATGCATCTGGAAAAATAACGAGCCGCCCAGCGAATACGTCCTCGGCGATCACACTCGGCTGCTTGAGCCAGACCCGTACCGAGTAGGGCCCCGTCTTCCGCGCTGCGCGCAGAAATCCGAAACTCGCCTCGCGCTGGCGAATCCGGCTGCGCGGATCCATAACGATACTGAGCGTATGGATCACATCGTCGGCGTCGAAGGGCTCGCCGTCGTGAAAACGCACATTGCGCCGCAAATCGAAGTCGACCACCGTCCGGTCCGCACTCCATCGCCAGGATTGGGCAAGCAGACCATGGAGCCGGCCGTCGTCAGGGCTGCGATAAAGAAGTGAGTCGAATACCGCAAGCGACAAGGTCGCCGACTCGCTTGAGTCAGTGTGAAGTCGATCGACGAAATCCGTGTCGCGGGAGAAAGCGACCTCGACCGGTTGCCCTACGGCCGCGGGGGCTGCCCGAACCAGCAGCCCCCACAGCATCAGACAAAGAGCGACGCGCCGCGCCGGGCGTCGGGCGGGCGCCGTTACCAGGACCGGCTCAACTGCAGTCCGTAGAGACGCGGATGCGGACGCACCTGAACTCCAGTGACATTGAACCCGTATCGCGCCCCGGTGAAATAGTCCTCGCCAAGTGCATTCTCGAGGTGTGCGGTAAGTTGCCATGATCCGAGGCTGGTCCCTGCACGCAGGTTAATCACATTAAATGAGGGCACCACGAACGGATAGGGGTTACCGTCGTTTCGGATGAAGCCGAGCAACGCCGGCGATGTCACCTTGTAGAAGTACCCGTCGAGGTTGGGAACCATGCTGTCGCGATGGACCGCTTCGGCGCGGACGTAAGCGGACTCGCCACCTACCGGAAAGCGATACTCGGCGAAAGCATTGGCGGTCACCTTCGGCGCGCCGGGAATCGCTTCGTTGGTCAGATCGATGGGTCCGAGACCCTGCGGACGCGCCACGCCGTCGAAACTACCGAATTTCGCGTCTGTGTAGCCGACTCCCGCGCCGAGCAAAAGCGAATCCACAGGTCGCGCCACGAAATCGAGCTCAAATCCCTTCGAAGACGCCTTTTTCGCACTGCGGATGAACGTCGCCGTTACCGTGCGGTTGGTGGCGGTATCCACAGTGAAAACGGTGTCATCGACCTGAAGATCGCGCCAGTCCATGTGGAAAACCGCGAAGTTCACCAACACCTTGTTGTCGAGCAGCGACGCTTTCATGCCGATCTCGTGGTTCCACAAGGTCTCCTTCGCAAAGTACGACGGCCGATAGCGACCGAGGAATTGCGTACCCTCGACCTGAACGCCACCAGGCTTGTAGCCGCGGGAGGCTGACGCGTAGAGCATCACTTCCGGCGACCACTGCAGCTTCGCCACGAACCGCGGGGAGAAGTCCGTGGTTCGCGATGTCGGCGCACAAAAGAACGGCACTTGCGCACCAGGAGAACGGTTTTCGGCGCACTGCTCGCTGTCGCTCTCCGAGTAGCGTCCACCTACCGTCAGCGTCAGGCGCTCACTGACCCGCCAGCTCGAGTCGGCGAAAACCGCCCAGGTCTTGACGTCGGTGGTCTGGAAGAACTCGTTGGCAGTCGAGCGCGGCGGGAAGACGAAAAAGCGATCTTCGTCCGCCGTAATGATGTTGTACCGCGCCTGCGAGGAGTCGAAGTAGATGCCGCCGAACACCCAATCGAGCCGATCGCCCGACGAGGAGACCCTGACCTCCTGACTCCATGCGTCGGTGTCGAGGCGATTGCGACGGTTGATGTACCGCAGGCTGCTGCCATCAAGATCGAATCGGGAGTCGACCTCGGTCGACACATAGCCGGTGACCGCCTTGACTTCGAAGTTTTCGGCCTTGTACACGATCTGATTACTGGCCAACAAACTGTCGCCATCGTACAACTCGCGCCCACGTGACCCGTCGTCCTGCCGAACCGACTTGTTCATTTGGTCGTCGGTATCAGGGAAACAGCCCAGTCCTTCATTGACATACCCGTTGATCCCGACCGGTATCGGCGCGGGTACGCCGAGAGTCTTCACGCCACGGTCGAGCGACATGAGGTTCTGCGCGCTGCGCGACAGTCGGCATGTGCTCACGAGTTCCTCAAGATCCTGTCGTTCCGTCGTGAAGGTGACCCTCGTCACCATGTCGAAGGAATCGCTGGGAGCAAAGCGGGTGGAGATACGAGCCGTGCGGTTGCGACTTGCACTGTCGCCCCCGACCGGATTGACATTCTTAACGATGGCGGGCGTGTCCTCAGCCAGGAAGGCACCGCGCACGAAGAACGTGTCGGTTAGCGACGCATTGCCGACCGCCGAAACCGCCCACTGGCTGAGATTACCGAGTTCCATGGTGACTTTGGCGGAGCTGTCGGGCTGAGGCGCGTTGGTCAGCAGGTTGATCGCTCCGCCGGTCGCGTTGAGTCCGAAGAAGGTCCCTTGGGGTCCGCGCAGAACCTCAACCCGTTCGATATCGAGCAACTGCGGGTTCGCGGTGCCCTGTGACACCTGCGCGAGGCTGACCTCGTCGAAGTAGTAACCTATCGCACTGCCGCCGCCACGGTTCTCGAGAACGGAGATATTGTTGACGCCGCGGATCGCCACGCCAATGTTACGCGCGCCGCCCTGGGCCTCCTCGGAAAACGACACGTTAGGGGTGAGCAGCAAATAGTCCTGCGCTTCCTTGACGTTCTGGGCCTCCAGCGACTCGCCGCTGAATGCCACCAGACTGATCGGCACGTCCTGAATGCTTTCCTGCCGGCGCTGGGCGGTGACAACGACCTCTTCCAGCGCGGCGCCCGACTGCGCGAAAGCTACGCCCGGAATCAGTGCGGCAGCTGCGCCGACTGCACCAATGATCCTCTTCATAGTCGTGTTCTCCCCTGCGTGACGATTACGGCTTGAGATCCGGCAGAGCCTGAGCTGCGGCGGATGCCGTTTCGTATGTTGAAACACCTTTTCAACTAACGATCCGAAATATAGACTCAAACGACTCCAGTGGCAAACAGGCCGCAACAACCTCCAGAGGCCATCCAACCGTGTCTGTAAATGACTCAGCGAAGGCGGTCGATGCCAGCGGGAAGCCGCTTCGCGCCGCGACCGAGCCATCCCTCGACCTGCTCGGCGATCCCGCGCAACTGCTGCCGGCAGACCCCAGCGCTCTGCTGGTAGGGCGGATGTGGCTGCCGCGCGATGGCAATACGCCCGCGGGTCCGGCGGTGGTCGCGATATCCGCCACGGGCGTGTTCGACATCACCGAAGATTTCCCTACGGTGGCGCAACTGCTCGACTCTGGGCAGGCTGTGCAGGCAGTCCGTCGCGCGATCGGCAGAGCGCCCACCGCCCAGTTCACGGAGGTCGCGGCGACTACGCTCGATCCTGCGTGCCGACCGGAACGGCGGCGTTTCCTGTCACCCATCGACTTGCAGCCCGTGAAGGCCTGCGGAGTCACCTTCTACGACAGCCTGATCGAGCGACTGGTCGAGGAGCGTACCGGCGGCCGGACCGAGTCGGCCGATGCGACACGCGCCGAGATCATCGCCCGCCTCGGCGAGGCGCTAGACAGCGTTCAGCCCGGCTCGCAACGCTCAAGAGAACTGCTCAGCGAGTTGCGCCGCATCGGACTCTGGTCACAATATCTTGAGGTGGCCATCGGCGATTACGCGGAGATCTTCACCAAGGCGGCGCCGCTTAGCAGCGTGGGTGCAGGCGAGCACATCGGCGTGCTGCCGCATTCCTCCTGGAACAACCCCGAGCCGGAGGTGGTCCTGCTGATCGACAGCCGCGGGCAAATCGTTGGCGCCACTCTCGGCAACGACGTCAATCACCGCGATATCGAAGGCCGCAGTGCCCTGCTGCTCGGTCGAGCCAAAGACAATAACGGGGCCTGTGCAATCGGTCCGTTCATCCGCTTACTCGACGCAGACTTCGATCTTGATCGCCTGCGAACGCTGCAGGTGAGCGTAGAGGTTCGCGGGCGCGACATGTTCTCTGTTTGCGCAACCAACTCTATGACTAGAATTCGTCGGGATATTCTCGACATCGCAGCACAGTGCATCGGGCCCTGTAATACCTACCCTGATGGCTTGGCGCTAATGCTGGGCGCCGTATGTTCACTGAAGGATGATCGTTTCGATGTCGGTATGGGATTCACCCACGCCCCGGGCGATGTGGTGCGGATCTCGTCGCCCGAACTCGGCACGCTGGTGAACCGGGTATGCCGTACCGATGAAATCGGCGAGCGCTCATGGGGTCTCGCCAAACTCACCCAGTATCTCTGCGCTCGTGAACGTCTGCGTGGCACCACCGATCTTGTCCGGAGCGAGGCCCGATGAGCACTTCGGGGCTGCGTCTCCATCCGCTCGATAACGTGGTTATCGCGCGCAGCGCGATGGATGCAGGCACCGAAGTGGGCTTCAATGGGGTTCGCTGCGCCAGTCCTATCGACCGCGGGCATAAGGTAGCCATCGAGCCGATCCCCCCCGGCGCGGCTATCCGCAAACTTGGTCAACCGATCGGTATCGCGACTGCAGCGATCGCCGCGGGAGAATGGGTCCACGATCACAACATCCGCAATCCGAAGCCGGCCGAAATCATCGCGGAACACGCTGCCGTAGACGACATTCCCGTGAGGCGCCCTGCGAGCGCTACATCGACATTGCCTGCGACCTTCGCCGGCTTCCGACGCAGCGACGGACGGTCTGCAACCCGAAACTACATCGGTGTCCTGACGACCGTGAACTGCTCGGCCACCGTGGCGCGGGGCATCGCTGATGCGTTTCGTGACCGGACGATGCTCGAGGATTATCCAGGTGTAGACGGCATCGTGGCCTTTACGCACACCACCGGCTGCGGCATGCAATCGGGTGGCGACGGACATCAGATCCTACTCCGGACGATCAATGGTTACCTGCGTCACCCGAACTTCGCCGGCGTGCTGCTCATTGGCCTTGGCTGCGAAGTAAACAGCTCAAAACTCTACGCGGCTGGTAACGTAGGGACTGACCGCCCAGTCGAATTGTTCGATATTCAATCGGTGGGCGGAACCCGTGAAGCAATACGCGAGGGAATCGCGCGGGTGCGATCGATGCTGCCGGGGGCTGCAGCGGCGCAGCGCGAGCAGATCCCGATTTCCGAACTAGTCGTGGGTCTGCAATGTGGCGGCTCCGATGCTTTTTCCGCACTGAGTGCGAATCCAGCGCTCGGCGTCGCCGCCGATCTGCTCGTGCAGCGGGGTGGAACTGTGCTGCTCAGCGAAACACCGGAGGTGGCCGCCTGGGCGGAGCAGCTCTGCGCGCGGGCGATTTCGCCATCGGTCGCTGCGCGTCTGCGAGCGAAAGTTGCATGGTGGGAGAGTCATGCCACGGCGAATGGCGCCTCCCTCGATGGCAATCCCTCACCTGGAAACCGTGCCGGAGGCCTGAGCACCATTGCGGAGAAGGCACTCGGTGCGATCGCAAAGGGCGGACGCTCGCCGCTCGTCGACGTCATCGACTATGCAGCAACGATCGATGCACACGGGCTCGTGTTCATGGATTCACCCGGATTTGATCCAGTATCGGCAACCGGCCAAATCGCCTCAGGCGCGAATCTGATCTGCTTTACCACGGGCCGCGGCTCGGTGTTCGGCGCCAAACCCGTACCATCTCTGAAGTTGGCGACGAACTCCGACGTGTTCTCCCGGCTCAGAGACGATATGGATATCGACTGTGGCAAGGTTTTGAGCGGTCACGCGGATCTCGCCACGATGGGAGAGGAAATCTTCCTGAATATCATCGCGGCGGCATCCGGTGAGCGCACATGCAGCGAGCTGCTTGGGATCGGCGACAATGAATTCGCCCCTTGGCAGCTCGGAGCCGTGCTCTGATTTTCTCATTGGACACCATGCTCAATGAAACCATACCCTAAGCTCCTCCTCGATCGACTGGCGCGAGTAGCCGCCTCAGCGTTCATGCTGTTCCTTTCCGGCAACGTCGCCGCAAACCCTCATTTCAACAGCTTTCGATCAAGCAGCCCGACGATCGCTCGCCTTCTCGCTGAAAAGATCATCCGCCCGCAAGGGGCGTGCTCGGTGGCAGCGCTGCAGTCCATTGACACCGCCACCATGGTTTCCGCCAATCGTGTCAGCAACACAGCGGATGGCGTGCCGTACTGCGAGCTGCGGGGCGTTGTCGGGAACGCGACGCAGTTCATTGTCTACCTGCCGGAACGCTGGAACGGCCGCATCTACATGCATGGCAACGGGGGCTTCGCTGGGGAAGCTCTGGATGCTCCGCTCGGTCATCGAGCCCGCCTCAAGGCCGTTGAAATGGGCTTCGTGGCAGCGTTCACGGATACTGGACACGAGGCGGCAGCTGCACCCGACGGACGCTGGGCGTTCAACGATCCTGGACGCGAGCTCGACTTTGCGGCACGTGCCGTGCACCAGACCATCCATGTCACAAAGAATATCGTGCGTCTTCACTATCGCGAGCCGTCGCGCCGAGCTTATTTCGACGGCTGCTCCACTGGCGGTCGCCAGGGGTTGATTGCAGCACAGCGCTACCCGCTGGACTTCGACGGAATCCTCTCCGGAGCTCCCGTCCTCGACATGACAAACATGCTATGGAAGTACTGGAGCAACCAAAAAGCCGTCGCTGCCAAGCCGATCAACGAAAACACCCTTCGCAAGCTCGGCAGCTTTGTATTCCAACGCTATGATTCAGCGGACGGATTGCTCGACAGCGTGATCATTGATCCCGATTCAATCGACTTCGACCCGGTACGTGATCTGCCTTCGGCCACACAGGACCCCGCGGGGTTTTCTGCCGACGAGATCGACACCCTTGCAGAAATTTACCGGCCACTGACCGTCGACGGAGTCGAGCAATTTCCCGGTCTGCCGATCGGCAGCGAGCGCGCGGGTCTGCTGTACTCCCCGGAAACCTTGGGACCCATCGCCGCCCAGTCACCGTGGCTTACCCGCGTCGTTCCGGATGCGCGCGGAGTCCTTGGCCAGCGAGCCTTGGTCGACACCTGGTTCCGGTTCATGGCCTTCACCCCAGATCGCCCCGACTTGAACTGGCAGACGCTCGATTTAAGCAGGGATTTCCCGCACTCGGCCAACGCTGGACGATTGATGAACGCGACTGATCCAGACCTGACGAAGTTCGCAGCTCGCGGTGGCAAACTGCTGCTCTACCACGGGTGGGCCGATTTCGGCGTCAACCCGCGCCGCAGTATCCGCTATCACGCCGACGTGACTAAAGTGCTCGGATCGCGAACGGACGATACACTACGGATGTACGTCATCCCGGGAATGTTTCACTGCGAAGGAGGCATGGACGTCGACCATATCGACATGCTCACGCCACTGATCAGCTGGGTCGAGGAGAATCGCCCTCCCGAGACGCTTCTCGGGACGCGCGTCGAAGCAGGCAAGGTCACCCGCGCGAGACCGGTTTGCCGATATCCGGCGCGACTGAAGCACCGTGGACTCGGCGACGGGTCGCGTGTCGAAGAGTTCAGCTGTGAACTGCCAGATCGATCGGCCGCGAGAGCGTGCGGTCAGGCGCGGGATTGCAGGTAGTCCTCGAGTCTGACCGACTCTTCCCCCGGCACCCGCTTGCGATGAAACTCCGCTTCCCGGCCCCACGGGGCGGTGGCATCGATGAGCAATCGACCCCAGTGGTCCTTGTGCGGGTCGCGGTAGAAGCCGGGGACGTTGCCGATGATCGTTGTGCGGGTGTCGACTCGTCCGCGAGTCATGAATGACCAGAGTACTTCCTCAATGTTCTGGATATCCACGTCTTCATCGACGGCGATGCAGATTTTATTGTAGTCCAGATGTGAGCCGACGGCGGCGAGCAAAGCATGTCCGGCGTGACCCTCATAGGCCTTGCGGAGCTTGATGACCGTGATCATCACGTTTGGACGGCACGACACGTCGAGGATTCCCGGGACTACAGTGGAAACATGCCGGTATATCCTCGCCGCGGTGACCGCTTCCAGCGCGCGCAGATCCTCGGCGGATCCGCAGACGATCGCATGAACCAGCGGATCCTCTCGCCAATGAACATCGGTGATCTCGAACACGTGGTTGTCACCAGCGGGAACGTAATAGCCCATGAATTCACCGAAAGGCCCCTCTGATCGGCGAACGTTGGGCAAGATTCGACCTTCCACCACGATCTCCGCCCGCACCGGAACTTCTACGTCGATAGTGCGACAGCGCATGACGGGCACCGGCTTGCCGGTAATCTTGGCCGCCGTCTCAAGTTCACTCACGCCGTACGGGGGCGAGGAACAGGCAGCGAGAAAGATTTCCGGCTCTACCCCAATCAGCATCGCCGCCTCGACGCACTCGCCTCTTGCTTCCGCCTTGGCCTGATAGCGATAGAGATCGTGAGAGGAGCCAAGACGGATACGTAACTCGCCGTCGTTGACATACATCGCGCGATGAAATGAGAGATTGGGTACCCCGGTGTCGGGATCTCGGGCAACGAATATGCCGGATGTTATGTATGGCCCCGCGTCGTGACCGTGGTAAGTGATCTTGGGTAAGCCGGCGAGGTTGCCGTCAAGTCGATCGGCCGGAAATGACTCGAGCGCAGTCGCCTGTGACAGGCTGAGAGGCTGCTGCTGCAACTCGCTCCAGCGATGTGTGAAGGGGCGGTCGCCGGCACCAATCAGCCGAGCGAGGCGTGCATGGCTACCGTAAAGATTGCTGGCAACGCGCATATTGCTGCCGGAAACCCGATTGAACAACACAGCTCGCTCGCCTGCCCGCTGCACGGCCTTGGTGACCGCAGCAAGTTCGAACCGCCCGTCTACCTCGCGATCGACGACCGCCAGTTCACCCGACTGACGCAGCATATCGATGAACTCACGCATCGGTGATTCTCCAGTTTCGTGACCACTGCGGGACTCGTCGTCACGACTACGAGATCGCATTCCCAGATCAACCGTTATCTTGGGCCACGACGTCAGTCTCGACAAGTTGTCATCGTCATTTTTCACCATAATGATCAACACTGGACGATCGCTCACTTAGTTTCGATTGCCACACCTCCTGCATGGCACGCTCGATGGCCTCTGCACGGTTGCACACGGGTGTTGGGTGCGGAATGTTCAATCCTCGTGGCAGCAACAGCGTGGTGATCGGCAAGACGCCATGCGAACGTGCGCGACCAGCGTATCCGCCTCATCGCCCACCTTGATGCCGAAAGGCAGTCTCCTCGCCCTGCTCAAGCGCACCCACCTTTACAAGGCCCACATCGCGCAGCGTCTCGCCCTGCACGTCCGCACGGGCCGTCATCCACCCCGTGTATCGGTCGACCCGCATCCGCGACTCATGCTCGCTAAAGCCAACCGATTCGATCCACTGTCGAGCACGAACCGCGTGAGCGGGACCATTTGTCGAGAGGTTCGAGGTGACCCGGTCAAGAAGACCCTGCCGATCCAATTGCCGTAACGCGATCCTCCCGACGGTATTCGAGATAGAGATAGGCCAACAGCATGATCCCGATCGAGGCTTGCGCAATGCCGATGAGGTAGTGGTTCGCATCGCCCCAGTCGCGAAGCTGCACGAGATAGCCCAAGCTCAGCAGCGAGCCGAGCAGATAGCCGATCAATCGGCCGATTCGCCCCAGCCGGATGACCAGCATGGTGACCAGCAGCAGTACTACGACCACCACGTGATAGAAAATCATCCCCATCATCGGGATGCCGATCGAGTCGCCGTTGG
>CAZIRD010000053.1:0-16239 GCA_964541625.1 uncultured Acidibacter sp.
AGCGCGTCGAGAACCATCGGCCCGCAGCTGTCCATGTCCACCTCGAAGGTGTCGACGCGCGGGTTTTCGCCGGCGTCCGGGTCGTAGCGGTAGACCTTGAAGGTGCGCACATTGGTCGCGCCGGCGGGCGCGGGATGCACCTTGCCGTTGCGGTTGATGCGCGAGTTCTCGGGCAGTCTGAACTCAGCCATGCAGTGGGTCCTCGAAAATCAGTAGGTGCGCGCCTTGGGCGGAATCGGTTCGACGTCGCTCGTTAGCGTGTTGAGGTGCACGCCGCGGTAGTCGATGCGGGTCGTGCCACGCTCGTCCACCCAGCACAGCGTGTGCTTCATCCAGTTGACGTCATCACGGTCCTTGAAGTCCTCGCGCGCATGCGCGCCGCGGCTCTCCTTGCGGTTCTCGGCAGAGCGGATGGTCGCCACCGCCTGGCCGAGCAGGTTATCGAGCTCCAGAGTCTCGATGAGATCGGTGTTCCAGACGAGACCGCGATCGCTGGTGCGCACGTCAGCAAAGGAATCCACCGTCCGCTGCAGCTTCTCGCAACCTTCCTGCAGCGAACTGCCGGTGCGGAACACGGCAGCATCCGACTGCATGATCTTCTGCATCTCGAGGCGGACCTGCGCCGTGGAGCGGCTGCCGTTGGCATGCCGGAACTTGTCGAGTCGCGCGAGCGCGAGGTCGCCGGCGTCCTTCGGCAGCGGCCGGTGGCTCGATCCCGGCTTGACGATCGAGGCGGCATGGCGACCGGCCTCGCGGCCGAAGACGACGAGATCGAGCAGCGAGTTCGAACCGAGGCGGTTCGCGCCATGCACCGATACGCAGGCCGCTTCGCCGACGGCCATCAGACCCGGCACCACGCTGTCGGCGTCGCCGTTCTTCAGCGTCACCACTTCGCCGTGGTAATTGCAGGGAATGCCGCCCATGTTGTAGTGCACCGTGGGCAGCACCGGGATCGGCGCCTTGTTGACGTCCACGCCGGCGAAGATGCGTGCCGTCTCGGCGATACCCGGCAGACGCTGCTTGATCACCTCGGGCCCGAGATGTTCGAGATGTAGGTGGATGTGATCGGCATCCTTGCCGACGCCGCGGCCCTCGCGGATCTCGATGGTCATCGAACGCGATACCACGTCGCGCGACGCGAGATCCTTGGCGTTCGGTGCGTAGCGCTCCATGAAGCGCTCGCCGCGGGAGTTGGTGAGATAACCGCCCTCGCCGCGCGAGCCCTCGGTGATCAGGCAGCCCGCACCGTAGATGCCGGTCGGGTGGAACTGCACGAACTCCATGTCCTGCAGCGGCAGACCGGCCCGCAACGCCATGCCGCCACCGTCGCCGGTGCAGGTATGGGCCGAGGTGCAGGAGAAGTAGGCGCGGCCATAGCCGCCCGTAGCGAGAATCACGAGGTGCGCACGGAAGCGGTGCAGCGTGCCCTCGGCAAGATTGAGTGCCACCACGCCGCGGCACTCGCCGTTCTCCATGATGAGATCGATGGCGAAGTACTCGATGAAGAACTCCGCCTCGTTGCGGATCGACTGCTGGTAGAGCGTGTGCAGCATGGCATGGCCGGTACGGTCGGCCGCAGCGCAGGTGCGCTGGGCGATGCCCTTGCCGTACTGCGTGGTCATGCCGCCGAAGGGCCGCTGGTAGATGCGGCCGTCGGCGGTGCGCGAGAACGGCACGCCATAGTGCTCGAGCTCGATGACCGCAGCCGGCGCCTCCTTGCACATGAACTCGATCGCATCCTGGTCGCCGAGCCAGTCGGAGCCCTTGATGGTGTCGTAGAAGTGGTAACGCCAGTCGTCCTCGCCCATGTTGCCGAGCGCCGCCGAGATGCCGCCCTGCGCCGCCACGGTGTGGCTGCGGGTCGGGAACACCTTGGTGAGGCAGGCGGTGGAGAGTCCCGCTTCCGCAAGACCGAGCGTCGCCCGCAAGCCGGCGCCGCCTGCACCGACCACGACGACGTCATAGGTATGGTCAATGAAATTGTAGGCGCTCATCCGGCGTCATCCCTGTGCGATGGTCGTGAAAGCAATACGCAGCACGGCATAGCCGGCGGCGATGGCGACGACGACATGAAAGAAAGTGTTGGTGAGCAGCGCGGCGAGTTTGATCGGCTTGTGCGCCACGTAGTCCTCGAGCACCACCTGCACGCCGAGCGCCGAGTGCCAGGCGATGCTGCCGATGAACAGCAGCAACAGCACCGGGTGGATGCCGCTCGCCACCCACGCACGCACCGCGCCCTGGTCGGTCAGCGGCAAATGGATGATCTCGAGCACGAACCACAGCGTCAGCGGCACCAGCGCGACCGCCGAAACACGTTGCCCCCACCAGTGCGCGACGCCCTGCTTGGCCGAGCCGCGACCGAGCACCTTGCCCAGCGGGCTGCGCAGGCTCATCGCGGCACCCCGGCGAAGAACGCCACGTAGCCAAAGGCAAGTGCGAGCAGCGCGGCCACCAGCACGACCACCCTGGCGCTGCGCCGCGCCTCGGCGCGCTCGAGGCCGCGGCCGAGATCCCAGTTGAGATGGCGGATGCCGTTGCAGAGGTGGTAGCAGAATGCGAGCAACCAGCCGGCGAGCAGCCACTGCACGGGGCCGCTGCCGAGCAGGGACACGGCACGCGCGTACTGCTCGGCGCCGCCCGCAGCGGCCAGCAACCACCCGGTCAGCACGATGAGACCGGCCGAGAGGACGACGCCGCTCGCCCGGTGGAAGATAGAGGTGGCCATGGTGTACGCGAAACGGTACACGCCGAGATGAGGTGACAGAGGACGTTGGCGCATCGTAGGCATTCCCTCGGGATCAGAAGTCGATGCAGCGGCCGTTCTTTTCCCAGTCGCCGAAACGGGTCGGCTCTGGCCCCTTGGGCCCGCCGATCTCGGCAGGCGGGGCGGACTCGGAAGCGGGACTGGACGGCGGGTTTTCGGGCGCGGAGGCAGCCACTGACGCGGGCCGCCCCACCCCCTGGGGATCGTTCTGCATCACCGCGAATGATGCCAGAACCGTTGCATCAAGACCACAGGCAGCGTCGCCCACTTGATGCACAATCCGCGCGGCAAACTCCTGCTTTTCACAGCTTTTTCACACGCTACCGTGCAACTCCACGCCTCCGCCGCTCCGCCGGCCTGTCTGCTGACTGACCTCGGCGTCATCGCCGTGCGTGGCCTCGACGCCCGCAAATTCCTCAACGGCCAGTTGTCCCAGGATGCCCTCGGCCTGTCGGCGGATCGCGTCGAACTCGCCGGGCTGCACAATCCGCAGGGTCGGGTACTCGCCATCCTGCGACTCGTGCCGCTCGGCGCGAGCGATGTGCTCTGCGTGTTGCCGCGTACGCTGATCGACGACACGCTGGCCACGCTGCGCAAATTCCTGCTGCGCGCCAGGGCGACGATCAGTGACGAGTCTGCCGCCTGGCAAATCGAGGGTCTCGGCGGGGACGAGTCGCTGCCCGATGTCGTCGGTGCAGCGCGCCGCGAGGGCGACTGCGTGCTCTGGCGGCACGCGACCGACGGGCGCGTACTGCGGCTCTGTGCCGCCGACGCATCGACCATGGCGACGACGCCGGCGACCCCTGCGGACCCGGTTCGCGTCGAGACTTGGCGACTCGCCGATATCGCCGCCGGCCTGCCGCAGGTCACGCCCGCGACCCGCGGCGAATTCGTGGCACAGATGCTGAACCTCGACGTGCTCGGCGGCATTTCGTTCAACAAGGGCTGCTACACCGGACAGGAAGTGATCGCCCGTGCGCACTACCGCGGCCGGGTCAAGCGCCGCGCGCAGCGCTTCCGCGCGGCCACCACTGACCTCGCGCTTCTCGAGGGCGCGACCGTACAGCTGCAGACTGGCCCGGCGACCACTGCCACCGCGCAGGTGCTGCAGCAAGCTCAAGGCAGGGAGGGCGTGGAGTTCCTCGCCGTGAGCGGATTCGCACCGGAAACCGCGTTGCAGACCGCGCCGGCGAGCCCTCCTTCGGCGACCAACGTGCCGACCATTGCGGCGATCAACCTGCCGATGGGTTACGCGCTGCCGGATTGAGCGGGCGGCGCTACTCGGGCCGCATCTGCGGGAAGAGCAGCACGTCGCGGATCGATGCCGAGTCGGTGAGGAACATCACCAGACGATCGATGCCGACGCCGAGCCCCGCAGTCGGCGGCATGCCGTACTCGAGCGCGCGGACATAGTCCGCGTCGAAGAACATCGCCTCGTCATCGCCCGACTCCTTGCGCGCGACCTGTGCATGAAAGCGTCCCGCCTGGTCCTCGGCGTCGTTCAGCTCGGAAAAGCCGTTGGCCAGTTCGCGACCGCCGACGAAGAACTCGAAGCGGTCGGTCAGGAAGGGATCCGCATCGTTGGCCCGCGACAGCGGCGAGACCTCGGCCGGATAGGCGTAGACGAAGGTCGGATCGAGCAAAGTGTGCTCGCCGGTCTTCTCGAAGATCTCGATTTGCAGCTTGCCCGCGCCATCACCCGGCTTCCAGGCGATACCGAGTGAATCGCAGGCCGCCCGCAGATAGGTCACATCGCGCAGACGCGCTCGGTCAAGGTCGGTCTCGCGCAGGATCAGCTCCTCGACCGTGATGCGCGCGAACGGCGCGGAGAGATCGTACTCGCGGCCCTGCGACGTGAAACGCAGCGAACCCACCACCGCCTCCGCCGAGCTGCGCAGCATCCGCTCGACGAGATCCATCAGATCGCGGTAGTCGGCATACGCCTGATACAACTCGAGCATCGTGAACTCGGGGTTGTGGCGGGTCGACAGCCCTTCGTTGCGGAAGTTGCGGTTGATTTCGTAGACGCGCTCGAATCCACCGACCACGAGACGCTTGAGATAGAGCTCGGGCGCGATGCGCAGGTACATGTCGATGCCGAGCGCATTGTGGTGGGTGACGAAGGGTCGCGCGGTCGCACCACCGGGGATCGGCTGCATCATGGGGGTTTCGACCTCCATGAAACCGAGCGTGTCGAGCAGGTGGCGAAGGTGGCGCACGAGCCGGGTTCGCTTGCGGAAGATCGCGCGGCTCTCCTCGTTCATGATCAGATCGACGTAGCGCTGACGGTAGCGCGCCTCGGTATCGGCGAGCCCATGCCACTTGTCGGGCAGCGGCCGCAGCGACTTCACCAGCAGGCGCAGCGAGTCGACCCGCACCGACAACTCACCGGTCTTGGTGCGAAACAACGTGCCCTCGGCGCCGAGGATGTCGCCGATGTCCCAGCCCTTGAAAGCCTCGTAGATGTCGCCGAGCAATTCACGCTGCAGGAAGAGCTGGATCTGCCCGGAGGAGTCCTGCAGCTTGGCGAAGCTCGCCTTGCCCATGATGCGCCGCAACATCATGCGGCCCGCCACGGTTACGCGGATGGCCTGCGTCTCGAGCGCCTCGGCGGCGAGTTCGTCGAAACCCAGGTGCAACTCGGCCGCAAGCGAATCGCGGCGGAAGTCGTTCGGGAACGGCGGCGCATCGGCAGCGCGCAGTGCTGCGAGCTTCTGGCGCCGCTCGGCGATGAGCTTGTTGTCATCTTCCGTGGTACGCGGCGGATCCTGCTTCTCGTCCACCGGCGGCTTGGAAGCCGCCGGCCTGGATGTGGACTGCTCGGACATGGGCTGCTCAGACCCCCGCTTTCAGTGAGGCTTCGAGGAACGGATCGAGATCGCCGTCGAGCACGGCGGTGGTGTTGCCCACCTCGACGTTGGTACGCAGGTCCTTGATGCGCGACTGGTCGAGCACATACGAGCGGATCTGGTGACCCCAGCTGACGTCCGACTTCGACTCCTCGAGCACCTTGGCCGCGGCATTGCGCTTGTTGACTTCGAGTTCGTAGAGCTTGGCCTTCAGCATCTTCATGGCCGTCGCCCGATTCTTGTGCTGGCTGCGCTCGTTCTGGCAGGCGACCACGATGCCGGAGGGCAAGTGACGGATTCGCACCGCCGATTCGGTTTTGTTGACGTGCTGACCACCGGCACCGCTCGAGCGGTAGACGTCCATCTCGAGGTCCGCCGGGTTGATCTCGATGTTGATGTCATCGTCGATCTCCGGCGAGACGAACACCGAAGCGAACGAGGTATGCCGGCGATTGCCGGAGTCGAATGGCGACTTGCGCACCAGCCGGTGCACGCCCGTCTCGGTGCGTAACCAGCCATAGGCGTGATCGCCCTTGAATTCGATGGTGGCGCTCTTGATGCCGGCGACCTCGCCGGCGCTCGAGTCGATGACCTCGGTCGCGAAACCGCGGGTCGCCGCCCACTTGAGGTACATGCGCATCAGCATCTGCGCCCAGTCCTGCGCTTCGGTGCCGCCAGCTCCCGCCTGGATGTCGAGATAGGCGTTGTGCGAGTCCATCTCGCCGCGGAACATCCGCTTGAGTTCGAGCTTGCGGACCTTGCCTTCGACCGCGGGAAGGTCGCGTTCGATCTCGCGCGCCGTCGCCTCGTCATCCTCGGCTTCGGCGAGTTCAAGGAGTTCGACGGAGTCGCCGACGGCACGGGTGGCGCCGTCGATTGCTTCGATTTCAGCGGCGAGCTTGGCACGCTCGCGGCCGAGTTCCTGGGCCTTGTCGGGTTTTTGCCAGACCGCGGGGTCTTCGAGTTCGCGGCTGACTTCTTCGAGCCGCTCTTTCTTCAGGTCGTACTCAAAGAAACCCCCTTAAGGAACTGACGCGCTCCTGGAGGTCACCGAGGGATCGTTTGACGAGACCGAGTTCAATCATGCGACTTATTCTAGCAGATGATCCACTAGCAGCTGCAGGCGACGCTCGCCGTTCCACTCGTTGACGTCGAGCCGATAAACGAGATGCACGCGCTCGGGCAGTGACGCCTCGCCGTTCGCCGCGAGCAAGCCGGGGCGGCCCTGCAGCAGGTTGAACGCAATCGCATCGAAGCGTCGTCCTGCACCCTCGGGCTCCACCCAGAATTTGAGGTGCAGGTCCTGCAGTACGCGCGTCCCGCGCACCCGGAAGAACTGGTCGAAGGTGGGCTCGGGGAAGGCTTGTCCCCACGGGCCGCCCGCACGCAGCGCCTCGGCGGTACCCAGCGAGAGTTCAGCAACGGCGAGCTCGCCATCGGTCTCGATGCGATCGGCAAGCGAGCCGCCCGCCTGCCAGCGCGCCACTTCCACGTCAAACTCGCGGGCGAATTCATCGAGCCGCGACAACGGCAGGCTGAGACCGGCAGCCATCGCGTGGCCGCCGAACTTTGGCAGCAGGCCCGGCTGGCGAGTGGAGATCGCCTCGAGCACATCGCGGGCGTGCACGCCGGCGACCGAGCGCATCGAACCGCGCAACTGCCCATCGCCGGCATCCGCGAAAGCGATCACCGGGCGACGCAGCCGATCCTTGATGCGACCGGCGACGATCCCAACCACGCCCTGATGCCAGTCGGCGTCGTAGAGACAGAGCCCGTGCCGCGCATCCGCAGCCCCGCGTCCCGCGAGCCGCTCGGGATCATCGAGATGACGCACGGCGGCCAGCGCCTGCTCCTGCATCTTCGACTCGATTGTCCGCCGCTCCTTGTTGAGCGCGTCGAGACGGGCGGCCAGCGCACGGGCCTCGACCATGGAGTCGGTGAGCAGACAGCGGATGCCGAGCGACATGTCATCGAGCCGCCCCGCCGCATTCAGCCGCGGTCCGGCGGCGAAACCGAGATCGGCGGCGATCGCGTTGCCGAGGCCGCGGTTGCCCACCTCGAGCAGCGCACGGACGCCCGCCGTGCAGCGACCGGCGCGGATGCGAGCGAGCCCCTGGGCGACCAGCACACGATTGTTGGCATCGAGCGGTACGATGTCAGCGACCGTGCCGAGGGCGACGAGATCAAGCCAGGTCGCCGGCGACGGCAGCGCGGCATCGCCGAGCGCACGGTGCAGCGCCGCCATCACATAGAACGCCACACCCACGCCGGCCAGCGAGCGCGAGCCGAAGCGCGCCTCGGGCAGATTGGGGTTGACGATCACGTTGGCTGACGGCAACTGCGCGCCGGCGAGATGATGGTCGGTGACCAGCACGTCGATCCCGAGCGCGCGTGCTGCGGCGACGCCGGGCAGGCTGGAGATACCGTTGTCGACAGTAATGATCAGCGCCGGCTGTTGCTGCGCCGCGAGCGCGACGATCTCCGGCGTGAGTCCGTAGCCGAACTCGAAACGGTTCGGCACCAGAAAATCGACGTCCGCAAATCCCCAGGCGCGCAGACAGCGAACGATCAGCGCCGAGCTGGTCGCGCCGTCGGCGTCGAAGTCGCCGATTACGAGGATGCGCTGCGCACGCTCGCGATGCACGAGCAGCAGCTGCACCGCCGCCTCGATGCCATCGAGCGTACCGACCGGCAGCAGCCGATCGAGACTCAGGCGCAATTCTTCGGGTGTGCCGATGCCGCGCGCCGCATAGGCACGCGCCAGTACCGGATCGAGGCCGGGGAAACGCGTCGTCGCGGACGCATCGACCTCGCGGCGCAGCACCTTGAGCCTCATGCGCCACCGTCCGCGAGCGCTGCCAGCCAGCTGCGCCGCGGCCGCCATAGCCGCCAGCGGTCGTTGCGGGTAATCGTGAGCCAGCGATCATTCGCCACCAGCACGCAAGTGCCAAGACGACCTTCGGCCATCGCCGCCAGCGCCGGTGCGAGATAGCGTTGCTCGTACTCGGCGGGGTCACCGCCGGCGAGCGGTGCGACCACGCAGACCGCCTCGCCGGATACGGCGAGCACAGGCTCGAGGGTCGCGCCCAAGGCTGCCGACTCGACACCGGCCAGTCGCGCCAAGGCCTGCAGCCAGGCGTCATCGCCGACGAGTTGCGACCAGCGCGATTCGGTAGTGCGGTCGATCGTCAGCGGATCGCGCGGCGGCTGTCCGCCACCCCATAGCCACAGAGTACTGACACGCGGCTCGCCGCGCTGTTCGCGTCGCCGGTTGAGTGGCAGCTCGTGCAGCCACATTTCGATTTCGCTGCCGAGCGCACGCAGCGCAGCACTGCCCGCGCCTTCCGGCAGACTCGCCTCGAGCTGACCACCGATGAGCCGCGACGGATCCACGGTGGCCACCTCCGAGGCCGAGAAGCCGCGCAGCACGAAGCCTGCCGAGCCCGCGGGTTCGAGGGCGAGTCCATCGCCACCGAAGACGTCGGCGAATCCCGCGGCCAGCTCGCGCGCCTCGTCAGCGGGCAGACGCAGCAGGCCGTTGGCCGGAAAGTGCAGGGTCTTGAGACCGGCCATGAGATGCAGCGGCGCCGCCAGCCAAACTTCGGCCGCGCCCTCAGCGGCCCGGTCCGTGCGCGGCAAGGCGGCATCGACCACGCTGGCAACATCGACGAGCGCGAGGTCGGCTCGCCCGACGCCGCGCGCCAGCATGCCGCGCCAGTCGCCGCGCAACTGCCGTGGCGCCGCGAAGCGCAGCGCGATCAGCGATGCGGCCGATAAACGGGCCGTGGCCGCGCCGTCGGAGCCGGCTGCAGACAAAAAGAGATCGGGGAGGACGAGCACGAGTTCGCGCACATCGCGTATGGTATCGAAGCATGAGACTGACCGTGACGCCGGGCGCGCAGCAGTTGCGCATCCGCGGCTACACCGCCGGCAAGATCCAGATCGGCGAACAGGAATTCGACCGCGCGCTGCTGATCGGCACACAGCGCGTGCTCGGCGAGTTGCGCCCACAGCAGCCGGCGGACCTCGAGGAGAGCGATCTCGCTGCGGTGTTCGCCGAGCAGCCCGAGGTCGTACTGATCGGCTGGGCGCAGGGCCAGACTTTCCTGCCCGCCGCGCAGCGGCGCTGGTTCCTCGAGCGCGGCATCGGTCTGGAAGTGATGGAGCTCGGCGCCGCCTGCCGCACCTTCAACGTGCTCGCCGGCGATGGTCGACGGGTAATGGCGATGCTGTTTCCGCGCTAAGGCGCGCCGCCGCAAGCTTGGCTCACGGTTGCAGGCTCAGCTCGCGGTCACGATGCCCGTCTGCAGCGGGACGAACGACACGGCGCCGAGCCGCTCCTCGTCGTAGCCCTGCTCGCGGCGGGTGATGCGCCGCAGTTCCTGCCGACCTTCGCCACCTACCGGCATCACCAGCCGACCACCGACGGCGAGCTGCTGCAACAAGGCCTCGGGAACCGCGAGCGGTGCGGCCGCCACGAGGATGCCGTCATAGGGGCCCTGCGCCCTCCAGCCCTCGTAGCCGTCGCCATGGCGGAAGCGCACGTTGGTGATGCCAAGCTCCTTCAGGCGCTGCTTGGCGCGCAGCAGCAGGGGCTCGATACGCTCGATGGTGCAGATGCGCGTGACGAGTCCGGCCAGCACCGCGGTCTGGTAGCCGCAGCCGGTGCCGATCTCGAGGACGTTGGCGAGCGGGCCCGCTTCGAGCAGCGCCTCGCTCATGCGCGCGACGATGTAGGGCTGCGAGATGGTCTGGCCGTAACCGATCGGCAGCGCCGTGTCCTCGTAGGCGCGACTGGCGAGTGCCTCGTCGACGAAGATGTGCCGCGGCACGCCGCGCATGCGTTCGAGCACCGCAGGGTTGCGCACACCCTGCTCCTGCAGCCGCTGCAGGAGCCGCTCGCGCGTGCGCGCGGAGGTCATGCCGATGCCGTTGAGGCGCTGATCCATCGGGCGTCAGTCGCGGCCTCGACGGCTCAGCCGTCGAGGCCCTGCAGCCACTCGCGCACCGTATCGAGCGCCGCGTGCCGCGTGAGATCAACCTGCAGCGGCGTCACCGACACATAGCCATCGGCCACCGCACGAAAGTCGGTACCCGGTCCGTCATCCTGGCCCTCGCCCGCAGCGCCGACCCAGTACACGGGGCGACCGCGCGGATCCACGGCCTTGACTGCACGCTCGGCGCGATGCCGGTGCCCGAGCCGGGTGGTGAGGAAGCCGCGCAGTTCGCCGAACGGCCGATGCGGCACGTTGACGTTGAGGATCATGTTGCGATCGAGCGGTCGCTCGAGGAGCCGCTGCACGATCAATCGCGCCACCTGCGCCGCCGCGGCGTAGTCCATCTCGCCCTGCTCCGGCCGGCGCAGCGAGAAAGCCACGGTCGGCAGACCAAGAAACCGGCCCTCGATCGCCGCCGCCACCGTGCCGGAATAGAGCACGTCGTCACCGAGGTTCTCGCCGTTATTGATGCCCGAGACCACCATGTCGTGGTCGAAGTCGAACAACCCGGAGATCGCCAGATGTACGCAGTCGGTCGGCGTGCCGGAGACGAAGTAGGCGTTTTCCTCGACCTCGGTGACCCGCAGCGGATGTTCGAGCGTGAGCGCGTTGCTCGCGCCGCTGTGGTTGCGCTCGGGTGCGACGACGGTGAGGTCGGCGAGCCCCGTGAGCGCCTCGCGCAGAGCGATGATGCCCCGCGCCCGATACCCGTCGTCATTGCTCACGAGGATTTTCATCGAGCGTTTTTTCTTGGAGGCCAGGAAGGGCCGACAATATACTGAAAGCCCGGGATCCGAGGTAGCAGGATGCGCAAACCCTCCGATGAGGACAGCCGGACTTTTCGCGAAGCCGTGAAGGGAACACGGCCGCTCAGGGCGGCGGCGCGCGTGCGCGCGCAGCGCGCGAAGCCGAAGCCGCGGGCGAACTTCCGGCGCCTCGGCGAAGCCGAAGTCCTCGAGGACAGCCTGCAACTGAGTCCGCTCGATCTCGACGTCGAATTCGGCGAGGAACTGAATTTCCGCCGCAACGGCATCCAGGACGCGGTGATGCGTCGGCTGCGACGCGGCCACTACCGCGTCGAAGCGGAACTCGACCTGCACGGCCTGATCGTCCCCGAGGCAAAGAGCGAGTTGCGCGACTTTCTCGCCCGCTCGATCGCGAATCAGCATCGCTGCGTGCGCATCATCCACGGCAAGGGACTCGGCTCGGGGCCGCGCGGCCCGGTCATCAAGCAGGCGGTCAACGTGATCCTGCGGCGAACCGACGCGGTGATGGCGTTTTGCACGGCGCGTCCAGTCGACGGCGGCACCGGCGCGATCTACGTGCTGCTGCACTAGCTGCAGCGGCCCTCAGCGTGCGGCGAGCAGTCGCGCCATTGCCGCGCGCGTCTCGTCGGTCACCCAGCCGTCGGCGGCAAGGCTCTCCAGCGATTCCGGCGGCGCGTCGAACAGACGCCGCAGATCGGCGCGCACCATGGCGCGCGTGCGCGAGTAGGTCTTGGGCGGCAGCTTAAGCAGTTCCCCGGCGAGCGCGAGCGCACGGCCGACGACCGCCGCCGGCTCCACGACTTCATCGACGAGACCCGCGTCGAGTGCCTCGTCGGCGCGCAGCATCGCGCCGCGCGACAACAGGCTCGCCGCCCGTCGCGTGCCGAGCAGCAGTTCGTAGGCGCGGTAAATGGTCTCGCCGGGATAAAGCCCCACCTGAACCTCGTTGAGTCCGATACGGAATTCGCCAGCGGCCATGATGCGGTGATCGCAGAGCATGGCGATGACGGCACCCCCTGCGGGACTGTGGCCGGTAATCGCGGCAATGATCGGCAGCGGTGAGTGCACGAGGTGCAACTGCAGCCGCGCAAACGCCAGTACCAGCGCCCGCGCGGAGTCGTCGCCACCCGTGACCTCGCGGACATCGAGCCCGGCGGTGAAGATGCCTGGCGTTCCGGCGATCAGCAGCGCCCGCGGCGCATCCGGCTCACCGCGCAGCGCCGCCTCGCCCGCGGCGAGCACGGCCGCATCGAGCTCGGCGAGCAAAGCGCGATTGAGAGCGTTGACCGGCGCACGCGAAAGGCGCAGTTCGCGCACGGCACCGTGGTCGATGATGTCAATCATTTTGGTCCTCCGCCTCGGATGAGGTTGCGAGTTCGACGAGTTCGCGCAGTACCGTGGTGGCAAAGCTGCCGGGGCGCAGGCGGAAACTCAAGACCGCGCTGCCCGCCGACTCACCGGGCTCAAGCAGAAGATCACGCACGGCGACGCGCAGCGGCCGGCGGGCAGCCGCGACGCGGTCGGCCTCGAGGCGTGCCGCCCAGTGCGGAAAGCGCCCGATGACCATGGCCTCCAGCGCGGCGATTTCGCCGCTGATGCCGCTCTCGCCGCTGCCGTGCAGCGGCCCGGTCGGGTGGATGTCGAGGGTCGCGAGCCGGGTAGCAATCGTCGCGTCCAGCTGTTCGACGACGAAGCTGGAATTGCTGCCGTCCAGATTAGCGCGCTCGCCAACGTACAGCCGCGTCCAGTCGCCCCGCTGCACGCGCTCGGCGAGCAGCGCATTGAAGAGCAGGCTGCGCAGCGCCGAGAGTTCGTAACCCTGCGCCTCTCGCGAGGCCGGCGGCTCGCCGTCGCTGCGCAGGTTGGCGAGATCGCGGCCGAAGCGCTGCGGCCCGAAATAATTGGGTACCCCGCAGCGCGCCACCTCGGCGACGCGTTGCGCGAGCGTTGCGGGCTCAGCGCTGAACTCCCGCAGCACGATGCGGAAGCGGTTGCCGGCGAGCGCGCCGCGCGGCAATTTGCGTGTGTGCGCGTGCGCAGCGATCACCACGTAGCCCTCGCCCTCCATGCCGGCGAAGTCAGCCGGTCGACGACCGCGCGCCGGGACGGTGAACCACTGCGTCGTCACCGCATGACGATCCTTCAGGCCGGCGAAGCCGACGTCGAAGTGGCGTACTCCTGCGCGACGCGCGAGGTCGCGAGCCACCCAGGCGGTGTTGGCGAGCCGCTTGCGTACCTGCAGCAGCAAGTGCTCGCCGCGTCCCGCCGGCTCGAAGCCGAGTTCCTCGTGGACCTCGAAATCCTCAGGCAGGCTGCGGATGCGCGCCGTGCCAGCGGCCGCGCCCGTGGCCCGCGGCGGCGTCAGCGCGAGAGAACGCCAATCGCTCACGGTCGCTCGATCAGCACGACGGCCTGCGCAGCGAGGCCCTCGCGCCGGCCGATGAAGCCGAGCTTCTCGGTAGTCGTCGCCTTGATGTTGACGGCATCCACCGACACGGCGAGCAGCGCAGCGACCGATTCGCGGATCCGCTCGCGGACCCCGGCCAGACGCGGCGTCTCGCCGAGCAGCGTGAGGTCGGCGTTGACCACGCCGTATCCCTGATCACGCAGCAGACCGACGGCATGCTGCACGAAGCGATCGCTGGACGCGCCGCGCCAGCGCGGATCGCTGTCCGGGAAATGCTGGCCGATGTCACCGAGACCGCCCGCACCGAGAAGCGCGTCGCAGAGCGCGTGCAGCAGGACATCGCCGTCGGAGTGCGCGACCACGCCCGCTGAGTGTGGTACGCGGACACCGCCGAGCATCACATGATCACCGGGCCCGAAGGCGTGCACATCGAAACCGGAACCCACACGGATCATGTCCTCGCTCCCTCCATCTCCGCTGCGCTCGCCTCGCGGCCGCGCAGTATGCCCTCCGCGAGGGCGAGATCCGCCATCGTGGTCACCTTGAGATTGGTCGACTCGCCGCTGATCAGCCGCGGCGTGGCGCCGCGCCACTCCATCGCCTGCGCCTCGTCCGTCGGTACGCGGCCGGCCGCGGCGGCCGCGCGCAATGCGTCGAGTAATTCGCCAAGCCGAAACATTTGCGGCGTAAGTGCCCGCCACAGCCCCTCGCGTGGCACGGTCGCCGCACTGACCACGCCCGCACCGGCGACTGCACTGCGCTTGAGCGTATCGGCAAGCGGTAGCGCAAGCAGACCGCCAGCGAGCGGCGCGTTGGCCGCGAGTCTGTCTGGCGTCGTGCTCTCGCGTACCACACCGTGACGCAGGGCGGCGATCTCGGCCGCCGTCACGCAGGGTCTGGCCGCATCGTGCACCAGCACCCAATCGGCATCGGCCGCGCCACGGGTACGCAGCGTCTCGAGCGCCTGGCGCACCGAATCGCCGCGCTCCTTGCCGCCCGGGGCCTCGATGACTGCACGGCCGAGCCGCGCGCGCACCGCAGGCCAAAACGGGTCCCCGGGTCCGAGAGCCACCACGAGTCCGCGACACGCCGGATCGGCGACGAATGGCCGCAGCGCCCACTCGAGCAGACTGCGTCCGGCGATCGACAGGTATTGTTTGGGGAGGTCGGCCCCGAGCCGTTGACCGCGCCCGGCCGCCGGCATGACGAGCCAGTAGTGCGGCTCGCTCAAGCGGCGCCGCTCAGCGCTGCGCCGTGCGCGTGGCTGCGGCGGCCTCGGCGGCTGCGCTCGGCGCCGCGGGCACCGCTGGAGCGACCGCCACCTTGGGGACGACCTGGTAGAAGGATTCGCCGGGCGAGACCATACCGAGTTCGCTGCGCGCGCGTTCCTCGATCGCCGTCATGCCGCTCTTGAGATCGGCCACCTCGGCAGCGAGCTGTTCGTTGCGGCGCTTGAGTTCGGCGTTGGTCGCGGCCTGCTGATCAACGGCCACACGCAGGCGATAGGACTCGCGCACGCCGTCGTCGGAGAGCCAGATGCGGTATTGCAGCAGCACCGCAAGGCAAGTCAGGACGGCGGCGACCCACTTAGTCATTGCCGGCGGATGGTAAACCCGTGCCCGCTCAAAGGAAACCCCTGCGGGGTCAGATCTTTACGGGGAAAGCCTCGCGTCCGGCATAGCGCGCCTTGCCGCCGAGCTCCTCCTCGATGCGCAGCAGCTGGTTGTACTTGGCGACGCGATCGGAGCGCGACATCGAACCGGTCTTGATCTGCGTTGCCGCGGTGGCCACGGCGATGTCGGCGATGGTGGTGTCCTCGGTCTCGCCGGAACGGTGCGAAATGACCGCCGAATAACCTGCGCCGGTGGCCATCGCAATGGCTTCCAGAGTCTCGGTCAGCGTGCCGATCTGGTTCACCTTGATGAGGATCGAGTTGGCGATGCCCTCGCGGATGCCTTCGGCAAGGATCCGTGTGTTGGTGACGAACAGGTCGTCGCCGACCAGCTGGCAGCGCTTTCCCAGTGCCGCGGTGAGCCCGGCCCAGCCCTGCCAGTCGCCCTCGGCCATGCCGTCCTCGATGGTGATGATCGGGTACTTATCGACCAGGCGTGCGAGGTAACGGGTGAACTGCGCCGCACTGAAGCTGCGGCCCTCGCCGTGCAGGTCGTACTTGCCGCCCTTCAGAAACTCCGAACTCGCCACATCGAGACCGAGGTAGATGTCGCGACCGGGGCGGTAACCCGCCTTCTCGATCGCCTGCAGCAGCAGCTTCAGCGCAGCCTCGTTGGTCGGCAGATCGGGTGCGAAGCCGCCCTCGTCGCCAACCGCGGTGGTCAGGCCTTTGCCCTTGAGGATGGCCTTGAGCGTATGGAAGACCTCGGCACCCATCTGCAGCGCGTGCGCGAAATTGCGCGCGCCCACCGGCAGGATCATGAACTCCTGCACATCGAGGCTG
>CAZIRD010000053.1:16259-17164 GCA_964541625.1 uncultured Acidibacter sp.
CGGCATGCGCGCCACCGTTGATCACGTTCATCATCGGCACCGGCATCACCGGCTTGCGCTTGCCCGCGAGATAGCGCCAGAGCGCGACATCGGCATCCTCGGCGGCAGCATGCGCACTCGCCAGCGACACCGCGAGCAGCGCATTGGCGCCGAGACGGCTCTTGTTCTCGGTACCATCGAGGGCGATCAGCCGCGCATCGATGTCCTGCTGATCGCGCACATCGCGCTTGAGCAGCGCCCGGCGGATCGGCCCGTTGACGTTGGCCACCGCCTTGAGCACGCCCTTGCCGAGGTAACGGCCCTTGTCGCCGTCGCGCAATTCGACGGCCTCGCGGGTGCCGGTCGAAGCGCCCGACGGGACGGCCGCACGACCGAACGCACCGCTCGCGAGGATCACGTCGGCCTCGACGGTGGGATTGCCGCGCGAGTCGATGACTTCACGCGCGCGGATGTCGGCAATACGGCTCATGCAAGGTCTTCCTCGAAAGGTCTGGACTTGACGGTACGGTCGAGCTCGACAAGCGTCGAGAGCAGCGATTCCATGCGCGCGAGCGGCCAGGCGTTCGGCCCATCGGACAAGGCCTTCGACGGCTCGGGGTGCGTCTCCATGAAGAGACCCGCGACGCCCGCCGCCATGGCGGCCCGCGCCAGCACCGGCACGAACTCGCGCTGCCCGCCCGAAGCGCTGCCCTGGCCACCGGGCAGCTGCACCGAGTGGGTGGCGTCGAACACCACCGGACAACCGGTGGCGCGCATCACCGCGAGCGCACGCATGTCGGAGACGAGGTTGTTGTAGCCGAAACTGAAGCCGCGTTCGCAGACCATGATCGAGGGGTTGCCGCTGGAGCGCGCCTTGTCGACCACGTTCTGCATTTCCCAGGGCGAGAGGAACTGGCCCTTCTTGA
>CAZIRD010000054.1:0-4393 GCA_964541625.1 uncultured Acidibacter sp.
CGGCCGCAAGTGGTGGACTTCGGGTGCCGGCGATCCGCGCTGCAAGGTGTACATCGTCATGGGACGCAGCAACCCCGATGCCGCAGCGCATGCACAGCAAAGTATGGTCGTGGTTCCGGCGAATACGCCGGGTATCCGCGTGCTGCGCGCGCTGCCGGTGTTCGGTTACGACGATGCACCGCACGGGCACATGGAGGTCACGCTCGATGACGTCCGTGTGCCGGTGGGCAATCTCCTGCTTGGCGAAGGTCGCGGCTTCGAGATTGCGCAGGGACGACTCGGTCCCGGTCGCATCCACCACTGCATGCGCTCGATCGGTGTCGCCGAGCGCGCGCTCGAGCTGATGTGCAAGCGACTGGCCGCCCGCGTGGCTTTCGGCAAGCCGCTGGCCACGCAGGGGGTCTGGCGCGAGCGCATCGCCGAGTCACGTATCCAGATCGAACAGGCCAGACTGCTGACGCTGAAGGCCGCCTGGATGATGGACGTCGCCGGCAACAAGGTCGCCCGCAACGAGATCGCCATGATCAAGGTCGTCGCACCAAACGTGGCCGCGCGCGTACTCGACTGGGCGATCCAGGCACACGGCGCGGCCGGCGTGAGCGACGACTTCCCGCTGGCCTATGCCTATGCCAGTCAGCGCACCCTGCGCTTCGCCGATGGGCCGGACGAAGTCCATCGTGATGCCGTCGCCAAGCTCGAGTTTGCGCGGCATGTCCCGCGGCCCGCGCGCTGAGGGCGCAGCGCGCGGCCGGCCGCGCGCCCGGCCGCGAGGCCGGACGCTCGGCCTGGTGCTTGGTCCGCTGCTGCTGCTCGCGGCTTGGTCGAATGCGGCGCTCGCCGCGCGACCCAACATCGTGCTGATCGTGGCCGATGATCTCGGTTACTCCGATCTCGGCAGCTACGGGAGCGAAATCCGCACCCCCAACCTCGATGCCTTGGCCGCCGAGGGCACGCGCTTTGCGAGTTTCCATGTCGCCGGCGAATGTTCGCCGACGCGGGCGATGCTGCTCACTGGGCTCAATAGTCATCGCAGCGGCGTCGGCGCGATGCGCGAGTCGGTTCCGCCCGAACTCGAAGGCAAGCCCGGATACCTCACCGTGCTCGATCGCTCCGCCGTGACCGTCAGCAGTCTGCTGCAGCGCGGCGGCTATCGCACCTACGCCGTCGGCAAGTGGCATGTCGGCAAAGAAACGCACAACCTGCCTCCGGCACGCGGCTTCGATCGCTCCCTCATCCAGGGCGACAGCGGCTCGGACAACTGGCAGCCGACGCAGCGCTATCTCGCGCTGACCGACCGCGTCTACTGGTTCGAAGATGGCGCACCCGCGCAGATGCCGGCGCGGTTCTATTCTTCGAGCTTCTACGTCGACAAGGCCGTGCAGTACCTGCAACAGGACTGGGCGCCACGCCGGCAGGCGGCGCCCGCCGCTGCACAACAGCCCTTCTTTCTCTATCTCGCCTTCCAGGCAAACCATATCCCGCTGCAAGCGCCGCGCGCGTGGATCGAGCGGCAGCGCGGCCGTTACGACGCAGGCTGGGAAGTGATCCGTGCGCGCCGGCATGCGCGCGCCATGGAGCTCGGACTGCTGCCCGCGGGCACGGCTCTCGCCGACTGGCCCGGGCTGGAGCGCTGGAACACCCTCGCCGCGGACCGCCGTGCCTATGACGCGCGCCGCATGGAGGTGAACGCCGCCATGGCCGAAGCCATGGACGCCGAGATCGGCCGCCTGCGCGAGGCGATCCGCCAACTTGGCGAGGATCAGCAGACGGTGTTCGTGTTCCTCTCGGACAACGGCGCGGAGCCCTCGGACCCCTACGAATACGCCAACGGCCGCCTCTGGCTCGCAACCCAGTACAGCCGGGATCTCGAGCAGCTCGGCGCGCAAGGCGCCTACGCCAGCATTGGCCGCAACTGGGCGAGCGCCGCCGTCTCGCCGCTTGCCACGCACAAGTTCTATGCTGGCGAGGGCGGGCTGCGCGTGCCGCTGATCGTTCGCGGCGCCTCCTTGCTGCCGCCCGGTGACCCGGGCGGCCGCATCCATGCGGGCTTCACTCATGTCACCGACATCGCGCCGACGCTGCTTGAGATCGCGGGCGTCGGCTATCCCGCTGATGGCAAGGCACCGCCGCTCGCCGGTCGCAGCCTCGTACCCGTGCTGCGCGGGCAGTCGAGCAGCGTCCGCTCGCCCAATGACACACTGGGCTATGAACTGGCCGGCAATGCCGCGCTGTTCGCGGGCGATCTCAAACTGGTACGCAACCAGCCGCCGGTCGGCAACGGCGAGTGGCAACTGTTCGATATCGCCCGCGATCCCGGCGAAACCCGCGATCTGCGCAGCAGCCAGCCCGCCGATTTCGCGCGTCTGCTCGCCGCCTACGGCAAGTTTGAACGCGACGAGGGCGTGCTGCCGTTGCCGGCGGGCTATGAACCGCGTCAGCAAGTAACCCGCAATGCGCTGCGGCGGGTGATCCTGCCGTCGCTGCTGTGGCCAGGCCTCGGCGTGCTTGCCATCATTTTGGTCGTCGGCACCCTGATCGTCCTGCGGCGGCGACGCCGACGCACCTCACAAAACTTTTCCTGAACGATCAGCCGGAGCCCCGGTCGAACCGGCGCCCCAAAGATATTACAAGGATTGTCGATGACCCCTGCCCTGCTCATTTCCCTGTCCTTGCCTTTGGCTACACCCGTAGCCGCCGTCGGCAGCGCCGCCGAGGGCGAACTCGAGGAGATCGTGGTCAGCGGGCGACGCGAAGTCGGCGCCGTCATCGGCGACATCGTTCCCGAAACCCAGCTCTCGGCCGAGGAGATCCGCGCCCTCGGCGTAAGTTCGGTGAGCGAACTGCTGGGCGCGCTAGGTCCGCAACTCGGCAGCAGCCGCGGCCGCGGTGGGCGACCGGTGGTGCTACTGAACGGCGTGCGGATATCCGGCTTCGCGGAGATCCGCGATCTGCCGACCGAGGCCATCCTGCGCACCGACATCCTGCCCGAGGAAGTGGCGCTCAAATACGGCTACCGCGCCGACCAGCGCGTGGTCAACATCGTGCTGCGACCGCGATTTCGCGCCTTCACCGGCGAGTTCTCTGCCCGCGGCACCAGCGAAGGCGGCCGCGAGGGCGCCGACCTTGGCGGCAACTGGCTGCGCGTTCGGCGCGACGACCGCTGGCAAGTCGACCTGAAAGCGCGTCGTGATCAGCGCCTGCTCGAGAGCGAGCGCGACGTCCTGGGGTCGAACGGTGTCGCCAATGCCGATGCGGACTTCCGCACGCTGGCGCCGCAAGTCGACCAGCTGACGGCGAATTTCGTGGTCGCCAAACCCTTCAGCGAGGGCGTCGCCGCGACGCTCAATGTCGCGCTGGACAGTACGCAGCGTCTGTCGCTGCTCGGCCTGCGGCCGACGCCGGGCGGTACGGCTGCACTGCGCCGCGAGGTCGACGAACTCGATGCTCACCTGGGCAGCATCGTGCAGGGCACACTGTCGGGCTGGCGCTGGTCGGCAACCTTGAACGCCGACCGCAATGACGCCAGCACCGCGACCAGCGGCGAACTGTTCCGCAGCCGCTCACGCAGCGATTCACTCGATCTCGAACTCGTCGCCAGCGGTTCGCCGTTCGAGATGCCGGCGGGCGCTGCGGCACTCAGCGTGAAGACGGCGCTCGGTGCCCGCGGAATCGACAGCCGCTCCCGCCGCGGCACGGGCACCGTGGAGAGCGACCTCTCGCGCGATCAGCGGGAAGCACAGCTGAACCTCGACCTGCCGCTGTGGCGCGGTGAACTGATCGGCGAGCCGTCGACCGCGCTGGGCGCCAACGTCAACTACGCGCTCGAGGACGTCAGCGGCGTCGGCGGGCTGCGAACCACGGGTTACGGACTCAACCTCTCGATGGCGCGGAAGTTCCGGCTGATCGTCTCGGCGACCGACGAACAAGGCGCGCCCTCCATGCAGCAACTCGGCGGCGCGGTCATCGCCACGCCCTTCGTGCGCAGCTTCGACTTCGCCCGCGGCGAGACGGTTGAGGTCACCCGTATCGACGGCGGCAATCCGCTGCTCACGCCTGATCGGCGGCGGGTGCTCAAATTCGGCCTCGGCTCGCGGCCGCTGGATGACGTCGATCTGGACCTCAACGCCGACCTCGTGCGCACGCGCTCAAGCGATATCGTCACCTCCCTGCCGCTGGCCACGGCCGAACTCGAGCGCGCGTTCCCCGCGCGCTTCCAGCGTGATGCGACAGGACGCCTGTTCGGCATCGACGCCCGCCCCGTCAATCTGCAGGCGCGCGATCGCGACGAGTTGCGTCTGAGCCTCAACTTGAGCCGACCCTGGGGGCCGCAGCCGGAGGCGCCGGTGCCGCCGCAACGCGGGTCTCGTGGCAGCGCAGATCGCAGTGCCGCAGA
>CAZIRD010000054.1:4493-17044 GCA_964541625.1 uncultured Acidibacter sp.
GCACGACGCGCCCGTATGGCGCAGGTGGGTGAGCGGTTCCTGGCCTTCGCGCGTCGCGGCAGCCTGCAATTTTCGCTGCTGTACACCGAGCGTCTCGCCGACGAAGTGCGGATCGCGCCGGGGCTGCCCGGGCTGAATCTGCTCGACGGCGACACCCTCTTCGACACCAACGGCAATCCGCGTCGCGAGCTCGAACTGCAATTCGGCGCCAACCGCGACGGCTACGGCGGGCGACTCGTCACCCAGTGGCGCGGCGGCAGCCGTATCCGCGCGAGTTCGCCGGCGAGCAGCCGCGGCGATCTGGCCTTCGACTCGCTGACCACCGTCAACCTGCGGCTGTTTGCCGACCTCGGCCTGCTGCCGATCGCGCGCGAGCACACTTTCCTGCGCGGTGCGCGCATCACGCTCGCGGTCGGCAACCTGTTCAACACCCGCCCGCAGGTACGCGATGCGGCCGGCTCTGTACCGCTCAACTTCCAGCCCGACCTGCTCGAACCGCAGGGCCGCAGCATCCGCCTCGTCTTCCGCAAGGTTTTCCTGCCGGCCTTTACCCCGCCAGGAGGTCGCACGGGCTGACGCGTGCTGCGATAATGCGGCGGTTTTTGCAGCCACGCAGGCCCGCCATGCTCGAGACCCTCACGCGCGTTCCCCCCGACCCGATCCTCGGCGTCAGTGCCGCCTTCCAGAAAGACGACTCACCCGACAAGGTCGACCTCGGCGTCGGCGTCTACAAGGACGAAGCCGGCAAGACCCCGGTGCCGCGCGCGGTGAAACGCGCCGAGCAGGAGATGCTCGCCGCGCAGACCACCAAAACCTACCTCTCGCCGGTCGGCAATCCGGGCTTCAATGCACAGGTGGCCGCACTCGCCTTCGGCAGCGACCTCGCCGGCCGCAAGGGCGATCTCGCCCTCGCTCAGGCGCCGGGGGGCAGCGGTGCGTTGCGGCTCGGCGCAGCACTGCTGATCGCGGCCCGACCCGGCGCCGCGATCCACGTCAGCGATCCCACCTGGGCGAACCACATGCCGCTGCTCGGCAACGCCGGGCTGCGCATCGAGACCTACCCCTATTACGACGCCGTCGGCAACACCCTGCGCTTCGCGGAGATGCTCGCCGCGCTCGACGCGCTGCCACCGGGCGAGATCGTGCTGCTGCATGCCTGCTGCCACAACCCCACCGGCCAGGACCTCGATGCCGCGCAATGGAGCGCCGTCGCCGAGGTGCTCGCGCGCCGTCGGCTCCTGCCCTTCATGGACATCGCCTACCAGGGGCTCGGCGAGGACCTCGATCGCGACGCGGCCTCGATCCGGCTGTTGGCGAAGGCAGTGCCGGAGATGCTGGTCGCCGTCTCCTGCTCAAAGAATTTCGGAATCTATCGCGAGCGCACCGGCATGCTGGCGGTGCTCGCGGCCGGCGGCGAACCCGCGTCGATCGTCGCCGGCCAGCTCGGTCGCCTCGCCCGCACGCTCTGGTCGATGCCGCCCGACCACGGCGCCGCAGTGGTCGACCGGGTGCTCGCGCAGCCGGACCTTCGCCAGGACTGGATGACGGAGCTGCAACACATGGCCCATCGCATCAACTCGCTGCGCGGCCTGCTCGCCGATCGCCTCAGCGCTGCGGCACAGCGCGACTTCGGCTGGATCAAACAGCAGCGCGGCATGTTCTCGCGGCTGCCGCTGTCGGCGGCCCAGGTGGTCGAAGCCCGTGATCGCCACCACATCTACATGGCACCCGACGGACGCATCAACATCGCCGGCGTCAGCCCGGCCAACGTGGATCGGGTTGCGAACGGCCTCGCCGCGGTGCTGCGCTCATGAACGCTGCGCTCGAAACCGGGCTCGGCGACGCGGCCCTGCAGTCCTGGTGGATGCCGTTCACCCATAACCGTCACTTCAAGGCGCACCCGCGCCTGATCGCCTCCGGCGAGGGCGCCTACTACACCCTCGCCGATGGTCGTCGCGTATTCGACGGTCTCTCCGGACTCTGGTGCTGTCCGCTCGGCCACTCGCCGAAGCGCGTCGTCGAAGCGATACAAAAGCAGGTCGCCACGCTCGACTTCAGCCCGAGTTTCCAGATGGGCCATCCGGCCGCCTTCTCCCTCGCCGAGCGTATTGCGACGCTCGCCGGGCGCCCGCAGGACAAGGTGTTCTTCGTCAATTCGGGTTCCGAGGCGGTGGATACCGCGCTGAAGATCGCCGTCGCCTACCACCGCGCCCGCGGCGACGCGTCACGGACGCGCATCATCGGCCGCGAGCGGGCCTACCACGGCGTCGGCATGGGCGGCATCTCGGTCGGCGGCATTCCGGCCAACCGCAAGATGTTCGCACCGCTGATGATCCCGGGCGTCGATCACCTGCCTCACACGTTCGAGCCGGCCAAGATGGGCTACTCGCGCGGTCAGCCCGAGTGGGGCGCGCACCTCGCCGAGGAACTCGAGCGCATCGTCGCGCTGCACGATGCGAGCAACATCGCCGCCGTCATTGTCGAGCCGATGCAGGGCTCCACCGGGGTCATCGTGCCGCCGCAGGGCTACCTGCAACGATTGCGCGAGATCTGCACACGGCACGGCATCCTGCTGATCTTCGACGAGGTAATCACCGGCTTCGGTCGCCTCGGCACCCCCTTCGGTGCCGATTTCTTTGGTGTCCGCCCGGACCTGATCACCTTTGCCAAAGCCGTCAACAACGCTGCCGTGCCCCTCGGCGGTGTGCTGGCCTCGGCGGCGATCTACGACGCCTTCATGAGCGGCCCCGAACATCTGATCGAGTTCTTCCACGGCTACACCTACTCGGCACATCCGCTGGGTGTCGCCGCCGCGCATGCCACGCTCGACGAATTCGCCGCTGGCGGGCTGTTCGAGCGGGCGGCGAAACTCGCGCCGGTGCTCGAGGATGCCGTGCATTCGCTGCGCGGCGAGCCGCTGGTGGCCGACATCCGCAATCTCGGTCTTGCTGCGGCGGTCGATGTCACGCCGGTCGCCGGCAAGCCGGCCTTGCGCGCCTTCCAGGTCTTCGAGCAAGCCATGCAGCGCGGGCTGTTGCCGCGCTTCACCGGCGAGACCCTCGCGCTCGCGCCGCCGTTCATCTCCACCGAAGACGAGGTACGCGGCGCGGTCGAGATCCTGCGCGAGGCGCTGCGCGCAGTGGCCCGCGACGCCGGCTAACCGGCGAGCAGCACCTTCTCGGCATGCTCGAGGATCTCGGGCGTGCCGGCGAGCACCAACTCATCGCCCTGCTGCAGTCGCAGGGCGCCGCTCGGTTGTCGGCCAACGATGCCCTGCCGCAGCACGCTCTCGATGCGCGCCGCGCAGCCGTCCTGCTGCAGCTCGGCGAGGGTGCGGCCCACCGCCCAGGCGCCGGGTGGCAGCACCACCGTCTTCAATTCTTCGAGCGCATCGGCGGTCGCTTCAGGCAGCGCGCCCTCGGCGCGCAGCAGACCGCGCAAGGATGCGTAGCGGTCATTGCGGATGTGCCCGATGGTGCGTACGACGCGCGACACCGGCTGCTTGAGCAGCAACAAGGCATGGGAGGCCAGCATCAGGCTCGCCTCGAAGGTTTCGGGCACCACCTCGGTGGCGCCCGCCGCCATCAACTCATCGAGTCTGGAATCGTCCGCCGTGCGCACCAGCACCGGCACCTCGCCGCGCAGCGAGCGCACCGCGCGGACGATACCAAGAGCGATCGCCGGATCGGCGAAGGTGATCACCACCGTGCTCGCGTGATCGAGACCCACCTGCCGCAGCAGGTCGGTGTCCGAGGCATCGCCGTAGATCACCGGCAGACCCGCGGCGCGCGCAGCACGCACCCGGCCGGGATCGAGATCCATGGCAATGAACTCGAGCCCGTGCGACTCGAGCACTCGGGCGAGGTTCTGTCCCACCCGACCGAAACCGCAGAGGATCACGTGCTCGCGCGAAGCGAGATCGGCCGTAACACGCTCCTCGGCGCTCGGCTCGCTCGCTCCCGGCGGTCCCTGCTCGCGCAGCAACCAGCGGGCGATCCGCCGGTTCTGCCGCAGCAGCAGCGGGCCGGTCACCATGCTGAGCACGATCGCCACCAGCAGCGGCTGACTCACTGCGGAGTCGATGACCTCGCCCTGCATGAGGATGGTGAGAATGGCGATACCGAACTCGCCACCCACCGAGAGCACCACGCCCGTGCGCACCGCCTTGAACGGCGGTAGTCCGGCGAAGCGCGCAACCAGCGCCATCAGCAGCAGCTTGACCGCCGTCATCGTCAGCAGGACCAGAAGAATCAGCAGCCACTCAGCGCGCAGCACGCCGAGGTCCAGCATCATGCCGACCGAAATGAAGAAGAGACCGAGCAGGATGTCGCGGAACGGCCGGATCACCGCCTCGACCTGATGCCGATACTCGGTCTCCGCGAGCATCACGCCGGCAAGAAACGCGCCCGTGGCCATCGAGACGCCGGCGGCATGCGAGATCCAGGCGGAACCGAGCGCGACCAGCAGCACGGCGAGCGTGAAGAGTTCACGTAGTCGGCTATGCGCGATCTCATGCAGCAGCGGCCGCAGCGCATACCGACCGAGCACCAGCACCAGCGCCACCGCGACAATGCCAAGGCCCACGGCGGCACCGATCCGCGGCAGCGAGAAGTCGAGGCTGCCCGCCGCCAGCGCGCCGGCCAGCACCAGAAACGGCACGAAGGCGAGATCCTGGAACAGCAGCACGCTGAAGGCGACACGGCCGTGGGTGCGGTTGATCTCGGACTGTTCGGTGAGCTGCTGGACGATGATCGCCGTGGAGCTCACTGCCACCGCACCGCCGAGCGCCACCGCGGCAAGTGGCGTCACGTCGAAGGCGATGAAAATCGCCGAGCCCGTGCCGGCAGTCAGCAACATCTGCGCGCTGCCGACGCCGAACACTTCGCGCCGCATGGCCACCATGCGCGGCCAGGAAAACTCGAGGCCGAGCGTGAAGAGCAGGAACACCACGCCGAGCTCGGCGAGCAGCCGCGTAGTCGATGATTCTTCGATGAGTCCGAGGGCAAACGGACCACAGGCCGTACCGACCAGCAGATAGCCGAGGATCGCCGGCAGCCCGATGCGCCGGGCGAGCGCCACCACCAGCACGGCGGCAGCCAGCAATAGAAGCACCTGGGCCAGCGGGTCGTCGATCATGACGCCCCCACTCTACGTCAATCCCCGTGGCGGCGGACCCTTGAAATCGACGCGCGGCGTATCAGGCGACGCAACTCACGCCGGTGCCGCCGAGACCGCAGTAGCCGTTCGGGTTCTTGGCGAGGTACTGCTGGTGGTAGTCCTCGGCGTAAAAGAATTCAGGCGCACTGCGGATCTCGGTGGTGATCGCACCAAAACCGCCCGCCGCAAGACTGCCCTGATAACGATCGCGGCTTGCTGTTGCCTCGGCCAGCTGGCCGGGGTCGCTGCAGTAGATGACCGAACGGTACTGGGTACCGACGTCGTTACCCTGACGCATGCCCTGGGTCGGGTCGTGGCGCTCCCAGAAGGCGCGCAGCAACTCGGCATAGGACAGCTGCGCAGGATCGAAGATCACGCGCACCACCTCAGCGTGCCCCGTGCGGCCGCTGCACACTTCCTCATAGGTCGGGTTCGGCGTGTGGCCGCCCGCGTAGCCCACGGCGGTCGACAACACTCCGGGGATCTTCCAGAAGAGTCGCTCTGCTCCCCAGAAACACCCCATACCGAACACCGCCTCGACGCTGCCTGCCGGGAACGGCGGTACGAGCGGCGCGCCATTGACGAAGTGGCGTGCGGGAACGGCCATGGGCGTGCTGCGCCCGGGCAGGGCATCGCTGGCCCCGACGAGATCGGTCTTGCGGCGAAAGAGAGACATGGCGGAATTGTGGAGGCCGCCGCCGGAGGCTTCAAGCCCGCCCTGCAGTCGCTGCGCATACCGTGCTGCCGATGCGCTTCACGGCAAGCCGGTGCTGCCGTAACCTTTCAACTCATGACAGCCTGCCATGCCCACAACCTGCGTCGTTCCCAGCCAGCCCTGCCGAAGCCCCATGGCCTGCGGGTCTCGCTGCGGCCCGGCGATCCGTTCCGCAAGCTGCTCGGCGCCGACTGGAGCCGCACCCACTGGTATTCGACCGTCGAGGAGCGCGATGCCGCGCTCGCCGAGATGAGCCGCAAGCACGAATACTCGCGGCCCGGCGACCGGCCGGCACTGGTCTACGAAAAGGTGACGCAGCTCGCGCCGCAGCGGCCGAACGCCGCCTGAGGCCTCGCCTGGCCTGAGACCTCACCTAGAAGGTGCGGCCGAGGAAGAGATAAAAGGCAGCATCGCCGCCCTCGCTGAAACCCGAGCCGAGATACACCGGCCCGAACAGCGTGTCGAAGCCAAAGAATACGCTGCCCTGTTTGAGCGCCGAGCCGAAACCCATTTGTTTGCGCTCGTCCCAGACGTTGCCGGCCTCGAGTGACAGGCCCACGTAGGCCGGCACGTTGAGGAATCCCTCGCCGCCACGACCGATCTGCCGGTAGTACATCAGACGGGTGATCGCGAAGTGCCGACCGCTGATCGAATCCGGCGGCAGACCCGAGAGATTGAGGAATCCGCCCAGCGGAAACAGCGAGCGCAGACTGCTGCTCGCGGAGTTCACCTGGGTGCCGAACGAGGTCCAGATGACCCCGGTATCGCGGCCGCGCGAGCGGGCGAGCAGCCAGTCGAAGCTGACGAGGTCGGCGCGGCGCTCCGAGCCGAGGCTCGGCGATTCGGCGCGCCACTCCGCTGCAAAGAATTGTCCGCGACGCGGGAAGTTGCGGTTGTCGAGCACGTCGTAGGAAAAGCGGCCGTAGTACTCGCGCACGTCGAAATCTTCGGCTGCAGGCAGCGAGGGATCGCCGACGCGCAGCCGTGACCGACCGGTGACGCGCCGCACACCACCGCGCAACTCACCCCAGTTGGCGAACTCGCGACCGACATCGAGGCCGTATTCCGTGGTTCGCAGCCGGTACTCGCCGCGGCGCTCGCCAGACTCGCGCAGCGGCACGTTGCGCAGTTCGAAGCGTGCCTCGGGCATCAGGAACCAGCGCGCTTGGTCGCCGAACGGCACATACAACTCGGTGGCGACTTTCGGACTCGAGCCGACCTGCAGGTCCCAGACCCACTCCGCGGCGAGCGGTCCGATGTCGGCCAGTACGAAGCGCGCGGCGGCGTTGTAGTTGGAGTTGCCGTTGAAGTCGTCCTCGAGGTTGAGCCCGAAACGCATGTAGTTCGGGCCCCAGGAATTGCGCTCGGCGCTCAACTCGAGCACATCACCACGCTCGCCGCTGCGCAGCCGGTAATCGACGCGGCCAAAGTTGCCACGGCCGAAGAGCGTGGTCAGGCCCGCATCCAAGGCGGCCGCGCTGTCGGCGTCCGCCATGCCTGCGCGCAGCAGACCCTCGTAGCGGGTGGAGTCCGCTGCCACCCGCACCTCGACCACCTGCGGCGGCCCGCCGCGCGCCGACGCGCGCGCGGCAAGATAGCCTGCGTAGTCAGCCTCCGGCAGCCGCAGCGTCGCAAGCCGCTCCGTCGCCGCCTGCGCGGCCTGCTCGCCGAGTTGCATCGCCTGCGGCATGATGTCGAAGTCGAAACTCGAGGCCTCGCCGAGCTGCGGCTTCAGCAGCACGTCCGAAGGCTGCAGGGTGCGCAACTGCGCATCGCTGCCGCGACGGATGAGGATCGACAGCATCTGGTTGGAGATGGTCGCGACCGAATCGAGCGTCTCGCGGGTGCGCAGCGGAAAGCCGACGTCGACCACGATCAGCACGTCGACGCCCATGCTGCGCGCCGCGTCCACCGGCAGATTGTTGGCGAGACCGCCGTCCACCAGCAGCCGCTTGTCGATTTCCACCGGCGCGAATACTCCGGGCGCAGCGAGGCTAGCGCGCATCGACGCCACCAAATCGCCGCGTGCGAGTTCCACCGGATCGCCGGTCTCGAGATCGGTGGCCATCGCGCGGAAGCGGGTCGGCAGCGCGTCGAAGTCCTCGACCCGCGCCACCGGCAGGGTCACGCGACGCAGTACCTGCGTGAGTCGTTGGCCGGAGATCAGTCCCTGCGGCAGGCGGAACGTCCCGCCCTTCAGTCCCAACGGAAAATTGACCAGGAAATTCTGGTCCTCGCTCTTCCTGCGGAAACTCAGACGGTCGCGCGGCGCCGGTTCGATGAACGCCTGCCGCCATTCGCTCGTCGCCATCAGCGCCGCGATCTCGTTGGCCGACATACCGCTCGCGTAAAGGCCACCGACCAGCGCACCCATGCTGGTGCCGGCGATGGCGTCGATGGGGATGCGCTCAGCTTCGAGGACCTTGAGTACGCCAATATGCGCCGCGCCGCGCGCGCCACCGCCGGAGAGCACGAGGCCGACGCGCGGCCGCGCGGTGGTCTCGACAGCCTCGGCAGCCACCACGGCCGTGGACGCCACGGTGGCAAGGGTCAGCGCGAGAACGAGCAGGATCCTGAGCAGGCGCACGGCCGAAGGATAGCAAGCGATAATGCCCGCATGCTCGATCTCGCCCTCGGTGCCCTGCTCGCGGCGGCCGCCGTGCCTGCGGAGCCGCCGCTCGACGACGTGGTCGTCACCGCACGCCGTCGCGAAGAGCGTCTGCTCGACGTCGCCGCCAGCATCAGTCGGGTCTCGCCCGGAGTGACCGGTCGCCTCGATCTCACCCATGCGGTCGAGGCGCTCAACCAGGTTCCGGGTGTGCTCATGCAGCGCGGCAGCGGTCAGGAGAGCTTGCTCGCGATCCGCTCGCCGGTGCTTACCGGTGCCGGCGCCTGCGGCGCCTTCCTTGTGCTCGAAGACGGCTTCGCGCTGCGCCCCACCGGCTTCTGCAACGTCAACGAACTCTTCGAGAGCAACACCTCACAGGCCGCAGCCATCGAAGTGCTGCGCGGTCCGGCGGGCGGCGTACATGGCGCCAACGCCGTGCACGGCGTCATCAACGTGTTGACGCCGCGAATGCAGGAGCTCAATGGCTGGCGCGTCGCCGGCAGCGGCGGCAGTCATGGCTTCGCCTCGCTGGCCCTCGCGGCGGGTGGCGAAGCGCTGGCGACGCAGGCAGTGCTGCGGCATGACGACGGTTTCCGCGACGACTCCGCGGTCGCCGAGTACAAGCTCAACCTGCTGCGCGACCAGCCGCTGCGCGGCGGCGAACTGCGCTGGCGCGCGGCGGCGACGCGCCTCGAGCAAGACACGGCGGGATTCATCCGCGGCTTCGACAGCTACCGCGATGCCGCGCTGCGCCGCTCCAACCCCAACCCCGAGGCCTTCCGCGATGCCGACAGCCAGCGGCTCTCGCTCGCCTGGAGTCGCGAGGACTGCGCCGATTGCAGCGACGAGATCCGCGGCATCCTGCGACGCTCTTCGATGACTTTCCTGCAGCATTTCCTGCTCGGCAAACCACTCGAGCGCAATGCCCAGCAGAGCGTGGCGCTGGCGCTCTCGCGCGGCCGCCCGCTCGGGGACGACGGCCTCTCGTGGAGGCTCGGGCTCGACGCCGAATGGGCGGCCACCTCGCTGCTTGAAAACCAGACGGGACCCACGCTTGAGGGCAGTGCCGCGGCGCGCGCCATCCGGCCGGCAGGCCGGCATTACGACTATGCGGTACGCGTGGCGGCGCTCGGTGGCAACGCCACACTCGAGCAGCGTCGCGGCCTCTGGCTCTGGCGCGCAGCGCTGCGCGCCGATCGCATCGGCTACGACTATGACAACCGGATGCGCGACGGCAACACTGCCGAGGACGGCACGCCCTGCCCCGGCGGCTGTCTCTACAGTCGCCCGGCCGATCGCCAGGATCATTTCGACCACGTCACTCCCCGACTGGAACTCATCCGCCGACTGGGCGCCAAGCAAAGCCTGTATGCGGTGCTTGCCGAGGGCTTCAGACCGCCGGAGATCACCGAACTCTATCGTCTGCAGCGTAACCAGACGGTGGCCGAACTCGACGCCGAGAGCCTGCGCAGCACGGAGCTTGGCTGGCGTTTCGACAGCGAACGCGGACTGCGCGCCAGCCTCGCGCTCTACCGCGCGCGCAAGGCGAACGTCATCCTGCGCGACGCCAACGGCTTCAACGTGATCGGCGGTCGCACCCGCCATCAGGGCCTCGAGTACCAGCTCGACTGGCGACCGACGGCAGGGACCGCCGGCGGAGTCCGCTGGCGCTTCGGTGCCTCGGGGACGTGGGCCCGGCACCGCTACGACTTCTCGCGCGCCATCGAGGGCGGCGAGACCCTCGTTGCCGGTCGCGACATCGACACGGCGCCGCGAGCCATCCATCGCGTGACGCTCGCCGCCGAACCCGGCGCGTCGCTCGCCGTCGAGCTCGAAGCGCGATACACCGGCGACTACTTCGCCGATGCCGCCAACGAGCGTCGGCATCCGGCGCAGACCACGCTCGCGCTGCGCAGCCGCTGGCAGGCCACCGAACACCTTGCACTGACACTGGAAGCGGACAATCTCGCCGACCGGCTGCAGGCCGACCGGGCGGACTTCGCGCAGGGCGACTGGCGCTATTTCCCGGCGCGTCGGCGCAGCGTCTGGCTGGGCGTCGAGTTGCGCTCGCGCTGAGCGCCGCGCGGGATCTGCTGCGTGATGCAGTGGATGTTGCCACCGCCGAGCAGGATGTCGCGCGCGGGTACGCCCACGACCCGCCGCTGCGGGAACAGCCCACGGATGATTTCCAGCGCGCGCGCGTCGAGTCGCGGGTCGAGCAACGGCACCACCACGCCGCCGTTGGCGAGGTAGAAATTCACGTAACTTGCCGCCAGCCGCTCGCCGGCGCGACGCGGCTTGGTGCCAGCGCGCGGCACGAGTCCCGCTGCCTCGACAGCGCTCATCTGCAGCGGTCCGGGCATCGGTAATCGATGCACCCGGAAGCGTCGACCGCGCGCGTCACGGGCCTCGCGCAAACGCTGCCAGGCATCCTGGGAGATCGCATGCTGCGGATCGCGACGATCCTCGCACCACAGCAGCGCGACTTCGCCCGGTGCCACGAAGCAGGCGAGATTGTCGATATGGCCGTCGGTCTCGTCGTTGAACACGCCGCGGCCCAGCCACACCACCTTCTCGGCGCCCGTGTAGGCGCAGAGCAGCGTCTCGATCTGGCGCCGATCGAACTGCGGATTGCGGTTGCGATTGAGCAGGCACTCCTCGGTGACGAGCAGCGTACCTTCGCCGTCGCTGTGCAGCGCCCCGCCCTCGCAGACGATCGGCGCACGATAACGCGCGAGACCCTCCACGGCGAGCACGCGTCGCGCCACGAGCTCGTCGCGATCCCAGGGGAAATAGAGCCCGCCGTCGAGACCGCCCCAGGCATTGAAATGCCAATCGACACCGCGCACCTCGCCGCGCGGGTTCAGCACGCAGGTGGGCCCGACATCGCGCATCCAGGCGTCGTCGCTTTCGAGGCGCAGCACGCGGATGCGCGGCTCGAGAGCCCGTCGCGCCGCCGTGAAGTGCGCGGCAGCGACACCGACCGTCACCGGCTCGAAACCGGCAATGGCATGTGCCACGGCGGCGAACGCACGCTGCGCCGGCAGGGCGCCGTCGCGCCAGTTGTCCGGACGGGTCGGCCAGAGCATCCAGCAGCCGCGGTGCGGCTCGAACTCGCCGGGCATGCGGAAACCGTCGGCGGCCGGTGTCGATGCAATCGGTTCGCTCATCTGCGCATTCCTCATTGGCGCATTCTAGGGGGAGCCGCGGCGGTGCGCAGGCCCGACGGAAGCGGCGCATGGGCCGCATGCTAGAATTCACGCCACGCTACGGCGGGGGTTATCGAAAAATCGCCGGGCGTTCCAGAAGGAGTTCAACGAAACATGACGACGGCTGCAAAGGTCACTCTGACGCCACCCGCAGGGGGCGCGAAAATCACCATCAAGGACGGCAAACTCGCCGTTCCCGACAACCCGATCATCCCCTTCATCGAGGGTGACGGCACGGGCCCCGACATCTGGCGCTCCAGCGTGCGCGTAATCGATGCAGCCGTGGCCAAGGCCTACGGCGGCAAGCGCAAGATCCACTGGATGGAAGTCTACGCGGGCGAGAAATCGAACAAGCAGTTCAACACCTGGCTGCCCGATGAAACGGTAGCCGCCTGCCGCGAGTTCCTCGTGTCGATCAAGGGTCCGCTGACCACGCCCGTCGGTGGCGGCATCCGTTCGCTGAACGTCGCGCTGCGCCAGCTGCTCGATCTCTACGTCTGCCTGCGGCCGGTGCGCTGGTTCAAGGGTGTCCCCTCGCCCGTCAAGGCGCCGGAGAAGGTCGACATGGTGATTTTCCGCGAGAACACCGAGGACATCTACGCCGGCATCGAGTTCGAACTCGGCTCCGAAGAGAACAAGAAGTTCAAGGAGCTCTTCAAGGCGAACTTCCCGAAGGCCTACGCCAAGATCCGCTTCCCGGAGACCTCGGGCATCGGCATCAAGCCGGTGTCGCAGGAAGGTACCGAACGGCTGTTCCGCGCGGCGGTCGAATACGCCATCGCCACCAAGCGCAAGAGCGTGACGACCGTCCACAAGGGCAACACCCAGAAGTTCACCGAGGGCGCCTCCCGCAACTGGTCGT
>CAZIRD010000055.1:0-17033 GCA_964541625.1 uncultured Acidibacter sp.
TTGCGGCTAGTCCGATTGGAGGGCTGGCGCATGACGGTACGACGTTCGTTTCTTTAACCCGATCAGCGGTCGGTTGATTTATTAATCTGGCTGCCGCCGCTTCTTGCATTGCCCAGCTTGGAGTTTTGCGCCGTCAGCACCGGGCGGTCCAATAAACGCGCCCGGACGAGTGTGTCGGGGCGCTCGCGCTGGGCGGGGTTTATCGTACGAACCAGCGGACATTCGCCCGACTTCGTGTAAATATCCTGTCGTAACGCACCGGCGGTCCCGCGTGGGCCAGACATCAGCCGTTGCGACGGGATCGGGAGAGGGTTTTGCAGGACGACGGCGGCGCTGAAAGTCCGTGGCTCAAGCACAAGCGGGAAATGGAGCCCAGAGTGGCGTTGGTGCTGCTGCAGAATGGTGTCGATCTCCATGAATTCAGCCGCACGCAGGTCGCCGCCATTGAGGACGCTTCGGTGGAAATCCTGCTCAACAATAGCGGGCGGCGGCTGGACCAGGTTAGTGTCCTGACTTGGGTGGCGCTGATGCTGTTCGGGGTCTCCCGAAGCATGAACGCGGACGCCGAGACGCGAAAAAACGCACGCAAGGCACTCACGATATTGATCAAGCCAGTCCATGAAGAGGTGGACGGCGGCGTCGCGACCTATCTCGCGCGCGTCTTGTGGTCGCGGTAACCCGCGCTAACCAAGAAAGCACAACAGGCGTATCGGGTTGGTGCGCTTGCGGACATCGCTTGCCGTTTCTTGCAGCGTCACAAGACCCGGCATAGTCGCTCAATCTTTAGCCATCCGGCTCGAAATTTGATCCTTACGTATAGTTATCTTGTGACTCGGTCTAATTGATGGGCTGGCACATGATCGTACCGCGTTCGTTTGGTCTCTCCTGCATACTGGCGTTTTACGGGCTCCTTGTGTCTGGGTCGGCTGCTGCCCAGAGTACGCCCCTGTCCGATCTCGACGCCCTGCGTTACATCGCGAGCCATCCCGACCTGATCCAGGCATACGGGGCCGATCCCGCGAGAGGTCGCAGCCACTATGAAACATGGGGCATCCGCGAGGGACGAAAGATCACCTTCGAACCTCTGTACTACACAGCCAGCCATCCGGATCTCATCGAGGCTTTTCGAGACGACGAACTGCTTGCGGTGACGCACTACGTCAAGTGGGGATACAAAGAGCAGCGCCAGACAACATTTTCGCCGTTATACGCACTCCGCTACATCGCAAGCAGTCCTGATTTGATCGTTGCATTTGGACCAGATGCGGCCAAAGGCGTGCGACATTACGTTCGGTGGGGCTATTTTGAGAATAAGGCTGACTCACGGAGCCGAAGGATATCTTTCGAGCCGCTCTGTTACACGGCGAGTCACCCTGACTTGATAACAGCATTCGGCATCGATGAGCTTAAGTCCGTCTCTCATTACATTCAGTGGGGATACAAAGAAAATCGGCAAGTAACCTTTTGCCCGCTGCGCGCCTTGATCTACATCGCTAGTAGCCCTGATCTGATCGAGGCTCTTGGGGCTGATGCACTTAAAGGCGCGCGTCACTATGTCCAGTGGGGCTACTTCGAGAATCAAGCTGATTCGAGAAATCGAAATTTCACATTTAATCCTGCTCTGTACCTCCTTGAAAATCCTGACCTCCAGGCCATGACAGCAGGAAATCCCGAAAAACTTGCATTGCACTACATAACGTCAGGCTACAAAGAGAATAGGGGGAATGGGGCGGGTGGAATACCTTCAGTTGAGATAGTTTCTGCCAGTGCTGACGGCTGGGCAGGCGAGGTCAGGCCATTTAAGCCACCCAGGTCTTTTGATGGCCAATTCATTGGTTCAGAAAGCTCACTAGAAACATTTTTTGTTTTCAACAGGGGAGAACGAAACTCTCAGTTGAAGATAAGCGAAGTCAAGTTTATTGGAGATAATGCAGACCAGTTCAATGTTTTCTCCGTGGAGAACTGTTCAGCTATTCGCGTAGGGGATAGGTGTGCCGTTCGCGTCGCATTCAAACCGACTAGATCTGGGTACATGGAGGGGCGACTGCGTCTTACCTACAACGCACCCTATTCGCCGTACGAGATGGTCTTTACCGGTACCGGCATCCAGAAAGGTCCTTCGCTATCGCCAGATCCGAAGATCATCACCTTTGGAGGGTTCGCTGCCAACGAATCGCAGACAGCGACGGTATCTTTACGGAACTCGGGAAATGAACCGCTTGTTATTGAGCGAATTTCTATTGGTGGAATCCAAGACAGTGCGGCGGTGGCTTCCCAGAAAAGCAATTGCAAAGTTGTAGCCGTCGGTTCTGTATGTGTCGTCGAGATAACCTACACGAGGCTGCAAGCAGGGGCGAGCCACGACATAATGCTTGCTGTGGATCATTCGCTGGTGTCGAGTGAAGTTCGAATATCTCGTCAGCGAGCCCTGATCCCGATAGTCGCTGCGCCCTCGTCAATTTCCGTTAGTCCCTCGGCGATTAATTTTGAGAGAACAACTGTAAACAGCTCAACCAAGACGCAGGTTGTCACCGTTACGAACACGGGCTCAGTGATTCTCTCTGTAAGTGGGGTGGTGGTGTCCGGGACGGATGCAAGCCAGTTCATGCAGACAAATAATTGCTCGGCAGTGACGTCGGGTCGCACCTGTACAATCAGTGTCACCTTCCGTCCGACCAGCAACGGCAATAAGAATGCCGCATTGATAATTTCCCACAATGCCGCAGCGAATCCGAGTGCCGTAACGGTGTTTGGAGAAGCGACCACCTCGATGACCTCAGCGAGTATGACCCGAGAGAGTGTGACTCAGGTTTCGATGTCACCGGCTTCGCTACAGGGCGTCGTAGTTTCCGAGAGCGTGCTGGGGCAAAAAAATTCCTCCATGGCTGGCATGATAGGCGCGGAAGGAAACTACAGCGGGGCTTCAGTGAGCGCTGATTCCATGACCGGAAGCAGTTACCGACTGATCAGAAGCGGAGATTCTGCGGGTTACCGCCAAACTTGGCGCCTAGAATACCGTGATTCTGGTGGCACTCTGCTGAGTAAGAGAACTCTTCCGGACACCGTCGAAGTCTCGTGGCGAAGATCCGATCTGATTAGCGAAGAACTCGCAACGACTGGCTGGGCTCGAGTGTGCTCGGATCGTGTCTGGACTATTCAAGACGGTTATCAGCTTTTGTTTCAGGTCGGCAGCCAATCTTTGACTGACTTGCAGCCGGGTGAGCTTTTTGTGAACTCATCTGCCGAGGCAACGGTGATTGCCAATGTAGGCTGCGCCTCGGGGGGCGCGGTACGCATCGAGGGCTATTCGCTAGGTGTCAGTGAAAGGGAGCCGCCGCTTCGATCAAATAGCATTCCTGCGCGGCACTTCATCTTCGTGCTGGATAGAAATGGCGCAGTCTTGAAGCGTGACGTGTGGGCGGAACCCTTTGACCTTGTGGGTCTTTGCAGGGTGGCTGCTAACGAGCAGCGGACGTTCTGCAATGAGGCCGGAATGGCGTTGGCGCGGTAATGCCGGCGGGACGTCTTAGTATCTCGAACTGCAAAAACCCTCCTACGATCGTGCCCGCACCAGCGCTCTGGATGGCCTTGGCCCTGCCTTCGCCGGAGGTTAATGTTCGGGTCTTTAACGGGGCGGCCCGTTGCGTCACATTCGGGCCCGCCTATCGCGTGATGTGGACGGTGGATACGTCCGAGCGCGGACTCCACTATCGGGAGGTTACGTAAGTAATTGATTTTATGGCGCGCCCGGCGAGATTCGAACTCACGACCCCTGCCTTCGGAGGGCAGTACTCTATCCAGCTGAGCTACGGGCGCGTCGCCGCGCAGTATATCGGAGAGCGGGACCGATGGCCGCAGCAGTACCCCTAGCCCGACCCGTTTCGATGCCTCGGCGGTCAGTATTCGCGCTGTTGCTGCTGTGGGTGATGCCCCCTCTGCTCGCCGCCGAGCCGGCGCCTGCCGGGCTCGCCGACCGGCTGCGCGGTCTGACCACGGGTTTCCAAGGCACGGTATCGCTGTACGCCCGTAACCTCGACAGTGGCCGCGAGGTCGGCATCGACCCTGACCGACGCGTGCGTACGGCCAGCACCATCAAACTGCCAATTGCCTGTGCGCTGGCCGCCGAGGTGGCGGCGGGCCGTGCGCGCTGGGACGAGCGGTTGGTGATCCGCGGCGCTGACAAGGTCTCGGGATCGGGCGTACTCAGCGAGTTCGGCGACGGCGAGACGGTCGCCTTGCGTGATGCACGCAACCTGATGATCGTCGTCAGCGACAACACGGCGACCAATCTTATTCTCGATCGCATCGGTGCCGATCGCGTCAACGAATTCATGGCGGCGCTCGGCCTCGAGGCGACCCGCTCGATGCGCAAGATCCGCGGTGACGGCAACCAGCTCAAGCCCGCAGAGGGCTGGAGCCGCGAGGGCGAGAAGCCTGAAAACAAGCGCTTTGGCATCGGTGCCTCGACGCCTCGCGAGATGGTCCGACTGCTCGAACTCCTCGAACAGGGCAAGGTCGTGGATGCGGCGAGTTCGCGCGAACTGCTCACGGTGCTTGAGCGTCAGCAGTACAAGGACGGCATCGGTCGCCATGGCGGCGAACTTCGAGTCGCGAGCAAGTCGGGCAGCCTGGATGCGTTGCGCAGCGACGTCGGCATCGTTTTCACGCCACGCGGCCGGATCGCCATCGCGATCACGGTCGATGACATGCCGCGGATCGATTACTCGCCCGACAATGTCGGCGATCGGCTCATTTCGCAGCTGTCGCAGCTGTTGATCGCGGAACTCTAGCCGACACCGCGATGCCCCACTGGCCCGCCCAGTAGAGCAGCATCAGCAGGATCTGCAGGGCGAGCACCGGTTCGACGAAACGGTTCCAGGCCACCAGCGTATCGCTGATCCCGAAGCTGCCCGCACCCAGCGCCGCCGACCACGCGCCGCGCCGAGCCAGCTGCGGCTCCGCGAGCAACGCGCTCGCGCGCCACATCATCACGCAGATCACCACCACATAGGCGAGCACCGGTACGGTCATGCTGCCGAGCCGCGGCAGCAACCAAAGAAAAGTCAACGCACCGAAAGCAGCGAACGGCAGGGCGCGCGGCAACGCTATACGGCGACTACGCGCGACGAAGGCGCCGATATAGGCGAGATGCGCCGTGAGGAACGCGGCGAGGCCGGCGATGAACAGCGCCGGCGACCACTCCAGCAGCAGGTCACCGAGCGCGGAGAGCAGCAGCCCGATGACGATCAGTCGGTCGCTGCGAGTCTGCGCCGGCAGCAGCCAGGCGGCGAGCAGCAGCACAGGGATCGGCTTGGTGATGAGGCAGATGAGTTCAGCGCCGGCGACCCGTGCGAAGAGATAGACCGCCGCCGTGAGCAGGCCCGCCGTGAGGAAGACCCGATCGCGAGCGTTCAAGGCAGCGCTTTGCGTGCCCTGCGCGCACGCAAAGCGCGCACCATTGCCGCGCCGGCGAGCAGCAGCAACATCCACGGATCGATGGCGCCGCCGCCACGCCGCGGTGCGTTGACGGTGAGCGTGAGGGATTGCGGTGCGCTCGTGAAGGTGCCGTCACTCGCGGTGACGGTAAGGTTGTAGAGACCGGCCACAGCCCCCGGCCAGGAGAACTCGCCGCTGCTGGCGTTGAAAGTGGCGCCGAGCGGCGCGCCCGTCAAGGAATAAGTCAGGGGATCGTTGTCCGGGTCGGTCGCCGAGGCGCGGAAGGTCACGGTGTCGCCCGCCGTCGCCGTGAGCGGCGTGAGCAGACCGAGCACGGGCGTGCCGTTCGAGCGAACGTCGACGCTGCCGCTGGTGGCGGCGAAACCGTCGGCATCGGTGGCCGTAAAGCGGAAACTCATGCGCGCGGCATTCGGCGCGTTGAAGCTCGCCTGTTGGGCGCTGCCGTTCACCAGCGTCACCGCAGGGCCGGCGGTCTGCTGCCAGCGATAGCTGAGTGCCGTGTTGCCGGCCGGCTTGGCTGTGGCGGTTCCGCTCAGCGTGACGGTCGAACCGTTCTCGACTACGGCGGCGTTGGCCTGTGCCGTCACGGTGGGTGTGAGATCGGCGAGCCGCTGCAGCGCGCGGGTGGCATCGAGCATGCCGCTGCCGCAGGCGTTGTCGGCGCGTCCGGCGCAGAACGTACCGGCAGGAAATTCACGCGCACTCGCGGTGAGCAGGTTGCGCACGGTGTCGGTCAGCAGGGTCGGCATCGCGGCGATCAGCAGCGCCGTAACGCCTGCGACATGCGGAGCCGCCATGCTGGTGCCGCTCTTGCCGGTGTACACCGCGCCGCCCGGCACGGTCGGTCCGTCATTCGCCGTCGAGGCCACGAAGCGCCAGATCGTCCCCGCCGCGCCGCTGTTGCCCTGCGGCAGGCAGTTGAGCGCGGCTGTGGTGCAGGAACCGCCGCCCGGTGCGCTGAGCGCGGTGCCGCTGCCGTAGTTGGCATAGTTGGCTTTGTCGCCCTCGACGGTGTGCGCCGTGACCGCGATGACGCCCGCGCAGTTGGCTGGTGAACTGATGCTGGCGCGCGAGTCGTTGCCGGCGGCGGCGATCACCACCGCACCTGCGGCGCGCGCCGCGGTGATCGCGCTCTGGCGGCTCGTCGGGCAAGTCGTGCTGGTGGCGCCGAGACTGAGGTTGATGACGCGCGCCGGATTGGGATTGTTGGGAATGCCGAGGTCTGCCCAGCTGCCGCTCGCGGGCGGGGCGCCGGCGGCCCAGCGGATCGCATCAGTGATATCGGAGCCGTAGCCGAAGCATTTGCCGAGCGCGCGGATGGCCAGCACCTTCGCTTCGTGGGCGATGCCTGCGACACCCGTGCCGTTGTTGGTGATTGCACCGACCGTGCCGGCCACGTGCGTGCCATGCCAGGAACTGTCGGCGCGACGGCAAGGCGACGAGCCGCCTGCGAACAGACTGTTCTTGAGGTCGTTGTCGTCGATCCAGTCGCCCGGATCGGAAGGATCGGCATCGCGCGCGCTGCCGTCGTTGGCAACCAGAAAACGACCGTCGGCGTCCGCCGAGACGAAGTCATGGCCGCGGAGGATGTTTGCCTCGAGATCGACATGCGTGGTGATGCCGCTGTCGATGACGGCGACCACGACGCCCTTGCCGCGCGAGATATCCCAGGCGGCGGGCAGGTTCGCGCCGCCCTGACGCTCGGTCGTCGGTGCCTTGAGGTGCCACTGGATATCGCGGGTATCGCCAAAGAAAGCGTCGTTGGGTACGAGCAGCGGGAAGAGGTAGTCGTCGATCTCCACGCTCGCCACCGTCGGGTCGAGTCGCAGGCGTTGCAGCAGACGCTCCGCCGCCGCCCGCTCCAGCGGTTCGCCGAGACGCAGGACGTGCGAGAGATCGGCGGTCGGCCGTCGATATCCGAGGCCGATACCGCCGCGCGCGGTCAATGATTCAAGTCGTGATGCAGACGGCCGGTTCAGGCGCCCTGCAGCGAGATCCTCCCGAAAGCGCACGATGACCTGTGTCACCGGCAACTCGGGCGCGCGCTGGGGCTCGCCGGCCACGGTGAGACGCGCGGGCAGTGGCGCCGCCGCGGCCCAAGATGCAAGCGGCGAGAGGACCAGCGCAGCCAGTCCGGCCAACCCGGCGATCGAGCGGCTGCGCAGGCTTTGTTGTCGTGGCATGGCCTCGGACCTGTGAGGATCGACGGCCGACCTGCGCCTAGAAAAGGCCCGGGACTTCGCGCTGCGCGGGCGTCGGATTGTCTGGCAGAGGCAAGGGTTCGATCTCGAGGGCGAGCTGCTCGCTGATCTCGCTCTGCGTACCGATGCCCGAGGCCGCAGCCGCCTGCGCTGCGGTGACGGGAATGGCTGTGCAGGACTTGCCCTGCAGCCAGTCGAGCGCCTGCCGGGTCGAGGCTTCGCTCGCTGATCCGAGCGGCTGCGTGAAGTCGTCATTGGCGCGGCAGCTCGCCTTCACGGCTTCCGCCAGGCCGTTGAAGTAGGCATCGGAATTGGCCGAGTTGCGGGTCGTGAAAGCGACGATGCGCAGGCGATCGTCACAGGGCGCGTTGTCGCGGGCGATCTGTCCTACCGGCTTGCCGAAAGTGTTGCCGCCGATCAGGGCGAGCTTGTCGTTGTAATAGGGGATGAAGCCGTTGACGACGAGCTCGCTTGCCGAGGCCGAGGAGCCCGTGGTGATGAAGGCCAGCTTGACCGGCGAGACCGACTGCGACTGCGGGGCGAAGCGCTTGATCGAGTCGTTGGACGACTTCGAGGAGCGGAAGGTCAGCTGCGAGAAGATCTCGCTCGTCTGCCGGTTGCCGCCGAGCAGATCTCCCATCAGGTTGCCGGTGGAGACGAGTCCGCCGCCGTTGTAGCGGAAGTCGATGATGATTTCATTGATGCCGGCATCCTTGAACTTCTGGATTTCCTCACGCAGGCGGTTGTCCGCCGTACTGATGAAGGTGCGCAGGTTGATGTACCCGTAGCGCTTGCCGGCGTCGGTGATGATCCGGCCGCCATAGCGGCTCGACACGGCCTCGAGGTTGTAGTCCGCCTTGGCGACGGTGACCTCGCGGGCAGTACCGCTGCGAACGACACGCAGTACGCGCGAGACGCCGGCGGTGCTCGGGCCGAGCGCGTTGGTGATGCCCTGCGTGCCCTCGGCGGCGAGGATGTCCGACACCAACCGCAGATTGCTGCTGGAGGTACCGATAGCGGTGATTTCATCGCCACGATCGATGTTGGCCGCCAGCGCCGGCGCGTTCTCGAATGATTCGAGGATAAAGAGGCGCCTGGCGTTCAGGTCATAGCCGAGACGGATGCCGAAGCCAGCCGAGGAGCCCGAATTGAAGAACGCATCCTCTTCCGCCGCCGAGGTGATGTAGGTGAAGTTACGGTCCTTGTTCTGCGCCCGCGCGGTGGCGGTCAGCGCGCTGATCAGCGCATCGACCGTGGGGTAATTGTTGACGTTGATGTTGCTGGGCAGCGTCTCGGGGTAGAGATACCACTCGTTCATCTGCGCCACGACCCAGTTCTGCCGGTCGGTGACGGAACAGGCGGTGGGCGTGGTGTTCACCGGCGCGCCGGTGACGGCGCCCGAGGCCGCGCTGCTGCCGACCGCGTTGCGTGCGGTGACGCTGCAGCTGTAAGTGGTGCCGTTATTGAGGCCGGTGACCGTGATCGGGCTGGCATTGCCGGTAGCCGAGCGCGTCGCGCCGCCGCCAGTGCAGGAGACGGTGTAGTCGAGAATTGCCGAGGAGCCGATGCTGCCAGGTGCCGTGAAGCTCACCGTGAGGGTGCCGTTGCCGGCGGCGATCGTGAGCCCCGTCGGCGTGCCCGGCGCGGCACCGACGCTGCCGCCGCCGCCGGAACTGCCGCCCGAATTGCTGCTGCCGCCGCCACCTCCGCCGCAGGCGGTGACGAGCAGCGCCGAGAGTGTGGCCAGCAGCAGGCTGCGGGCGATGCGCGAAGTCGGAGTGATCATCGGAGTGCTTTCCTTGGCGAGTTTCCGGACGCTGCGGCGCCACCGAGCAGGGCGGTCAGGCGCATTGCATTAATACTATATCAGCAGAATTTCCCGCGTCCAGCCGACTTACAGCCAGCCGCGCTGTTTGAAGTAGGCGAACGGCACGATGGCGGAGGTGGCCATCAACGCGAGCGCTCCCCAGAAGCCCCAGTCGGCGTGCGAAGTCGGGATGACGTCGAAATTCATGCCGAAGATTGCGCCGATCACTGAGGGTGGCAGCAGCACCACCGTGGCTACCGAAAAGATCTTCAGGATGTTGTTCTGGTCGATGTTGATCATGCCCAGCGTGGCATCGAGCAGGAATTGCACCTTGTTGCTCATGAACGCGGCATGGCTGCTCAACTGCTCGGCGTCGCGCAGCACCGACTGCAGCCGGCCGCGCACGTCGTCATCGAGCCGCGGGCCGTTCGACTGCTGCAGGAACCCGATCAGCCGGGCAAGGCTGCCGAGCGTCTCGCGTGCCTTGGAGTTCAGATCGCCGTTGCGGCCCACGCGCTCGAGGATCGCGCGATAGTCCCGATCGCGGCGGCGGCCGTTGCCCGAGGCCGGGCTGAATACTTCGGCCGACACCGTATCCATCTCATCCCCGGTACGCTCGAGCACGTCGGCGATACGGTTGACCATCGCCTCGAGCAAGCCGGTGAGAATGGCCGCGGCGGTCGCGCACTGCGCCGGATGTCGGTCGGCATAGGCGATGAAGCGCCGGAACGGCAGCGGATCGACGTAGCGGTTGGTGATCAGCCGCTCGGGCGTAAGGATGAAGGTAATCTGGCTGTTTTCCGGCCGCGCCGTGTCGAGCTTGGTGACGACCGTCGCCGTCATGTAGAGCGCGCCACCCTCCTGGTAGAAACGATTGGAGGTCTCGATTTCGCGCATTTCCTCGCGGGTCGGCACGTCGATGCCGAGGAACTGCTCGATGCGCGACTCCTCGTCGGCGGTCGGCTCGAGCAGGTCGATCCAGAGGGTATCGCCGGGCACCTCGCCCGTGCCGTGCACGGACTCGCCGTGCAGGCCGGTCGCGTCCAGACGAAAAAAGCGGATCACGCGCGCACCTTAGTCAGCTGCGCGCGGCGGTCTCAGCGACCCTTCTCCGCGTTGGCGAGGTCGGTGATCAGGCTGAGCATCTGCGGCACACCGCCGGCCTTGGCGACATCGGTCGAGTACTTGCCGTTGACTGCCATGAACGGCGTGCCCTCGGCACGGTAGCGACGCACGATTTCGTCGGCTTGGCGCAGCTTGGTGTTGACCCACATGGAGTTCCAGGCGTCGGTGAAAGCCTTTTCCTCGATACCGTTCTGCTTGGCCCAGGCGACCATCACCGGCAGCGTCGACTCTTCGTCGCGGCCGAGCAGGCCGTTGCCACCGCGGAAGATGGTGTCGAATACTTTGGTATGCAGCCGCTCGTCCTGCTTGAGGGCCTGCAGGGTGTAGAAGAGACGCGCGTGCAGTTTGGCGCCGGCGTTCCAGGTGACGGGTACGCGTACGAACTCGACGTGCGCCGGCTTGCCTTTCTTTTTCCAGCTCTCGAGGAAGGGGTCGAGCGAGTAGCAGTGGCTGCAGCCGTACCAGAAGATTTCCAGCACTTCGACCTTGCCCGGTGCGACGTTGGTCGGAACCGGCGGCGAGAGACGCTGGTAGTTCTTGCCTTCCTGCCAACGGCCGTCGGCCGCGGCGGGCTGGGCGGCGAGCTGCGTCGAGGCCGTGCCCGCGAGCACGACCGCGCCGAGCAGCGCGAGGAACGCTGTGCGCCGGATCATCAGCGCAGCCCCTGGATATAGCTGGCGAGCGCCTTCTTGTCGTCGTCGCTCAGGCGCTTGGCGATGCTCGCCATCATGTGACCGTTGCGCGACTTAGTCGCCGTACCGGTGGCGAGATCGAGATATCTTTGGTCAGCCTTGTAGTCGAGCAGCTGCTTGAGCGTATAGGTCGAGTGCTGCGCACGCAGGGCAGGATAACCCGACCCAGGGTTGCCGAGACCGACCGGACCGTGGCAGCCCGAGCAGGAAGGAATGCCGCGGGTACGATCGCCGCCACGGTAGAGCGCCTCGCCCGTTTTGTAGGTGGCGGCGTCGGCCTCGAGACCGGTCGGCGTCTGCGTGGCGAAGTAGGCGGAGAGGTCGGCGATGTCCTCGTCGGTGAGCGCCATCGCGAGCGGGTACATGATCGCGTTGTTGCGGTGCCCGGCGCGGAACAGGCGCAGCTGCTCTTCGATGTAGCGGGCGTTCTGACCGGCAAGGTTCGGCCACTCGGGGTTGACGCTGTTGCCGTTGACGCCGTGGCAGGCGGTGCAGACGGCGGCCTTGGTCGCGCCGGCTTCGGCATTGCCCTTGGCCTGCGCCGCGGGCGCGAGCAGCAGGGCGAGAGCGAGGGTCAGGGCAAGCGCGGCGAACGGCAGGGTGTTCGGCCTGGCGCTGAAATGGGCGCTGAACATTTTCTCGAGGCTCCGGACGTCAATCTAGGCGGCGAAGTTTACACTAACGGCCCCTTTGCCTAGTGCCCCCACGGGCGGTGCGGCGTGTCGCGTTTTCCCCATGTCGAGTTCCTGCTGAGTGTCGCGGCACCGGCCCAACTGCCGGCCGACCTCGGCGCCGAGGTGGCCTTCGCCGGCCGCTCCAATGCAGGCAAGTCGAGTGCAATCAACGCCATCGCCGGGCGCAAGGCACTGGCCCGCACCAGCAAGACGCCGGGCCAGACCCGCCTGCTCAACTACTTCGAACTCCAACCGGGCTGTCGCATCGTCGATCTCCCCGGGTACGGCTACGCCGAGGTCAGACCGGAAGAGCGACGCAAATGGCTGCCGCTGCTCGAGGCCCTGCGCGGACGGCAGAGCCTGTCCGGATTGATGCTGGTGGTGGATTGCCGACGCGGTCTGCGCCCGGAGGATGTTGCGCTGATTGAGTGGGCGGGACCGGAGCGCCGCCGGGTGCATGTGCTGCTCGCCAAGGCCGACAAACTGAATCAGGCGGAGCGGGCCGCGGTGCTGCGCGCGGCGCGCGAGCAGTTGGGGAGCATGGCCACGGCGCAACTCTTCTCGGCCCACTCCGGGCTGGGGGTGGAGGACGCCCGCGATCATCTGGTTGCGCTCTGGGCGTCTTCGGCAGCCGGCGGATAAAAAAACCCCCGGTAACCGTTGGGCTACCGGGGGTAGACGAACCCGGCACAGGTCTAGAGGCCGGGAGCCCGCTCAGGGAGGGAGGGAAGCGGGGAACGCCTTGCGTTCAATCAGTAAGACTCGCGAGACTGGAAAAAGTTTCGAAATAAAAACGCTGAGAAATCAGCGAGTTAGGACGCAACATGTTGCGCTTTCGCAACAGCGGGGGCGGGCCGAGGCTCAGTGCGCCTCGTCCCAGTTGGCGCCCGTGCCGATGTCGACTTTCAGCGGCACCTGAAGTTCCCCGCGGGCGGCACCCACCATGCACTCGCGCACCGCCGCCGTCACCCGCTCGACCGCCGCCGCGCGCACTTCGAGCACCAGTTCGTCGTGTACCTGCATGATGAGTCGCGCGTCGTCGGCGCCTGCCTGTTCGCACCAGGCATCGACCGCGATCATCGCCAGTTTGATCAGGTCGGCGGCCGTACCCTGCATCGGCGCGTTGATGGCACTGCGTTCGGCGTACTGCTGCAGGGCTCGGTTGCGCGAGCGGATGTCGGGCAGGTAGAGCCGCCGACCGAACACGGTCTCGACATAGCCGGTCTCACGCGCCTGCTCGCGGGTGCGGTCCATGTAGGCCTTCACGCCGGGGTAACGCTCAAAATAGAGGTCGACATATCTTTGGGCGGCGCTGCGCTCGATGCCGAGTTGGCGCGCGAGTCCGAAGGCCGACATGCCGTAGATGAGGCCGAAGTTGATCGCCTTGGCGGAGCGCCGCTGCTCTGCCGTGACGGCGTCCTGGGCGATGCCGAAGACCTCCGCGGCGGTGGCTTGGTGGACGTCGCGATCGGCGGCGAACGCCCCCAGCAGACCGGCATCGGCCGAGAGATGCGCCATGATGCGCAGCTCGATCTGCGAGTAATCCGCCGCCAGCAGTACGTGGCCGGGCGGTGCGATGAACGCCTGGCGGATACGCCGCCCCTCGGGCGTGCGGATCGGGATGTTCTGCAGGTTGGGGTCGGTCGAAGACAGTCGACCGGTCTGCGCCACGGCCTGATGGTAGGAGGTATGCACCCTGCCGGTGGTCGCATTGACCTGCAGCGGCAGCTTCTCGGTGTAGGTGCTGCGCAGCTTGGCGATGCTGCGATAGTCGAGGATCAGCCGCGGCAGGGCGTAGGCCTCGGCGAGTTCCTCGAGTACGTCCTCGGCAGTCGAGGGCTGACCGGTCGGCGTCTTGCGCAGCGCCGGAATCTGCATCTTCTCGAACAGGATCTGCTGCAGTTGCTTCGGCGAGTCGAGGTTGAACTCGGTGCCGGCCTCCGCATGGGCGGCGGCCTTGAGTTCCTCGGCGCGCCGCGCGAGCTCGCCGCTCTGCAGCCGCAGCATCTCGCGATCGATGAGCACGCCGTGTCGTTCCATGCGCTGCAGCACGGGCGCGAGCGGTTGTTCGAATTCTTCGTAGAGGCGCTTGAGCAGCGGTTCGTGCTCGATCGCCGGCCAGAGCGTGCGATGCAGGCGCAGCGTCACGTCGGCATCCTCGGCGGCGTACTCCCCGGCGCGCTCGATGCTCACCTGTGCGAACGGGATCTGCTTGGCACCTTTGCCGGCAACCTGCTCGTAGCTGATGGTGGTGATGCCGAGGTAACGCAGCGCCGCCGAGTCCATGTCGTGGCGCGTGGCCACACTGTTCCAGACGTAGGACTCGAGCATGCTGTCGTAGCACATGCCGCGCAGCGTGATGCCGTGGTTGGCAAGCACGTGGGCGTCGTACTTGAGGTGATGACCGAGCTTGAGATGGCGTTCGCTCTCGAGCAGTGGACGCAGCCGTGCGAGCACCGCGGCGGTGTCGAGCTGCGGTGGCGCGCCGACATAGTCATGGCCGAGCGGCAGATAGGCGGCTTTCCCCGGCTCGATGCAGAACGACAGACCGACAAGGCGCGCGGCCATGTAATCGAGGCTGGTGGTCTCGGTGTCGAGCGCAAACAGCTCTGCGCCCTCGAGCGCGCGGCACCAGCGCTCGAAGCCCGGCTCATCGAGCAGGATTTCATATTCGCGCGCCGCATTCGTGATCTCGGGTCGCGCGAGCTCCGACACGTTCGCCGCTGCCGCGGACTCGGTTGATGTCTGGGTCGACGCGGGCGAGAGGCTGCCGGACTCTGCTGGGGTGGCCGTCGCCTCGCCTCCTTCGCCGGCCAGCGTGCGCAGCAGCGAACGCAGTTCCAGCCGGGTCCAGAGCGTACGCAGCGCGGCATCGTCCTGCGGCTTGCGTTGCAGATCGAGTGCCGCCGGCGGCAGCTCGAGATCGCAGCGGATGGTGGCGAGCCGCCGCGACAACTCGAGTGTCTCGAGGCCGGCGCGCAGGTTTTCGCCAACCTTGCCGGGCACTTCGGTCGCATGGGCGACGAGGTTGTCGAGGGTGCTGTACTGGGCGAGCCACTTCGCCGCGGTTTTCGGGCCGACTTTGTCGATTCCCGGGATGTTGTCCGAGCTGTCGCCGACGAGGGCAAGGTAGTCGATCATCTGTTCCGGCCAGACGTCGAACTTCGCCTTGACGCCATCGCGGTCGTAGGTGCTGCCGGTCATGGTGTTGACCAGCGTGATCTGCGGACCGACGAGCTGGCACATATCTTTGTCGCCGGTGGAGATCAGTACGCGTCGGCCCTCGTCGGCCGCGCGGCGCGCGAGCGTGCCGATGACATCGTCGGCTTCGACGCCGCTGATGCGCAGCAGTGGTAGACCGAGCGCGCGCACCGTTTCGAGCAGCGGTTCGACCTGCGTACGCAGATCATCGGGCATCGGCGGCCGATGCGACTTGTACTCGGCGAAGAGCTCGTCGCGGAAGGTTTTTCCCGGTGCATCAAAGACGACGACGAGCTGCGCGGCCGCGTTCTCGCGGAGGAATTTGAGCAGCATGTTGACCACGCCGAGCACGGCGCCGGTCGGCTCACCACGGGAATTGGTGAGCGGTGGCAGGGCGTGGAAGGCGCGGTAAAGGTAAGACGACCCGTCGATGAGGACGAGGTCAGCCTGCGAGTGAGACGTTGTCATGCCGCAGCGGGGAAGGCTTCAGCGGCAGGCGGAGCGGAGGGCCGGGCAGCGCGTGTGACCGCGACTGCCCGACCGACCCGCGAATGATCAGGCGACGCCGGGGGCCTTGACCCAGACTTTGCACCAGCCCGGGTTCTTGACGAGCTTGCCCGGGAACAGGTTGCACTTCGACATCGGCGCCTTGCGGTCCTTGTCCGCCCACTGCAGGCAGTTGCCGCAGTGCTGCTCGGGCTTGTGGTTCGGATTGGCCTTCTGATCGACCTTCTTGGTGTCCTCGACGTACCCCAGTGCCTTGGCGGCCGGTTCGGTCGGGCTGAGCACGGGCAGCGCGCCCGCGGCGGCGGGCTTCGCCTGCGCGAAGGCGGTTTCGACGACTACCGGGATGGCCGGCAGACCCAGTACGGTGGCACCGAGTACCTGACGGCGGGTGAGCTTGTCAGACTTCATGGGCAATTCCTTAGGTTGGGGGGATCGCGTTGTTGCGAGGATCACGTTACGCCCGGCGATTATACGCCCGGTGCGCCGCCATGCAGCGCGCCGAGCGGCGGCCCGCGCAGTCGATTGCCGGATGACCATTCGGGTGCGGGGATTCCGCGGCGGTGATTTCGAGGTCGAACGGCCGCCACGCGGCGCTCTATGCCCATGAAGCGCGTGCTGTGACGGCCGAGTCGAGCGTGGCAGCCGGTCAAGGCGTGCAGACACAGCGTGGCGGGATCCGGCGTGGCGGGATCCGGTCTGCGTTCGGGCGTATGGCCGCGGATCGCCGCAAGATTCGGGCGATCAGCGCGACCAGCGCCATCGTCGATCGTGCTGCAAAGGCTACGCGCGATCAGCGCCTCGATGGCCGTAGTACTCAAGATTGCGCCGGCCGCGGGCGCATGACAGGCAAGCGTCGTGCGCAGCCAGACGATGGTGAATAGGGTGAGCGCCCACCTTGCCCGGACACGGGTCGTCCGCGGGGGGAGAAAACTCGCGGATCGGGTCAGGGCGCTCACCGCCGCCGAGCATAGTGGGCGGCCGGCGTTCGCGATGCTGGGGAAAACCGAGATGACCCGCGCTCAGCGCGGCGGCGTCTCGGCGGATGTTGGCGTTGGCGTTGGTGTTGGTGCCGGTGTTGGTGCCGGTGTTGGTGCCGGTGCCGGCGTTGGTGCTGGCGTCGCGGGCGCCGTCGCCGACGGCTGCGTTGTCGTCGCGCTGCCATCGCCCTGGCGGATGATGACCGGGCCGCTGTCTTCGGGCAGGTAGAGCGGTCCCGTCTGCCCGCAGCCAAGAAGCGTCAGCGGCAGGAGCAACACCCAGCCGCCAAATCGCCTCGAAGGCGGGCGGCGGGCCGCAGTGTGATGGTGTGTGCGACGGCTCATGTGGGCAGGGTACGCACATCGCGCAGCGCGAGCCAGCCGCGTACCAC
>CAZIRD010000056.1:0-16347 GCA_964541625.1 uncultured Acidibacter sp.
ACGAGCGCGGGTTTTTCTTCGAGAGCTTCAACGATCGCGAGTTCACCGAAGCCGTTGGCCGGCCAGTGACATTCGTTCAGGACAACCACTCGCGCTCGCGCAAGGGCGTGCTGCGGGGCTTGCACTATCAGTTGCCACCCCATGCGCAGGGGAAGCTGGTGCGGGTGGTCGCGGGCGAGGTGTTCGACGTGGCGGTCGATATCCGCCAAGGTTCGCCAAGCTTCGGTCAGTGGGTTGGCGAGGTTCTTTCAGAGAACAACAAGCGGCAGCTCTGGATTCCGCCCGGCTTCGCCCATGCCTTCGTCACCCTCAGTGACAGCGCAGATTTCCTCTACAAGACCACAGATTTTTATGCTCCCGCGACCGAGCGCTGCATTCTCTGGAACGATCCTGAAATCGGCATCGTTTGGCCGTTCGAGGGCGAGCCGTTGGTGTCTGCGAAGGACGAACGCGGTATCCGACTCGGTGCTGCGGAGTTGCCCGTTTCAGGCGTGGGCTGACGCTTGCAGGAACAAAGTCGACTTGCGGCGGCAGTCGATTTCCATCGGGCAGGGCGACTCGACCGGGCCCGGTCGCTGTACGAGGAAGTCCTGCGCGGAAATCCCATGCACTTCGATGCCCTGCAGTTGCTTGGGGCCTTGCTGGCCCAGCAGGGCGATTATGTTATGGCGCTCGGTCGGTTGGAGGCGGCGTTGAGGATCAATCCCACCAACGCTTTGGTGCATAAGAACCGTGGGCAGACTCTGCTCCGACTTGGCCGCACGGCTGAAGCTCTTGGCGCTTTCGAGGCTGCAATTGGTCTTCAGCCGGACTACGCCGAGGCGCACTTCAATCGCGGCAATACCTGTCGGTTGTTGCAGCGACCGCTGCAAGCCCTGCATGGTTTTGATGAGGCCATCCGCTTGCAGCCGCAGTATGTCGAGGCGCTGAGCAACCGAGGTGCCGTGCTGCAGGCCTTGGGTCGTTTCGATGAGGCTGAGGCAAGCTTGTCTGCAGCAGTTCGCATCGCTCCCGATGATCCCGACATTCAGTTCAATCACGGTAATCTGCTGAGCGAAGTCAAACGCTTCGACGAAGCGCTATGCGCCTATGAGCGGGCGATATCACTTCGCCCGGAGTTCGTCGACGCTCACTACAACCGTGCGCTGCTGTTGCTTCTGGTCGGGCGTTTAGGGGAAGGATGGCGGGAGTACGAGTGGCGTCTCAAGCGGGCTGAGACTCTGGATCCGGCTCGCGGCCTAGGTGGCGCGGCATGGCGGGGCGAGCAGGACATTCGCGGCAAGCGGCTATTGCTGTACTCGGAACAGGGGATTGGCGATGCGATCCAGCATCTTCGGTATGTCCCGCTGCTCGTGGCCGCGGGGGCGACGGTGTCGCTTGCCCTGCCGCCGAAGCTTTGGCCGGTCGCGAATATGTTGGATCCTCCTGTCTCGATAGAGCAGACCGGGGAGTTTGCTGCGGTCGACCTGCACTGTCCGCTGATGAGTTTGCCGTACGCGACCAGTGCTATGGCTGCAACGATCCCGGCGCAGGTCCCCTACCTTCACGCCGATCCGGTGAAGGTGCACAGGTGGCAGCAAAGACTTGGCACAGCCTCGGCCCGGAGAGTCGGCTTGGTCTGGTCCGGCTCGAGCCAGCACGATAACGACGCCAAGCGCAGCATTCCCCTGCAGTTCCTCCGACCTCTGTTGGACCTCCCTGTCGAGTGGCACTCGCTGCAGATCGAGTACCGACCAGAGGACATCAAGACGCTCGGTGCCATGCCGGTGTTACGACAGCATCAAGAGGAACTCGCGGATCTTTCGGAGACTGCTGCCTTGGTGAGTTGCATGGATTTCGTCATCTCCGTGGATACGAGCATCGCCCACCTCGCCGGAGCTCTCGCCAAGGAGGTGTACATCATGCTGCCTTGGATGCCGGACTACCGGTGGATGCTGGACCGTGATGATTCGCCTTGGTATCCCACGGCAAGATTGTTCAGGCAGCCCTCGCGAGGAGACTGGGAACATGTCGTCGAGTCGGTCAAAATCTCGCTCTCCGAACGCTTAGCCTTGGCGGCTGGGCGGATTGATCCGGAGCCGCCCACTTGAAAGCCCTTCTCCTGGCTGCCGGCGAGGGTACCCGGCTGAGACCCCTCACGCTGACGACGCCTAAATGCCTCGTCGACATCGGCGGCAAGCCGCTGCTCGGGCACTGGCTGGACTCGCTGCAGGCCTCGGGGGAGTTTCATGAGGCCATCATCAATACCCATTATCTGCCGACACTGGTCGAGGATTATGTCCGCCACGGACCGCATGCGGGCTGGGTGACCTTGGCTCGCGAGGAGAGGTTACTCGGGCCGGGCGGTACTTTGCTTTCCCAACGCGATGCGCTGGCGGGCGGCGATTTTCTGGTCGCCCACGCCGACAATCTCTCGGTCATCGATTGGCAGGGGTTTGTCGGGGCGCACCGAAACCGACCGGCGGGCTGCGTCGGCACCATGATGACTTTCGAGACCGACGATCCACGATCCTGCGGCATCGTCGAAACGGACCCGCGCGGCGTGCTGCGGGCGATGCACGAAAAGGTCGAAAATCCGCCCGGGAATCTTGCCAACGCAGCCGTGTTTCTGTTTTCCCCGGGGGTGTTTGATATCATCGGGCGCGATGAAAAAAGGGCCGTTTTCGACATCAGTCGGGACATTATTCCCCGGCTCCTTGGTCGGCTGGTGACCTGGCAGAACAAGGCGTACCACCGGGATATCGGCACGCCGGACTCGCTAGCGACGGCCCGGCGAGACTTCGAAAGGCAGGGCCGGACAACAACCTCGGGGTGAGTGTCTTGAAAGTACTGGTGACAGGCGCCTGCGGTTATAAAGGCACAGTTCTGGTCCCGAAGTTGCTCGCGGCCGGTCACGACGTCATCGCCTTCGACATCATGTGGTTCGGGAACTTTCTGCCCGGCCATCCCCGACTCTCGATCGTCGAGGGTGACGTTAGGGATATCGCTTCGGTGCCCTTGCAGGGTGTCGATGCGGTCATCCACCTCTCCTCGGTGGCCAATGACCCCTGCTCGGAACTCGACCCGAAGCTCACCTGGGAAATCAGTTGCCTAGCCACCATGCAGCTCGCCGACAAGGCGGCGCGGCTAGGCATTCCGCATTTCATTTACGCCTCTTCGGGCAGCGTCTATGGGCTCAAGGATGAGGCACAGGTTACCGAGGACCTCGAACTCGTGCCGCTCTCCGAGTACAACAAAACCAAGATGGTGGGGGAGCGGGTGCTGCTCAGCTACGCCGACCGGATGGCGGTGCAGATCGTCCGTCCCGCCACGGTCTGCGGTCTCTCGCCGCGGATGCGACTCGATGTGGCCGTGAACATGCTGACCATGCAGGCGCTCGCGCGCGGCGAGATCACGGTACTGGGTGGCGAGCAGACACGCCCCAATATCCATATCGATGACATCACCGACCTTTACCTCTACCTGCTCGATCGTCCGCAGGTCACCGGGGTCTTCAACGCGGGCTTCGAGAATCTGTCCATCCTCGAAATCGCCAACATGATCGCCGAGGTCTCGGGTGCGAAGATCACCGTGAAGCCCTCCAACGATCCGCGCTCGTATCGCGTCAACAGTGACAAGATCCTCGCAACCGGCTTTCGACCAAAGAAATCCGTCAAGACGGCGATCGACGAGATCGGCGCGGCATTCCGTGCGGGTTCGCTGCGCGATGAGGATCGCTTCTACAACCTCAAATGGATGCAGCAGACCCTCTACGCCAGCGGGAAGGGCGCATGAGCAGGTCGGCCTTCGAGCGGTTCGGCCATGACTATCTCGCGCGGCTCGAGGCGGCCATGCGGCTCATCCCGCTGCAGCAGGTTGAAGAGCTGGCTGGCGCGCTGTTCGACTGCTGGCGTGCGCGACGACAGCTTTTCATCTTTGGTAACGGCGGTTCGGCCGGTAACGCGATCCATCTCGCCAACGACTTCCTCTACGGTATCGCGCGGGTCGAGGGCCATGCGCTGCGGGTGCATGCGCTGCCGGCCAATAGTGCGGTGCTCACCTGCCTGGCCAACGACGAGGGCTATGAGCATATCTTCGCCAAGCAGCTTGCCGTTCTGGCTCAGCCTGGCGATCTCGCTCTCGCGTTCAGCGGCAGCGGCAACTCCCCCAACGTGTTGCGCGCGCTCGAGTGCTGCAGGACGCTTGGCGTGCGCAGCTTCGCGGTTCTTGGCTATTCCGGCGGCAAGGCAAAAGCCTTGGCGGACGTACCGATCCATGTGGCTGTTGATGACATGCAGATCAGCGAGGACCTGCAACTCGTCGTCGGTCACATGCTGATGCAATGGTTGTACGAACACCGTGACCAGGCTCGATAGCGACCTTCACCCGAAGTCGACGCGGGCGGCGATCCTCGTCGCCCAGCACCAGCCCTTGGTGATCGATCAGATCGAACTGCCTGATCACCTCGAGGTGGGTCAGGTGCTGGTGGAGTTCGCCTACAGCGGCATCTGCGGCAGTCAGCTCGGTGAGATCGATGGGGCGAAGGGTCCCGACAAGTGGCTGCCGCATCTTCTCGGGCACGAGGCATCCGGAACGGTCTTGGCTGTCGGACCGGGCGTGCGTCAGGTCAAGCCGGGCGACACCGTGGTCGCGCATTGGAAGCCAGCCCTCGGTATCGAGTCGGTGGTCCCGCAGTACAGCTGGCGGTCTGCGGTACTGAACGCCGGTTGGGTCACCACCTTCAATCGTCATGCCGTGGTGTCCGAGAACCGGCTGACGCCCATCCCTGCGACCGCTGACTTGATGGCCGCGGCGCTTTTCGGCTGCGCGGTCACCACGGGCTTCGGCCTCATCGATAACCTTTCAGACCTGCGTCTCGGCGAGGACGTCATCGTCTTCGGTGCCGGGGGTATTGGCCTCAACATCATCCAGGCAGCTCATCTCGCGGGTGCTCGAGAGGTAGTGGCGGTCGATCTTTTCGAAAATCGGCTGCGTCTTGCGAAACGCTGCGGTGCGACCAAGATCATCGACGCGCGGACGGTGGATCCCTGGGCCGCTTTGACGCAAGTATTCGGTCAGCGTGCACCGGACGTCTTCATTGACAACACAGGCCTGCCCGAGGTGATCTCGCGGGGCTACGAGTTCGTCGGGCCGAGGGGTCGTGTGCTGCTCGTCGGCGTGCCGAAGAAAGGCGCGAACACCACGCTTTATACGCTGCCGATGCATTTCGGCAAGCATGTGTGCGGGACCCACGGTGGTGAGGCGCAGCCCCACCTCGACATCCCACGCTACATGGGGCTCGCAGCGGCGAGAGAAATCAGTTTCCGCGACCTCATCACCGAGGTGCAGCCGCTCTCGGCGATCAACCGCCTGATTGCCGGGATGCGCGACGGCTCGACTGCGGGGCGCTGCATGGTGGATCTCACCGCGGTGGAGGCAGAGTGAGCGAAGTCTGCGTCATCGGCTCGAATTCCTTCTCGGGAGCGAGCTTTTGCGCGTACCTCCTCGAGCGTGGCATCGACGTGCTCGCGCTCAGCCGTTCGGCGGAACCCGATGAGGTCTTTCTGCCCTACACGTGGCAGAAAGCGCAGGCGCGCCTGCAATTCCAGGCTCTCGATCTCAACCACGATCTCGATCGGCTGATGTCGCTGCTCGGCGAGCGTAAGCCGCGGATCGTATTCAACTTCGCTGCCCAGAGCATGGTTGGGGAGAGTTGGGACAAGCCCGACGACTGGATGCGTACCAATGTCGTGACCGTGGCGCGGCTCGCAGAGCGCCTGCGGCATCTCGATTTTCTTGATCGCTACGTGCACGTGACGACGCCCGAGGTCTATGGGTCGACGGACGGCTGGATTACCGAAGAGGCCGCCGTGAATCCTTCGACGCCGTATGCCGTCTCGCGAGCGGCGGGGGACATGCTCTTCAAGATTTATCGGGAGACCTATGGCTTGCCGGTGGTCAGTACCCGTGCCGCCAACGTCTACGGGCCGGGACAGCCGCTTTACCGGATCATTCCGCGCACGGTGTTTTTCCTGCTCACCGGACGCCGTCTGCAGTTGCACGGCGGCGGCGTTTCGACGCGATCGTTCATCCACATGGACGATGTCTCGACGGCGACCTGGCAAATCGCAACCGAAGCGCCGGTGGGCGAGACGTACCACATCTCGACGAAGCGCATCGTTTCGATCCGCGAACTCGTGGAGATGCTCTGCAAGATGCTTGGCGTCGATTTTGAGGCTGCCGTGGACGTGGCCCCCGAGCGCCTTGGCAAGGACAGCGCCTACTGGCTGAACAGCGACAAGATGCGCGCGCTTGGCTGGGTCGATCGGGTATCCCTTGAAGATGGCCTCATTCAGGTTATCGACTGGGCGCGACGGAATCTTGCGCAACTCGAGAAGCAACCGATCGGCTACATCCACAAGCCATGACGATGCCACATCAGGAACTCGAGCAACTCGCGCGTACCTTGCGGTTCCGAACGGTGCGCACCTCGCATCTTTCGGGTACCCCGCATCTTGGCTCCTGCCTCTCGTGTCTCGACCTGCTGGTCTATCTTTATTGGCGAGTCCTGCGGATCGATCCGCAAGAACCCCGGAACGAGGCACGTGACCGCTTCATCCTGAGCAAGGGTCACGCAGCCCCCGTACTCTTCCAGGTGTTGGCCGAACGCGGTTTTTTTGCCGTGGAGGATCTCGAGGACTACGGCAAGGATGGCGCAATTTTTGGCGAGCACCCTCCGGCGCCCAAGTATCTGCCCGGGATCGAAGCGGCGACGGGCTCGCTGGGACACGGCTTGCCCATGGGACTCGGCATGGCACTGGCGGCGCGCATACGAGGTGCGGGCTATCGTACTTATGTGGTCGTCAGTGACGGCGAGTGCAATGAGGGCGCTGTCTGGGAGGCGGCCTTGATGGCCGCCGCGCAAAAGGTGGATTCCCTGACCGTTGTCGTCGACTACAACAAATGGCAGGCGACGGGCCGCAGCAACGACGTGCTGGGGCTGGCACCGCTCGCCGCCAAGTGGGCAGCCTTCGGCTGGGCCGTCGAAGAAATCGACGGTCACGACTTCCAGGCTATCGAGGCGGCCGTCGCGAAGCGGGTTGAACTGCAACCGAAGGTGATCATCGCCCACACCACCAAGGGCAAGGGAATCTCCTTCATGGAAGACGACAACAACTGGCACTACCGCATCCCGTCGGCAGACGAGGTGCGCAAGGCCGCGGCCGAGCTGCATATTGCCGCCGAGGCCGTCCGGCTCGACGGCTTAGCACCGCGGACCCACGAGTAGACAAACGTGAGAAACGCCTTCGCGGATGAAGTGACCCAGCTTGCCGGCAAAGATCCGCGGATCGTCTTGCTGTCGGGTGATATCGGCAACCGACTCTTCGACAAGTTGCGCGCGCAGTCGCCGACGCAGTTCATCAACTGCGGAGTCGCGGAAGCGAACATGATGGGGGTAGCGGCCGGAATGGCCTTGAGTGGCCTGCGGCCGATCACCTACACCATCACACCGTTCACCACGACGCGTTGTCTCGAACAGATCCGGGTGGATGTTGCCTACCACGAAGCGCCGGTGATCATCGTGGGCACGGGATCCGGTCTCTCGTACGCCAGCCTCGGACCCACGCACCATTCGCTCGAGGACTTCGCGATCCTGCGGGCGATTCCGAACATGCGCATCCTCGCGCCCTGGGATGCCCCCTCGCTGCGTCATGTGCTCCGGGCGGCGCTGAGCGATACGCAGCCGACCTACATCCGCATCGGCAAGAAAGGCGAAAAGGACATCCTGCCCTTCGAGCGCCTCGCGCCGCTCGGTCGCTTGACCGAGTTTTCCGCAGGCGAGACGGTCGCCATCATCGCGGCGGGAACCGTGGCGAGTGAAGCCGTCGCGGCGGCTGCGCGTTTGGGGGAGACCGGCATACGCCCCTCTGTGAGTTTCGCCCATACGATCAAGCCGCTCGCCGAGATCGACCTGCAGGCGCTGTTTGCTAGCCACCGGTATGTGGTCACGGTCGAGGAACACTCGGCCGCAGCCGGTTTTGGCGAGAGCGTACTGGCCGCCGCACAGCGGCTGCACTACGCGGGACGCGTCCTGCCGCTAGGCGTGCCGGATATTTTTTTGAGCAAGGCGGGCTCGCAGGGCTATGCCCGCAAACTGGCGGGGATCGATGCGGCATCGATCGTCGAGGCCGTCAGGAACCTGCTGCCCGGCAAACCATGATCGTCGGTCTGGATTTCGACAACACCATCGTCTGCTACGACAACGCGATTGCGACGCTCGCCGAGCAGCAGTTCGATCTCCCTGCCGCGTTGCCCCGAACCAAGCTTGCCATCCGTGACCACCTGCGGCGCCTTGGCCAGGAAGAGGCGTGGACGCGTTTTCAGGGGACGCTCTATGGCCCCGGTATGAGTCACGCGCAGGCCTTTCCCGATGCGGTCGAGGTGATCCACGAATTGAGTGATCGCGGGCATACGCTGGCGGTGATCAGTCACAGGACCCGCTTCCCCTATCTCGGTGAACGTCATGATCTACACGCCCATGCGAAGGCGTGGATCAGCTCGCACCTGCCGGATGCGCTGCACAGCATTGCCTTCTATGAAGACAAGGCCGGCAAAGTCGAGGCTATCGGTCGGATGAGTTGCGAGGTTTTTCTCGACGACCTGCCCGAGATTTTGCTTGATCCGCGCTTCCCGACGGCTGCGCGCGGCGTGCTCTTTGCGCCGGATGGCGGGCCCGCCGCGTGGACCGGCACGACGGTCAACTCCTGGGTCGCACTCAAGGCTCTGGTGCTGGCGAGTGACTCCTCCGGACGCTGAAGTCGGTCGCTGGGCGACCGAGTTGCTGGGGACGCCTGTCGATATCGAGCCGCTGGCGGGCGGCGCGAACAACCACCTGTTTCGCTGCCGCGGGCCGCGGGGCACTCTGGTCATCAAGCGCTACCGCGAGCAGAACTTCGGCGCGGAAGTTTCTCGGCGTGAGGCCGAGGTCGCCTTCCTGCGTCATGCGGCGGTCTTGGCGAACCGCTTCGTACCGGCACTGTTGGCTGTCCATGAATCGCAGGAGATGATCGCGATGACGGCGATCGAGGGTCATCCCTACGTCGAGGGTGAGCCGGTGCCGGCCGCAGCCGTTCGGGCTGCCTTGCAGTTCTACCGTGACATCAACGCAGACCGCGATCGGGTAAGGCGATATCCACTCCCAGCCCGCGAGGGTTATCTATCGATCACCGCGCATATCGCGCATATCGAGGGACGGGTCGCGGGTCTAGGCATTGGACACCTCCCTGGCCCTTTGCAGCCTGGCGCAAGAGCCGCCCTCGATCGATTGCGAGAAAACTTTGACTTGGCGAGGCGCCACATCGTTGCAGCGATCACCCACGGCGAACTTGACGACGCCATCGGCCGCGAGCAAGCGCTGATTTCTCCGGGTGACTTCGGCTTTCACAATGCACTTTGTGTCAATGGCGCACCCATCTTCCTCGACTTCGAATATGCCGGTTTCGATGATCCTGCGAAGACTCTGGCGGATCTCTTTCTGCAGCCTCGTGTGCCGATCGACCCAGGCTATTTCGACGAAGCGGCTGAAGCGATGGCGCTGCGGGGCGATACTTCTGCCCTTAAGCGACGAGCGGCGATACTCGGTCGCTTGCTCGCCGCAAAGTGGCAGGCGATCATCCTCGCGCCGCTGGATGAGCGCCGTTACCCGGCGTTCTCCAGCCGGTACGCAGACCGGCAGAACGCCGAGTTGCTGCGTCGCGTCCAGTTGTCCTTGCGCGAGACGAGGTTCGGGTAACACATGGCCTACATCGACTTCATGTCCCCCCTGCACAAAGCCACCACGCGCGACTACCTCGCTCGCGTAAACGATCCTGATTACCCCAAGGCGAAGGCCGCTGCCCTCGCCAAGCAGTGGGGTTACGACTATTGGGATGGAGATCGGAGGATTTGCTACGGCGGCTATCGCTACATGCCCGGTCGCTGGGCGCCCGTCGCGCGGGCGATGGTAGATCATTACCAACTCAAGCCGGGTGATCGCGTGCTCGACATCGGCTGTGGCAAAGGATTTCAGCTGTTCGAGCTCACCCAGGTACTGCCGGGCCTGCAGGTGCGCGGGCTGGATGTGTCGACCTATGCCATCGAGCATGCTCATCCTGAGATGAAAGCGCTGATCGACCACGGCACGGCGGCGAGCTTGCCCTATGAAGACCAGTCCTTCGACTTCGTCTTCACGATCAACACGCTGCACAACCTGCACAACCGCGACCTTGAAGCCGCGCTGCGAGAGATCGAGCGGGTCGGCAAGCGCAAGTACATCTGCGTCGAGTCCTACCGCAACGAGACCGAGAAGGCGAACCTGCTCTACTGGCAGCTCACCTGCGAGCAGTTCAATTCACCCGACGACTGGCAATGGTGGTTCGACACTACCGGCTACGGCGGCGATCATTCGTTCATTTATTTCGAGTGATTGAACCCGCATGACGCGGCAGACCGGTTGGATCAAAACTCCGGCACCACAAGATCGAAGCGGGGCGAACTCAATCGCGACTGGACCTGTGCCGCTACGGCGGGCGCCAGCGGTACGAAGACCGTAGCGCCGCTCGGTATCTCCGCCGGCGTGAGCACCGGTCGACCGCAGTGTTGCAGGCCTCGACGCGCGGGATCTTCGTCAACGAAGAAATCCACGGCGGTCTCGCCGATCACGCCCAGCAACCAGTTGGCAGCGATGGACGTGCCGAAAACACCGAAAGTCTTTCTGCTGACGGCCTCCCGCGCCGCATCGGCCACCGTTGACAGCCAGCGCAAACGCTTGCGCACAGAGACCTCCGTCGCGGCAATCTCCGTCGCCGTGGGCAAATCATGGTCCCGTGGCCCGGAGCAGACTGAGGACACGAGACTCACTTCCTTGGGCAACCAGTCCAGATCATCGTGCAGGGGGTGTCCGCCCGCAGCATTGACGATACGTCGTAATTGCCGCCCATCGAGATGCGATGCATGGTCGGCTACCACGAGTTCGAACGGATTGGACTCGTAGGAGGGCACCTGAATGAAAAAGACGCCGTTCGGTTGCAGCCTCGCGCTGAGCACCACGAGACTCGTCGAGGGCGCCGGGACATGCTCGAGCACGTGGATCAAGGTCACCACACCGAAGCTGCCCGTGAGTTGGTGGAGCTGGCCCTCCTGAAAGCCGACGACGCCGGGTAGCGCGCGGATCGCCGCCTCGAACTTGTTGGTCTGATCGAGACCTACGAGTTTCCAGTCCGCGAGATGCCGACCACATGCGGCCAGAAAAGCGCCGCTGCCGCAACCCACATCCACCAGCGTACTCACCGGCTTCGGCAGCAGACCCGAGCTGGCCAGCGTCGCGAGCAGCTTGTCGGCCCGCTTGATGGGCTGGCCGCTCGACAGGTCGTAGACCGCCTGGTCGATGCCGCCGGACTGGTAGTGGCAATCGTAATCCGCGTAGATCCGCGTGATCTCCTCGAGCCATCGCGGGTTGACGCTGGACTGCAGGAGACCGCATCGGCGGCAGAGCAGTAGCTCGCCGCCGCTTGGCCAGGGTTTGCAGTCGGACGTGACTCGCGGCAGTGCGGCGTATTCGTCGAAGACGAGTACATCATCGCTGCGACATTCGTGACAGGCGTGCTTCATGGGCTCTCGCTGGAGGACTGTGAGGCGAGCAGGTGGGCGACCACTTCCGCGAACGGTTGCGGCCGCAGTCCCAGCAGTTCGGTTGTACGGCGCATGCCGAGCGCACTGTACTGCGGTCTGAACCACAGGTGCACACCTTCAGCCAGCGAATTGGTACGGTGCACGGTGTGCAGCGGCCTCGCCAACTGCGCGGCGAATTCGCGAGCGAGGTCGAAATAGGTCACATCCGTGCCCGAGAGATGAAACACCCCGCTGTGCTTGCTCATGGCGATGCGCAGCAGACCGTCGGTGACATGGGGCAGAGTCATCGGTGCGAAGATGAAATCCTCGAAGGCTGATATGGGCTTGCCCGCGCGAAGATCGGCGATCCAGCTTTTAAAAGGCGGGAGGTCCGCGCTGATGCTACGGGTGATGCGCACCACGACATGCCCCAACTCGCCCGGTAGGTTGCGCAGCCGTAACTCCGCCTCGTGTTTTTGCCGCGCGTAGGCAAGCTGGGGCTCTACCGGGTCGTCCTCGTCGGGCAGTTCCCGACTGCCGCCAAACACGCTGTTGGTCGAGAGGAATACGGTTCGGCATCCTTCATGTGCCAGACGTTCCAGCAGAGCGGGGATGCGCAGCGCGTTGATGTCGTGACTTCCTGACCCGACCTCGCATTCATCGAGTTTGCTGATGGCGAAGAAGGCGATCGCGATGTCGGGGCGGGCCTTGAGCAGGTCGTGCCAGGTCGGCTCGTTGAGGAGATCGAGATGCAGGAGTCCTTCCCGACCGTGCGGGTCGCGGCGGGTCGTGCCCAAGGCTTCATGGCCTGCCGCCCGGAGGCGCGCGAACATGCTCTGCCCGATGAAACTGTCTGCGCCGAGAACGGCGATACGCCGCCTTGGGGTCGAAGCGTCAGTCATTGCTGCCGCGGCGATAGACGCTGTCGATCTTTGTCGCGAGATCGTCTAGGAAGCGCGATACCGCCTCGGTATCCTCCTCAGGAGGACTCCAGGGCGCGAACTCGGAACTATCCCGGGAGAACGGTCCGGTGGAGACTTCGTGGAATACGAAAGCTCCATCGCGAACGACCAGGCAGTGGAATACCGGCTCCTGGATACGATAGAAAAAGCGCTTGCCCGAGTCGAAGGTGCTCATCGGCCATACGTCGGTGATGTTGCCGTGATCATCAAAGAACACCGCATCCGCCACCCCTTGCAGGGCAAGGCCCGATTCCGCACGACCGAAGTGACGGTGTGGACGGATGTACGTGCGCGGCTCAAGGCAGATGATCATCTCCTGCGGGCTGTCCTCGAGCGAGCGATGACAGCAGACGCGTGCCCGCCGCTTCGCGGATTCAGCGGCATCACGGCTGACGAACGTCATCGCGGCCGCATCGAGGCTGCCATGGGGCAGGCAGGATTCATGGACGTTCGGTCCGGTGCGGCGGGTTGTATTCATGTTTCAGTGACGGGTGATACTGCGCGGGCTTTGCGAAAAGATCGAGCCAAATGCGGCATTCGGGATTTGCTGGCGCCACTTGTCGATGACGCGTTCCTCGATGGCCGGGTTCACCGCCATCAGGATGAAGAGATCATCCAGCCCTGCGACGGCGGACCCGGGCTGGATCGGCAGTTGGCTCCCCGGCAGCAGAAGACCACTTTTACGCGCATCGTCGTCAAGCACGCAGTCGATATAGCGACCAAGACCGTGAAGGTTGAGGAAGAGATTGCCGATGTGCCCGGCGCCGAGCATCACCACCTTCGCGTAGCGCGCACGGATCTGCGACATGGCGTCACGCAGTGCGTTGCGGTTGGGCGCAAAGGCATGAACGAACTCGTCGATCGCTGCCTCGTCTAGATCCGGCATCTCGCTTATCGAGGACTCGTCCGGCTCGTCAACGGCTGGTGCGCAAACGGCCCAGAGCAGCGCGTGGCCGCCGGGCGCAAATTGACGCTGAGTAATGACTCTGAGCCCCGACGCCTCCAGCGTACGGCGCAAACTGCGCGGTGAGAAATAGCTCGCGTGGCCTTCCCAGAGCATCAGCGGGTTGCGTGCGACGATATCCGGGGTGGAATCCGGGACCTCCAACACGACGCGGCCGTGCTCGGCAAGGCTGGCGCGGACGAACCGGCAAAAGGCCTCGAGATCCCGCACATGGTCAAACACATGCCGGGCCAGCAAGAGATCGAATCGCCTGCCGTCGGAGTGCCAACTGCCGCCCTGTATGCCGGCGAGAACGGACTCGATGCTGCATCGGTTCGTCGGCTCAACGCCATTCAGAACGTCCAGCGAATGCTGCTGCTCAAAGCCCATCGTCCGCAGGCGATCCTGCAGCGACTGGTCGATATAGCTGAGTCCAGCGACGGTTCGGGTTCGATCATTTCCGAGCAAATCAGCCAAGACGCTTGCGACTTGATCGAGATGCGCCTCCGGCTCACCGTAGCGAACCCATTTGGGCACTGCGGCCGCCAGGTCGGACTCCGAAAAAGTCCCGGCGAGTTGCAGCAGCTTGCAGCGCTCGCAACGGGCCAAGGTAAGGGGCTTGACCGCTGCGACCATGCCGACCCTGACATAGCCGTTTGAGACCGGGTGCTCCCCCGTTTCCAGCAGGGTGCGCAAACTCCCGCCGCAGCGAGGTGCCCGGCAGCACTGCGCTTTCATGCGCGGGTGATTTTCAGCTCCGGCACGCAGGTGACCCACTGGCCGCCGGCCTCGGCGTACGCGCGATTCGAGCGCATGATTTTCTCGGCGAACACCCACGCGAGGATGATGATGTAGTCGGGCTGTCGACTGGCGATTTCCGTGGTCTTGACTACCGGGATGCCGAAGCCCGCGCTGTACTTGCCGTGCTTGTCCGGGTGGTCGTCGAAGATGCAGTCGATCGCATCACCGATTTCGAGTTGTGCGATCAGCGTGGTGCCGCTGCGCGCGGCACCAAAGCCGGCGATGGATTTCCCTTCTGCCTTGGCTTGTCGGACGAAGTCGGTCGCCTGGGTGCGCAACTTCTGCAGCTTTGCCGCGAAGTCAGCCAGGGCCGCTCGGGTGTTGAGCCCGGTTTGTGCTTCGAGTGCGAGGATGTCCGTCAGCGACGGGTCGGTGGGGTATGTCGCCGCCGATGCACGGGCACTCATGATGATCGAGCCGCCTTGTATCGTGTTGCGCTCGACGTGGAAGAGTTCGAGACCATGGCGACGCAGGAAACGCTGCATCGGCGTCACTGCGTGGTAGGAAAAGTGCTCGTGGAAGATCGTGCCGAGCAGGCAATGATCGAGCACGTCCTTCAGATAGCTGACCTCGAACATGAACACGCCGTCGTCGGTTACCACCTTTGAGATGCCATGCGCGATGTCCTGCAGATTGTCCGCATGCGCAAACACGTTGTTGGCGACAATGAGCTTTGCACGCCCATGTTTCGCCACGATCTCGGCGGCGAGCGCAGGAGTGAAGAAAGCGGCAATGGTCTCGATGCCCCGCTGATTGGCCTCGCTCGCGATCGTGCTGGCTGGGTCCACACCGATGACGCGCGCGCCCCGGCGCTTGAACTGCTCCAGCAGCGTGCCGTCGTTGCTGCCAATCTCCAGCACCAGATCGCCGGATTTCATCCCGAGCCGGTTCCAGGCTTTCTCGGCGTAGTCCTCGAAATGCTCAACGATGCCTTTGGTCTGCCCGGAGCGGTAAGTGTAGTCCGCGCCGAAGAGGTAGTCGGCTTCGACGAGGTCGAGGATCTGCACGTGGCCGCAGTCATCGCAGCGGTAAAGATCGAGTGATACGGCGGGGATGCTCAGCGCCTCTTCGCGCGTAGCGCGATACTTTTCCGCCACCGGAGTCGGCTTGAGCGGACAGACCAGTTCCAGCTTCCCGGAGTCGCAGAGCCTGCAGGTGGTGCGTTTGCGGATTTTCATGCGCGGGGCATCCGGGGTTGGGGCGATAGCAGGGTCATCGCGTTTTCGGGTGGGCGCCGACGCCGAAGATGTAATTGCTCATCCTGAAGAAACCGGTGTGCAACACCTCGTCGTTCATCGAGAAGATGAACACGTTGTGAAACCATGGCGACAGTGTTGCGCGCATGGTCTCGCCGGTCTTGCAGTTCACATGGCCGGCCTTGCTGGCGGGGGAGGCATAAAGCTGTGACTCCACCGAGGGCGTACCGATGATGACCACGCCGGTTGGACTGATGGACTGCATGACGTTGGCCAAAAACCTCGGTTCATCCTCGGCGGGAATATGCTCCAGGACATCGATGGCATAGGCCGCATCAAAGTTTCGCGGCTCCACCGGGCCCGCGAGGATATCGTGCGCCCGGTACTCCACCGGCCAGCGCGGGTCCACATGCCCGCTGGCGTCGGCAATGAATAGGGGGTCGACGTCTGTCGCCAAAACATGGCCGACTTCCTGTCGCACCACCCGGGTGGCGAAGCCGTCCGCACACCCCACTTCAACGACCCGGCCTAGGCCCGAGAGCATCTTGGCGACGAACTTGTAGCGCGACAAAAGAAAAGTCAGGCGCTTCGGATCTTCATGCCAGGCGACGTTGCTCATCAGCCCGAAACGGGCGAAGCCCTGCTGGTCTCGCAGGTTGAGGCAGACGTCGTACTGCGGCTCTTTGGTGGTCTCTGGGGTAGTTTCTGAACTCATTTCCCCGAGAGTCTAGCCCAAGTTCGGATCAGGCCATAACGGCCGTCGGCCGGACCGATCCCTTGCCCTTTCACGGGAACCCGCCCGATGCGATAGTAGCGG
>CAZIRD010000057.1:0-16154 GCA_964541625.1 uncultured Acidibacter sp.
ATGCATCTCATCCGCCGGCCGCGCGATTTCGACGTCATCCTCACCGAAAACCTGTTCGGCGACATCCTCACCGACGAAGGCGCAATGCTCGCAGGCTCGCTCGGTGTATTGCCTTCCGCTGCGCTGGGTGATGGTCGTCGCGGCCTCTACGAACCCATCCACGGTTCGGCGCCGGATATCGCGGGACGCGGCATCGCCAATCCCTGCGGCACGATCCTCAGCGCCGCGCTGCTGCTGCGTCATTCCCTCGGTCTCGACGCCGAGGCAGCAGCGATCGAGGCCGCAGTGGCCGCAGCGCTGGCGGCCGGCGCGCGCACCGCGGACATCGCCGCAGCTGGGGCCACGCCGCTGACGACTCGCGGCATGGGTGACGCCGTACTCGAGGCCCTGCAAGCCTGAAGAGATAGCGCGAGCGGGCGGTCAGGCAATCCGCTGCAGGCCGGCAGCAAGGTCGTCGCGCAAGTCCGCTTCCGCCTCGATGCCGACCGAGAGCCTCAGCAAACCGTCGACCAGACCCGCTGCGGCGCGCGCGGCCGGGTCCATCGCCGCGTGGGTCATGGTTGCCGGATGGGCGATCAGGCTCTCGACGCCGCCCAACGATTCGGCCAACGAAAACAGCCGCAGCTGGCCGACGAAATCCTTGACGGCGACGGCACCGCCCTCGAGTTCGATGCTGATGATCGAGCCGAAGCCACGCTGCTGCCGCCGGGCGACGACGTGACCTGGGTGGCTCTCGAGACCCGGGTAGTACACCCGGCGGACGCCGCGCTGCCCTGCCAGCCAGGCCGCGAGTGCACCGGCATTGGTCTCGTGTAGCTGAATCCGTGCATGCAGGGTGCGCAAACCGCGCAGCGTGAGAAAACTGTCGAAGGCCGAGCCCGTCATACCCAGTGCGTTGGCCCACCAGGCAAGTTGCTGGGCATCTTCGCTGCGGGCGGCAACCACCGCCCCGCCGACCACATCGCTGTGACCGTTGATGTATTTGGTGGTCGAGTGCACCACGATGTCGGCGCCCAGCGCGAGCGGGTTCTGCAACGCTGGCGACAAAAAAGTATTGTCGACAACGGCCCGCGCACCGGCGCGATGGGCAAGCTCGCTGACTGCGGCGATATCGGTGATGCGCAACAACGGGTTGCTCGGCGTCTCGATCCAGCACAGCGCAGCCGGCTTGGCCAATGCCGCAGCGAGCGCAGCAGGATCGCCGTAGTCGACGAACTCAACCTTGAAATCGCCGCGCCGCTGCCAGGCCGAAAGCAGACGAAACGTCCCGCCATAGCAGTCGTGCGGCGCCACGATTCGCGCGCCCATCGGCAGGATTTGCCCGACGAGCGCGATAGCACCCATGCCTGACCCGGTGATCACCGTCCCCTGCCCGCCTTCGAGATCGTTGATGGCGGCGGCGAGCAGGTCACGGGTCGGGTTGCCGGACCTGGAGTAGTCGTAGGGCCCCTTGGTGCCGAACTCCGGAAAGACGTAGGTGGAACTCAGGTGGATGGGCGGGACGACCGCGCCGGTCTGCGGGTCGGATTCGAGACCTGCGCGTACGGCCTGCGTACGCGGATCAAGCGGCCGGGTCATGGTGTCAGCTCCGTCAAAGAATGAAAAATCGTTTTCAGTTCGGTCGTACCTTTGAGAAAGGTGTCATGACCGAACACCGAGGAGATCTCATGCAGGGTCGCCTGCGGCAGGCGCTGGCAGAGATCGCGCATGTCGGTCACCGGTACGAGCTGGTCCTCGCGCACCGCAATCGCCGTCACCGGCACGTGCACTCCCGCCGGATCGATCCGATGCAGATCGATGGACTCCGAGAGCACCAGGAAGGCGTCAGGCTTGTAGCGACGGGCGTAGTCTTCGCCGCGGGCGAGCAGATATTCCTCGACCGGAAACACGAAGCGGCCGTCGAGTTCGCGCGGCGGCCCGGCGAAACGGGTCGCGAACTCGGCCGGGCTGCGATAGGTGCACATCGCCAGCGCGCGTGCGAGTTCGAGTCCCTGCGCCGGGCGCTCGGCCTCGAGCGCAAAGCGCACGATCCGCCGCTGCAGGCTCCGCCAGGCCGTCGACATCGGGTGGGTACGATCGGCGGCACTGACGACGATGAGATGCTCCACCCGCGTGCGATGTCGCTGGGCGAACGCCAGCGCCACCATCCCGCCGTAGGACGCCCCGACGATGGCTCGCAAACGGTCTATGTGCAGATGATCGAGCAACTGCCTGAGCAGCTCCGCCTGATCGTAGGTTGAGACCGCCGGAAAGCCGCTGCCATCGCGCGGACCGGTGGTCGCGCCACTGCCGCCAAGGTAGTCGAAGGAGAGGATCCGCAGCCGCTCGGCAGGCAGCGCGGCGCCCGGACCGACCATCGCCGGCCACCAGCCGGGGACGCCATCGCCGGCATCGAACACCGCGCGATGTCCGGATATGCCACCGAGCACGAGCACGATGGGCGCGGCAGCCGGCCCGGTCAGCCGCCAACCGATGCGCAGTGCCTCGAGCTGTCCGCCATGGTGAAGACGCAAGCCACCATCGACCTCGAGGACCCCCTCGACGAGGGGCAGTCCCGCACTCGCGGTGACCACTGGATTGCCGTGATTGATCGAAGCCATGCGCAAACCCGCGGCCCGCAAACACTCCGATGCAGCGCCCGCGCCCGCGCGGGAGAGTCGATGTCCATCAGGCCTGTACGGCCAGCCACCTCGACCGCTCATCTGACGCGCCAGATCTTGCGATGCTGGAGCGCGGAGTTGGCACCTTGTCCGGGCTGGTTGGGCCCGGCGGTTGCCCCGGCGTCGTTGGGCCTTTCCCTCGGCCGGTCTCGATGAGAGGCGCGAACGATACGGTCCGCGCCCGCTGCCGTCAACCCCGCCGCCGGACGGCATGAAACCTTGCGACGGATGCCGCACTTGTATTAACGTGTTAACACATTAACACGCTGAAACATCGCGGAAGCCACCCATGAAAACCCACAGCCGACAGTCCCCGCGGCAGGAAGCGCGCGCCGAGCGCAGCCTCTATCAGGCCATTCTCACGCTGCGTTCGGTCGACGAATGCCGCGCGTTCTTTCGTGACCTCTGCACCCCCGCCGAACTCGAGGCGATGTCGGACCGTTGGGCCGTGGTCGAATGGCTGGAGCGCGGACTGCCCTACCGCGAGATCCACCAGCAGACCGGCGTCAGCGTGACCACCATCGCCAGGGTCGCCCGCTATGCCGCAGCCGGCAACGGCGGCTATTCACTGGCGGCGAAGCGTCTCGCCGGCACGCGACCCGGCAGCGCCGTGGCACGTTGAAGATCATGGACGGCAACACCCTGGACAAGCCCGGTCGCCTGAAGCTCGCGGTGCAGAAGTCCGGTCGGCTCACCGATCAGTCCACCGACCTGCTGGTTCGCTGCGGCCTGAAATTCTCGCGTGGCAAAGACCAACTGGTGGGGTTCGGCGAAAACATGCCACTCGACCTGCTCTTTGTCCGCGACGACGACATCCCTGATCTCGTCGAGGAGGACGTCTGCGATCTTGGGCTGGTCGGCCTGAATGTGGTCGAAGAAAAGCGTCTCGAGCTGGCGGCGCGCGGGCAACCGGCGCGCTTCGAGATCCTGCGCAGTCTCGACTTTGGCCGCTGCCGGCTGTCGATCGCCGTGCCCGAGGAGATGTCGTGGACGGGTCCCGCCTGCCTGGAAGGCAAGCGCATCGCCACGACCTACCCCTATATGCTCGCGCGCTGGCTCGCGGCAAACACCGTCCGCGCCGAGATCGTCACCCTCTCCGGCGCAGTCGAGATCGCGCCTCGGCTGGGTCGTGCCGACGCCATCTGTGACCTCGTCTCCACCGGCTCGACCCTGATCGCCAATCGTCTGCGGGAAGTGGAGGTGGTGCTCGAGAGTCACGCGGTCATCCTGCGCACGCCGCTGGCCTTGCCGCCGGTCAAGGCTGACTGGGTCGAGCGACTGCTGATGCGTATTGACGGTGTCCAGCAGGTGCGCGAAAGCAAGTACATCATGCTGCACGCGCCGCGCTCCGCGCTGCCGGCGATCCGCCGCCTGCTGCCCGGCAGCGAGTCGCCGACCATCATTCCGCTCGAGGGCAGCGACGACAAGGTCGCCGTCCACGCGGTATGCCGCGAGAACGTCTTCTGGGAGACGCTGGAAGCGCTCAAGGCGGCCGGTGCCAGCGCCCTGCTCGTGCTACCCGTCGAAAAGATGCTCGCATGAGCCTCGACATCCTCGACTGGTCGCAGCTTGATGCGGACGGGCGGCGCGCCGCGCTGTCTCGGCCCGCAAACGAGGACCGCGCACAACTCGTCGAGTTGGTGCGCGGGACCATTGCCCGCGTACGGACCGAGGGCGATGCCGCCCTGCTCGATTACGCGCGCCGCTTTGATGGGGGCGCGCCGATCAACCTGCGTGTGCCGCGCGAGGAAATCGACGCCGCTGTTGCCGGGCTCGGCCGCGACGCCCTCGCCGCCTTGCAGCGCGCCATCGGTAACGTGCGTCGCTTCCATCTTGCACAGCGCACGCCGCCGATCGACATCGAAACCGCCCCGGGTGTGCGCTGCGAGCGCATCCTTCGAGCGATCGATGCGGTCGGCCTCTATGTTCCTAGCGGCAGCGCACCGCTGCCCTCGGCGCTCGTTATGTCGGCGGTGCCCGCCGCCATTGCGGGCTGCCAGCGGCGCATTCTTTGTTCGCCAGGCACTCGTGCCGGGCGCATCGACCCCGTGATCCTGGCCACCGCCAGACTTTGCGGTGTGGACGAAGTCTTCGCGATCGGCGGCGCGCAGGCCATCGCCGCCATGGCTTACGGCACCGAAACCATTCCCAAGGTCCACAAGATTTTCGGACCCGGTTCCGCCTGGGTCACGGCCGCCAAACAGCTGGTCGCCGACGATCCGCACGGCGCCGCGCTCGACCTGCCGGCAGGTCCCTCCGAAGTGCTGGTGATCGCCGACGACTCCGCCGATGCGCGCTTCGTCGCCGCCGACCTGCTTGCCCAAGCGGAGCATGACCCGCTCTCCCAGGCGATCCTGCTGACCACGTCCCATGAGTTCGCCAACCAGGTCCGCTCCGCAGCGCTCGGTTTCGTCGACTCGTTATCGCGCCGGGAAATCCTTCGCCAGTCGCTGGCGCGCAGCCGGATACTGGTGTTGCCGGACCTCGACACCGCTTTTGCGGTGTCCAACGATTACGCGCCCGAGCATCTGATCCTGCATGTCCGCGAGGCGCGGCGCTGGCTCGCACGGGTGACCACCGCGGGTTCGGTGTTCCTCGGTCCCTGGAGCCCGGAGCCGATGGGCGACTACTGCTCAGGCACCAATCACGTCCTGCCCACCTATGGTTACGCGCGCGCACACAGCGGCCTCTCGGTCGCCGACTTCCAGCGACGGATCACGGTGCAGGAACTCACGCCGAGGGGGCTCGCCGGTCTTGGCCCGACCGCCGGCACGCTTGCCCGTCTCGAGGGCCTCGACGCACACGCCCTCGCCGTCGACCTGCGTCTGCAGCATGCCGACATCCGCGCGCTCGCGGCCGTCGATCCATTGAGCGAGGGCGGCGGCATTGACGCCGTGCTGGCCTTGGCGCGACCCGCCATCCGCGCGCTGAAGGCCTACGAACATGCCGCGTGGAACCCGCGCTACGAGCGCCTGCATGCCAATGAATCGCCCTGGCCGCCGCTCGCGACGGCCGCCGGCGATTCGGCGCCGGCTCTCAACCGCTATCCCGAACCGCAACCTGCTGCGCTGGTGAGCGCCCTCGCCGCACTCTACGACGTCGCCGCCAACTCGCTGCTAGTCGGTCGCGGCAGCGATGAAATCATTGATCTGCTCACTCGGGCGTTTTGCGAGGCGGATCGTGACGCCGTGATCATCTGTCCGCCGACTTTCGGCATGTATGCGGTAGCGGCTCATGCACAGGGTGCGCGGGTGCTCGAGATTCCGCTGACGCCCACGTTCACGCCCGACCTGCCGGCGATCGAAACGGCGATCAGCCAGGGCGCCAAGATCCTCTGGCTCTGTTCGCCAAACAACCCGACCGGCAATGCGCTGGCCACGGCCGAGGTCGAGCGCCTGCTGAACGTTGCGCGCGGGCGCTGTCTGGTGGCCATCGATGAAGCCTACGCCGAATTTTCAACGGCACCGTCATGGAGCCTTCGACTGCCGGAGTTTCCGCATCTCGTGGTCCTGCGCACACTCTCGAAAGCCCACGGCCTGGCCGGGTCGCGTATCGGCACCCTGCTGGCCGATCCCGCGATCATTGCCCTGCTGCGCAAGATCATCCCGCCCTATGCAATCGCCGCGAGCAGCGCGCGGGAGGCGCTGCTCGCGCTCCAGGAGGGCGCGCTGGCCGTGACTCGCGCACGAATCGCCGAACTGATCCGTGAGCGCTCACGGCTCGCACGCGCCTTGGCCGCCTCCCCGCAGATCACACGCGTGTGGCCGAGCGAGGCAAACTTCATTCTGGTGCAATGCCAAAACGCCGCCGAGGTGATGCAGCGATTGCTGGCCACCGGTCTCATGGTGCGCGACTTCTCCGGCCGCAGCGGACTCGGTGCAGCGCTTCGAATCACCGTCGGTACGCCGACACAGAATACCCGCCTGATCGCCGCTCTCGGCAGCACGGCGCAGGCGACGGAGCTCAGCGAATGAAGGTGATTTTCCTTGACCGCGACGGCACGCTCGTCGAGGAGCCGCCTGACGAGCAGGTGGATCGCCTCGAGAAGATCCGCTTCGTTCCCGGCGTCTTTGCTGCGCTGACGCAACTCCAGGCGGCCGGGTATCGGCTTGCCATGGTCACCAATCAGGACGGGCTAGGCACCGCGAGCTTCCCGCAGGCGGACTTCGAAGTCCCGCAGCAATTCATCGTCGATGCTTTCGCCTCGCAGGGCATCCGCTTCGAGGCCGTGTTTGTCTGCCCGCATCGGCGTGGTGACGGTTGCGCCTGCCGCAAGCCCGCTACTGCGCTGGTCGATGGATGGGTGCGCGAGCGTGGCGTTGAACTCACCGCGAGCGCCATGATCGGTGACCGCGACACCGATCTCGAATTCGCCCGCAACCTCGGCGTACGCGGGTTACGCATCAGCCTGGCTGGTGGTGACGCGGAGACCTGGCCGGCGATCACCGCCGCACTGCTCGCGCGGCGCGCCGAGGTCGTCCGCGAGACGCGCGAAACGCGCATCAGCGTGCGGGTCGATCTCGACGCCGAGGGCCCGATTCAGGCGCGTACCGGCATTGGTTTCTTTGACCACATGCTCGAGCAGATCGCCAAGCATGGGGGGTTCGCGCTGCAACTCGACTGCCAGGGCGATCTCGAGGTCGACGAGCATCATACCGTCGAGGACTGCGCGCTCGCCCTCGGCGAGGCGCTGCGCAAGGCGCTCGGCGACAAACGTGGCCTCGCCCGCTACGGCTTCCTGCTGCCGATGGACGAAGCGCGCGCGCAGGTCGCCATCGATCTCTCCGGCCGCGCCTATGCGGTATTCGAAGGCCGCTTCAGTCGCGAGCAGGTGGGCGGCCTGCCGACCGAACTCGTGCCGCACTTCTTTCGCTCGCTGGCCGATGCGCTGGGTGCGGCAATCCACGTCAGCGTGAGCGGCGACAACTCGCATCACCAGGTCGAGGCCTGCTTCAAGGGGGTGGGTCGCGCTCTGCGCATGGCGCTGCGGCGCGAAGGCATCGACCTGCCCAGCACGAAGGGCGTGTTGTGACCACCCGCGAAGTCATCATCATCGACTCGGGCGGCGCCAACCTCGCCTCGCTCGGTCACGCCTTTGAGCGGCTCGGCGTGCGTCCCGTCATCAGCAACGACCCGAAGGTTGTCGGCGCTGCCGAACGCGCCGTACTGCCGGGCGTCGGCCACGCCGCGGCGATCATGCAGCGACTGGATTCGTTCGGTCTCGCGGACTGCATTCGGCGGTTGACCAGTCCCGTCCTCGGCATCTGCCTCGGCATGCAACTCATGTTCGACCGCTCGACCGAGGGCGACACCGCGGGACTTGGAATCCTCGCCGGCCGTATCGAGGCGTTCACCGCCGCACCCGGCCATCCGGTGCCGCATATGGGTTGGAATACCCTGCGCACGCTGCGCGACGATCCCTTGCTGCAGGGTATCGGGCGGGACGACTGGTTCTATTTCGTGCATGGCTACCATGCACCCGTCGGTATCGCCGACGCCGTCGCGGTGACCGACTACGGCGGTGATTTCACCTCGGTCGTGCGGCGCGCCAACTTCCGCGGCGTGCAATTTCATCCGGAACGCTCCGGCCCCGCGGGCGCCCGGCTGCTGGCCAATTTCATGGAGCTCGGACCTTGCTGCTGATTCCTTCCATCGACCTGCGTGGCGGCCGCTGTGTGCGCTTGCTGCAGGGCGACTTCGATCGCGAGACCGTGTATGACCTCGATCCGCGCGAACTCGCGGACCGCTACCAGTCGGCAGGTGCCCGCTGGCTGCATCTCGTCGATCTGGACGGCGCGCGCGACGGCACGCTCGCCAACCGCCGGCTGATTCTCGAACTCGCGGCGCGCACCGCGTCGGCAGAGACATCGACGCTGCAAATCCAGGTCGGCGGCGGCATCCGTTCTCTGCAGGCGGTCGAGGCCTTGCTGACGGGCGGCGTCGCGCGAGTCGTTGTCGGCAGCGCGGCGATCGAAGACCCGGACGAGGTCGGCCGCTGGCTGCAGCGCTTTGGTGCCGAACGGGTCTGCCTGGCGTTCGACGTCCGCTTGCGCGACGGCTTGCCGCGGGTGCAAACCCGCGGCTGGACGCAGAGCTCATCGACGACGCTCTGGCAGGCGGTCAGCCGGTTTCAGTCGTTTGGCTTGCGACACGTGCTTTGCACCGATGTCGACCGCGATGGTGCGATGCAAGGCCCGGCGATCGAACTCTACCGCCAGTGTCTCGAGCGTCATCCGGACATCGCCTGGCAGGCTTCCGGGGGCGTCCGTGGTGCGGCAGACCTCGACGAGTTGCATGCGCTCGGCATGGCCGCCGCGATCAGTGGCAAAGCCCTCCTTGAGGGTGCGCTCGACGACGGTCAATTACGCGACTGGCTGGGACGCTGAGATGCTCGCCCGTCGAATCATCCCCTGTCTGGACGTGCGCGACGGCCAGGTCGTCAAAGGCGTGCGCTTCCGCGACCACCGGGTCGTCGGCGACATCCTCGAACTTGCGGGCCGTTATCGCGACGAGGGCGCCGATGAACTGGTCTTTTACGACATCACGGCCAGCCCGGAAGGTCGCAGCGTTGACCGTAGCTGGGTAGCCAGGATCGCGCGGCTGCTCGATATCCCGTTTTGTGTCGCCGGCGGTATCCGCAGCGTCGCCGACGCCGAGGCGGTACTCAACGCCGGCGCGGAAAAGATTTCGGTCAACTCCCCGGCGCTCGAGAACCCGGCGCTGATCGACCAACTTGCAGCCCGCTTCGGACGGCAATGCGTGGTCGTCGGCATCGACAGCGAGACCACTGCAGACGGCTATCGCGTCCATCAGTACACCGGAAGTCCCGACCGGGCGCGCGACTCCGGACGGCGGACACTCGATTGGGTGCGCGAAGTGCAGCAGCGCGGTGCCGGCGAAATCGTCCTCAACTGCATGGCAAGCGATGGCGTCCGGCGGGGCTACGATCTCGTACAGCTCGCGGCGGTGCGCGAGATCTGCGAAGTGCCGCTGGTAGCGTCCGGCGGCGCCGGCGAGGCGCGCCACTTTCTCGAAGTCTTTCGCGATGCCCGCGTCGACGCGGCGCTCGCTGCGAGCGTATTCCACTCGGGCGCGCTCGCCATCCGTGACCTCAAGGCCGGACTGCGCGCAGCCGGCGTGGAGATACGTCCATGATCATCACCGATGACAACGCCGGCGAACTGGTGTTCGGTGCCGACGGACTGCTGCCGGCGGTTGCGCAGGATGTGCACAGCGGCGAGGTGCTGATGCTGGCCTGGATGAACAGCAGCGCATTGCAGGCGACCCTGCAGCGTCGCCGCGCGGTGTTCTGGAGTCGCAGCCGGCAACGGCTGTGGGAGAAGGGCGAAACCTCCGGTCATACACTCGAACTCGTCGCCTGCCACGCCGACTGCGATCGTGACACCTTGCTGCTGCTGGTCGTACCGCGCGGCCCCGCCTGTCACACCGGCACGCTGACCTGCTTTGCCGATGGGCCGCTCACGCATGCGGGGCAACTCGGGTTCGTGGCCGAACTCGAGACGATCATCGCCGGTCGGATCGACGCTGCTCGCCAGCTCGAATCCGGCGGTGCGTCTGAAGCGGCGAAGAGCTACACCGCCCGGCTGTACGCCGAAGGGCCCAAGCGGATCGCGCAAAAAGTCGGCGAGGAAGGCGTGGAGACAGCGCTCGCGGCGGTGGCCGGATCCGACAGCGAACTGCTCGGCGAAGCCGCTGATCTCGTCTATCACCTCACCGTTTGCCTGCAAGCGCGCGGCCTGACGCTGGCGGATGTTGCGGCGGAACTGCGTCGCCGCCACGTCCGCTCAGGCTGAGGTCGCTCAGGCTGACGTCGCCCTCGCTGACGTCGCCCCCGCTGACTCTGCTCAGGCGAGCACGATCTCCGTCGCCGGCGGGCGAAGGTTGTAGTGGGAGGACATCACCGCGCCGTAGGCACCGGCCGTGGCGATCAGCAACAGGTCACCCTCGGCGGTGGCGCGCGGCAGCGGCCGATCGTGGCCGAGCACATCGCCGGTCTCGCAGATCGGCCCGACCACATCGCAGGTCTGCGAGTCGGGGTCGTCGAGTCGGTCGAGATTGACGATCTCGTGGTGTGCACCGTAGAGCGCGGGACGGATCAGGGAGTTCATGCCGGTGGCGACGCCGACGTACGCGGCCTCGCCCTTGGCCTTCCGTTGGGTGACGCGGGCGAGCAATACGCCGGCCTCGGCGACGACGTAGCGACCCGGCTCGAGCCAGAGCTCGATGCCCGCAGCCCGTTCGCGGAATGCAAGCAGTGCCGCGTCGAGCGCCGCGAGATCGAACTGCGCCGCACCCGTGCGATCGGGTACGCCAAGCCCACCCCCCAGATCGAACACCCGCACGAGCGGCAGTTGTGCGCGCAGCGAGAGCAGGTACTCGGCGGTATCCAGCCAGCTGCGCAGATCGAAGATGCCGCTGCCGGCATGCGCGTGCAGGCCGACCACCCGCACTCCCGCCGCCTCGGCGCGCGCGACCAGCTCGACCACCTCGCCGCGGGCGATGCCGAACTTGGACTGCGTGCCGCCGGTGCGCACATGCGCGTGGTGTCCGCGACCAATGCCGGGGTCGACCCGTACAAAGATTTCGCGGTTCGCGAACAGTTCCGGCCAGTGCTGCAACGGGTGCAGATTGTCCAGCGTCACCCGTACGCCGAGCTGCAGGGCCCAGGCGTATTCGCCGCGCGGCGCAAAGTTCGGTGTGAACAGGATATCCGCGGGCGAGAGGCCCGGCACTGCAGCGAGTGCCCGCTCGATCTCGCCGCGCGAGACACACTCGATCGCGAGGCCCTCGGCATGCACCCGACGCAGCACCTCCGGGTGCCAATTGGCCTTCATCGCGTAAGCCACGCGATCGATGGCGCGCAGCGCCCGCAGTCCACGGCAGCGCGCGGCTACCGTTTCGAGATCGTAGACGTAGGCTGAATCGCGCTCGCGCATCAGTGCCCGCAGCGCATCGCGCTTGCGTCGCCACCAGGGCTCCTCGATGGCCTTGTCTGCCACGGCCGGCTTGAACAACTGCTGCCAGCTCGGCCCGAGCACGACGCCATCGCGCACCGGTTCGACCAGCAGATGATGCAGCCCCTCGACCAGCCGATCGCCCTGCGACTCGTCGACCACGAAGGTGAGGTTGAGATCGTTGGCCGCCTGACTAACGAGGTAGATGCGCTGCTCGGCAAACAACTCGAGCGCCGGCCCCAACTGGTGCAGGATGCTGCGGATGTTGCGGCCGACGAGGCTCACCGAGGCACAGGGCCCAATGATTTCCGCACGGCAGAGCGGCGCGAGGTCGGCCTGCAGACGGCCCAGCGTGTCTCCGTCCAGCGAATTCGCCTGCGGATCCAGTGAGACGGTGACGTTGGTCTCGGAAGTGGAGACGAGATCGACCGAAAGACCGTGGCGCTTGAACACCTGGAAGGCGTCGGCGAGAAAACCAACCTGGTGCCACATGCCCGGGCTGTCGAGCGAAACCAGCGTCACGCCCTTCTTGACGCAGACCGCCTTCACCTGCGCCGCGTCGCTCACCGGCCGGGTGGTGATGCGGGTCCCGCGCATCAGCGGCACCTGGGTGGCGTAGACATACAGCGGAATGTCGTATTGCCGCGCAGGCAGCAGACAGCGCGGGTGCAGCACCTTGGCACCGGCGGTAGCGATTTCCTGGGCCTCGTCATAGGTGAGTTCAAGCAGCTGCCGGGCCCCGGGTGTGGAGCGCGGGTTGGCGCTGAACATGCCGGGCACGTCGGTCCAGATCTCCAGCTGCCGGGCCGCGAGCAGGGCCGCGAAATAGGCGCCGGAGGTATCCGAGCCGCCGCGTCCCAGCAGCACCGTATCGCCGGCCTCGTTGCTGGCGATGAATCCTTGCGTGATGACGAGCGGCGAGAGGGCTGCAAGCCGGGCCTGCACGGCGCCACTCGGGCGGAAATCGCAGGTCGCCGACAGATACTCGGCCTTGGCGCTGGCCGAGTCGCGGGCCTCGGCACGCAGCAGACTGCGGGCATCGACCCAGGTCACCGGCAGCGACTGCGAACGCAGGTAGAGCGCACCCAACTCCGTCGCCAGCAACTCGCCCATCGCCATGACTTTGGCGCGAGCGCGATCCGAGACTTCACCTATTCGCGAAATGCCCTCGAGCAACCCGGCCAACTCGGCAAACCACGGCGTGAGAACAGTCGTGGCCTCGATACCGAGGGCGGATGCGAGTTCGAGGTGGCGCTGCCGCAGGCTTTCCAGCGCCTCGCCGTGCTGGCCACCCAGGGCGATCGCGAGCAGTTTTTCCAGCCGGTCGGTTACCCCGCTCAACGCTGAGTGCACGATGAGCACCCGCGAGCCGTCGGCCAGCCGGTCACGCGCCGTACCGGCGATGCTTCGCCAGTTGGCTTCGGTCGAGACGCTGGTGCCGCCGAACTTGAGTACGACCCAGTCGCGAGCGCTGCTCATGGCCCCCTCGCCCGGATCAGACTTCGTCGTCGTAGATTTCGCGCAGGTCCTTGGCGAGTTTCTTGTCCGCCAGCACTTCCTCGAGCTTGCTCCAGGCCGCCTTGCCGCGCTTGCCGGGCACGGGCCGCGCCCGCCGGTCTACCCGGTCCAGAAACCGGTCGTAGTCCTGATTATCCTCGTTGCTCGCCACTTCGCCGAGCAGATCTTCGTCAAGTTCGAAGCCTTCGGTATCCCGTTCGGACATGGTCGATGGAAATCCTGAAATGATCGATTGGAAAATCAACGACTTGCGAGCGCCCGCCACAGCGGGGGCGCGCAACTATAACCAAAAAAGGCCGCCGCGCAAGTTCAGTTGCGACGCACCCCGTCACGCACCACCACCGGGGCACCCCGGGAGAGGCCGAGGACGTCCGTGGCGCGTCGCTCGGCTACTGCGACCTCGACCACCCCGAAGGAGTTCACCAGCGCAACGGCCTGTCCGGGACGGACGTCGCCGTAGGTCCGCCGCAGGGGCAGCGCGAGCTTGCCGGCGTGCACCACGGGGTCGACGAGCGGCTCAATCAACCGACGATCGATGTTGGTGAGCAGATTGCCGAAGTGATCAATGGTGATGACCACCCCAGCGACGCGATCGCGCTCCGCCCTCGCCTCCTCGACCCAGGACGGCACCAACTCGTCTACCCGTCGGCCGAGATCCTCCGGTTGGACCCGCCCGGCCGCCAACGCAGCGGCCACCGGTGCGAAGATGTCACGGCCATGAAAGGTGGCGCTAGGCCGTCCCACCCCCAGACCCGCCAGCGCTTCTTGGCGAAGGTGCGCGGACAGCGCACCCGGACGGGCCGCGACGTCGGCCAGCAGACCGTTGTCCGGCGCGAGGAACACATGCCCATCCAGCGCCACGATAGCGATGTCGCGGGTGGTGCCGACCCCGGGATCGACCACTGCAACGTGTACCGTGCCGCGGGGAAAATAGGGGTAGCAGCGGTCCAGCCAGAAACCGGCCTCCGCCGGCCAGTGGGCAACAATCTCGTGGGTGAGGTCGATGATCCGCGCGGTCGGCGCGGCATCGAGAATGCGGCCCTTCATGACACCGACGAAGGGGTCCCGCAGGCCGAAGTCCGAAGTCAGGGTGATGAGGCCACTGGGCTCGAAGCGCTGCCGCGCAGGTTCACGAGTCAGGGCGGGAAGGTCCTTGTCCATCGGGCTACGGTAACATCGAGACCATGCAAACGAACCCGCAGGATCCGTCGCAACTGTTCCGCCTCGATGGCCGCACGGCTCTCGTTACCGGAGCTTCCAGCGGCATCGGCCGCACTCTGGCCATTGCACTCGCCGCCGCCGGAGCGCGGGTCGTCCTCGCAGCCCGGCGCAGCGACCGTCTGGCCGGCCTCGCCGAGGAATTGAACCAGCGTGGTCAACCCGCCCTCGCCGTCAGCCTCGACGTCACTGACCGCGGCGCGGTGAGCCGTGCCTTCGAGCAGATCGGCGAACATTTCGGCACGGTGAACGTGCTGATCAACAACGCCGGAATCGCGCGACCGACGATGTTCCTGAAGACGTCGCCGGAAGACCTTGAAGCCACCATGGCCACCAATTTCACCGCGGCCTGGAACATCGCCCAGGAGACGGCCCGTCGGCTGGTGGCTGCGGGCAGCCCGGGGAGCATCATCAACATCACCTCGGTGCTGGGGTTCGGCGTCGGGCCCGGCTACTCGGCATACGCGGCCTCGAAGGCCGCGCTGGCACAGGCGACGCGGGCCATGGCACTTGAGTTCGTCAGGCATCGGATCCGCGTCAATGCCATTGCCCCGGGATGGTTCGTCACCGAGATGAACGAAGCGTGGTTTGCCACCGACGAGGGGGCGGCGTACATCCGCAAGACGCCGGCGGGTCGGGCGGGCAGGCTGGAGGAACTCATCGGGCCGACACTCTTGCTGGCGAGTGAGGCGGGCTCTTTCGTCAACGGCGTCGTGCTGCCGGTCGACGGTTCGCATCACGTCGCCTTGGTCTAGGCTTCGCCGAAACGGCGGCGACCCTCAGGTCGGTTTGTCGATTGGTTGCTCGCCGGCGGGCGGCGGTGCCGGCGGTTGCAGAGGATCGGGGCCGAGTTCGAGTCCGATCATCACCGGGATACCACTCGCCTCGCGCAGCGCCAGGATGGCGACGTCCCAATTGATCGCCACCTCGGTGTCACCCAGCAGTTCATCGAGGCGCTGCTCAAAGGCCTCGAGACTCACGGTCGCGGTCTGACCCTGCTCATCGATCGGCGGATGCACTTCGATCCACACTTCGCCGTCCACCTTGGTCATCTTCAGCGGCTCGTTGATCAAAGTGACCCGCGTTCCAACCTTGACGGCATCGAACAGCACCGCGACATCCTCGGGGTACATGCGCAGGCAGCCGTGGGTCACCGCCATACCGACTGCATCCGGATTGTTGGTGCCGTGGATGAGATAGGAGCCGCCGGGGATGGCCAGCCGCAGGGCATGCGCACCGAGCGGATTATTTGGACCGGGGCCCACGACCTTGGGCAGCGGATCGCCGCGGGCCTCATGTTCCAGACGGACCGACTCCGGCGGATACCAGGAGGGATTCTTCTGCTTCGCGACCACTTTCGTCACGCCGATCGGCGTCCGCCAGTCCATCTTGCCTACGCTCACCGGGAAGGTCAGCACCTTCGCCGGGTCACCGCTCAGCGGTTCGGGAAAGAAGTACATGCGGTGCTCGGGCAGGTTGACGACGATGCCCTCACGCTCGCCCGGCGGCAGCAAACGCTGGCCCGGAATGACCACCTGGGTTCCCTCGCCCGGCAGCCAGGGATCAACGCCCTTGTTGACGCGCACGAGTTCCTCGTACCCGAGGCTGTACTTGCGGGCAATCTCGATCAGGGTGTCTTCGTAGCGCGTCCGGATCCGCTCGACCTTGCCAAAGATCGCGCCGCCATCATCGCGCAACTCGTACTCGATGGCGTGTGCGGTCGTGGCAACCAGCGCCGAAAACAAAAAAGCCAGCACGCGGGACTTTCGACTTCCCGCGCGGG
>CAZIRD010000058.1:0-3931 GCA_964541625.1 uncultured Acidibacter sp.
ACGCGACCAACGGAGTCACGGGCGTCCGGGCCATCGGCCGCAACTGGGACAGGAATGCGCCGACCGCGGAAGAGGCTTTCCAGAAGTGTCTCGATCCACACATCGACGTGCCGCGGATCATGTGAGTCGTTGAGCGGTGGAAATCCCGATCAACGCGGGGTTGGTTCCGCAGCCCTCAGGACGAGATCATTTGCCGGCCCCGAACCGATACGTAGCGGTCAGGCCGTACTGTCGACCGGGCGCCAGTGTGACCACATACGCGCGCGGAAATCCGGCCCCGGGGACGTTATCGTTCTTGAAGTCGACATAGCGGGTACCACCGACCAGGGTATCGTCGTCGAACAGGTTCTCGACCCACGCGGTCAGCGTCCAGCGATCCGACTCGAGCCCGAGACGCGCGTTGGCCAGCGTCCGAGCACCGACCCACTGCAGATTGTCGACCTGCACGAACGACTTGCTGCGGTAGTTCGCATCGACGCGGGCGACGAGTTCGAGCCGATCGGATACCGGCTGGCGCCAGTTGACGCTCGCGCCGAACTGGTGACGCGGGCTGCGCGGTACCTCGTTACCGACGATGTTGTTGGATTGCGGGCGGCCGTTGAGTGCCGTGACCTCGGGCGTGCCGCCGCCAACGTACTTCGTCGACACGTAAGAATAAAGCGCGTCAATGGAAAGCTTCTCGGTCAGCTTGATCTTGGTGTCGAACTCGATGCCGCGGGTCTCGACGTCGCCGACGTTGGTGATGAAGGACAGCGGAGTGCCGACCGGTGGCTGGAAGTTGTTGGTCAGCTGCTGGCCTTGCCAGTCGATGAAATACGCGGCGACGTTGAAGAGCGCGCGCCCGTCGAACAGCGTCGACTTGGCGCCGAGCTCGTAATTCCAGGCCGACTCCTCGTTATAGCTCTGCAGCTCAATAGGCAGGTTGACGTTGCCGTTGAAGCCGCCCGGCTTGTTGCCCTTCGCCGCGATGCCGTACAGCAGCACGTCGTCGTTCAGTTTGTAGTCGACGATGAAGCGCGGCAGCGTGGCGTCGTATTTGGCGGTCTGCGTTCGGGTCGGGCTGACCTGCTTGATATCGTCAGTGGCGACACGCAACTCGCCGGTCATGGTCAGCTGGTCGGTGAGGTCGTAGGCGACGCTGCCGAACCAGGCCAGATTTTCGACATAGCGGTAGCCGGGAATCTGCGGAGTACGCAGGGCGGCCTGGAAGTCCTGCTCGATCGGGTAGGACCGGCGCCACGTGAACGGATCGTCGATACCCGCGCCCTGCTTGGCATCGAGATAGAACACGCCTAGCAGGCCGCGGAACCGGTTCTCCTGCGGTGAAGACAGGCGCAATTCATAGGAGTATTCCTTCGACAGGCCCTCATCCTTTCGGTGCGTCTGACCGGCAGGAGCGCCGCCGAGGAAGCGCTGGAAGTCGGCGTCGAACTGCCGTTCCTCCTCGTAGTTGCTGTAGCCAACCACGCCGGCCAGGGTCCAGTCCTGCAGGTTCCAGTCGAACTGCAGATTGGCGCGCTGGGTCTCGGCGTTGACGCCCGGATCGGTCAGCCGGTCGAGATCCAGCTCCAGCGGACCACCGACCAGTTCACCGCAAAAGGCGGGTGTGTTCGAGGTCGGCGGCGTGGTCACGAAGCAGTTGTTCAGGAACCGCGTCTGGAGCGCGTTCGGCGGCGCCTCGTCGTCCGACTTGTCGTAGGTCATGCGCGCCTTGATGCGCAAAGCCTCGGTCGCATTGAACGTTAGCGCCAGTGAAGCGCCCTGTGACTGCTCGCCACCGATCGAACGACCGTCATAGTTCTTCCACTCGCCGCCCTTGTCGTAGTAGCGCGCAGCGGCATAAAACAGCAGCGTATCGGCAATCAGCGGCCCGGAGACGAACCCGCCGACTTCGTACTCATCGTGACTGGCGATGGTCGAATCGATCTTGCCGTTGAACTCGTTGCTCGGCTGGCGGCTGATGTAGTTGATCGCCCCGGCGAAGGTGGACCGGCCGAACAGTGCCGCCTGCGGTCCCTTGATGACCTCGACCCGCTCGAGATTCTGGATCTCGGTCGACTGAATCGAACCACCGACATAGGCGCCATCAATGAAATTGGCGACGTTGTTGACACCGAGAATGTTCGACATGCCGCGCAGCACCGGACGGTCGAACCGGCGCCCCTGGTCTTTCTGGAAGTACAGGCCGGGCGTGTAGTTGGAAATATCCGAGATGCTCTTGAGGCCGGCGGCCTCGAGCGCGGACGCGGTGAACGCCGACACGCTGACCGGCGCGTCCTGCAGCGATTCCTCGAACTTGCGCGCCGTTACGGTGACCTCCTCGATGACCAGACTCGGTTCGGTCGCTGCGTGGGCCGTTGCGGCGACGCAGACGGACAGCGCGCCGAGCGCGGTGAACGACAGAGGAAACGAAATTCGCATGGCCGACTCCTGAATATCCGGGCGCTGATTACTTCCCTGACAACTCTACTGGAAATAGTCGTTTGCAACAGCCCCGTGACGGGGAATGCGGAGCCACTCCGCCTGCCGGACACCTGCGCATGAATCGTCCTGACCTGAACGAAACTTTGGCCAAGGTTCCCGCCGTCACGCTGGGATTCCGAGTCATCAAAACTCTGGCGACAACGCTCGGCGAAACCGCTGGCGATTCGGTCAGCATGAGCTGGTTGGGTGAGACTACCGGTGCTGCCACGGGCTGGGGCTACTTGATTAGTACCGGTATCTTTCTGGTCCCGCTGGGAGTGCCGGTTCTCGCCGAGATCAAGGCGACTAACCTCCAGCCCTAGCCCCATTGGGCAACGCTCGGTGCCTCGACCACCGCCAGTACGACGCTTGCGGACTTCTTTACGCGAACGCTGTTCACGAAGCTGGGACATGTCGACCAGACGATTTCCTCGACAAGCCCATGGACAAAGGAGGGCTGGATGTCAGTCGACCGGTCGCGACCTTGGTTTTGCTGGCAGGCATGGGGGTTCTGATCGCCGTACTACCCCAGCGCGCGGGAAAGGCTCACTGATTCGGGCGGCACAACGAGAACGATCCGATTGTCTTTCGCCATCCAAGACCGACCGCTTTCTGCAAGCGCCTTGGTCGGACGGTCGACTCGACGGTCAGTTACAGCGATCGGGCCGGGCATTCCAACGACCGTAAGCAATTGGCCAAGTCTGATACAACTAATCTGGAATGAGCCTGTGAAGATCCATGCACTTTTCCACTGTCGTCCTGCGAGTGTCGTCCTGCAGGAAACTGATGGCGGTCGCTAGACCTCATTTGCCCGAAGTTTGCGGTGCCCCCGCGCAGGCACGCGTGCCGATGGCGTGAGGAAATCCAGCAGCGCACGTGCTGCGACGCGCAGGCGACCGCCCGGCAGGAACATTGCGACCAATTCATCGGCTGGGCCACCTTCCAGACGCCAGCGTGGCAAAACTTCCGCGACTTTTTCGCGCTCCACGTCAGTCGCCGGCAGATAGTCGGGCAGCAGCGCGATGCCTGCATCGGCCAAGACGAGTCGTGCGATTGAATCGGTCCAATTCACTGAAAGAGTTGCGTCGAAACGTACGGTCTCGCGGGTTTCGCCCTTGCTGAAGACAAAGCTGCCGCGTCCGCGATAGGCGCTGGGCAGCAGCACGCGGTGGTCTCGCAGGTCACCGGGCTTCTGTGGGACGCCGTGGGAACGCAGGTAAGGACGCGACGCCACCAGCCGCCAGCCGATTGGCGTGATGCGACGCGCACTGGTCTGCAGCGGTGGTGCCGACGTGATACGCATCGCGAAATCCAGCCTATCGGCGATCAGGTCGACCGGGCGGTCCGAAAGCTCCACGTCGATCTGCACGGCGGGGTTACGGTCGAGAAAAGTCAGCACCTGCGGCAGCACGACCGTATTTCCATATGAGGGAGGAACGCTGATGCGCACCAAGCCGGCAAGACTGCC
>CAZIRD010000058.1:4031-15667 GCA_964541625.1 uncultured Acidibacter sp.
GCCCTACGGCGGCAGCAACGACCACTCGTTTCATCCCCACTCGGCTTGGCCGACTCGCAGTTCATACGGCAGGCGACACGGGTCCTGCGGTGCTTTTCTGGCCCGCGGTGTTTTCCGATTCGTCGATCTACGCCGCTCAGGTGGAGGCACTGCGCAGGCGCTATCGGCTCGTCCTCATCGACGGACCAGGCTTTGGACGCAGCGATGTGCCGAAGCGCCCGTTCACGATGGAATCCTGTGCCGACGCGGCTGCGGAGGTGCTGGAGGAACTGGGCGTGCAACAAGTGACCTGGGTGGGGACCTCTTGGGGCGGGATCGTCGGCGTGCACTTCGCAATGCGGCATCCCCAGAGGGTTCGCGCTCTGGTGCTCATGAACACGCCTTTTGACATGCCAGCCGAAGGGCCTGGCTTCTCGGATCGAATGGTGGTGTGGGCGGCGCGCTGGATCGGCAACACGGGTCTGTTTGCGAACGGTGTCGCTCGGTCGTATCTGCCGGAAGCCTGGCGCAACAGCCGTCCCGACGAACTCATTGCCTTCACCTCCGCGCTCAAGGCGAACAACCGCGAGGGCATGGCAGTGGCCAGTCGTTCCGTGCTGCTCAACCGCGCGTCCGTGATGCCGCTGCTGCCGCAGATCAAGGCACCGACTCTGGTCGTGGGAGGCGTCGACGACCAACTCTACCCCGTGCCGACCCTGAAGGCTGCAGCCGCGCGCATCGATGGTGCAAGGTTTGTCGAGATTCCCTCCAGCGGACACGTTTCGGCGGTGGACCAGCCTGCGCAGGTCAGTACGGTGCTCGGGGAATTCCTTGAGCAAGTACAGTGACGTGGCACCTGCGCGAACAAGCGCAGAGCATGAAGACACTGATGTTCGTGCCCTTTTACGTCCTGTCGAGCGGATGCGCCTATATGTCAGGCTTCGCTCAAGCACAGGCGCCGCGCAGCCTCTTCGAGCGCGGCTACTTCGCCGAAATGGCCGCCGATGAGGGCTACCCGTCGCCTCGCGGGACCGAGGGCGTGACGCTGATCCGCGATATCACCTACCGCGAGTGCGGCGAGTCAAAGGACCGCGCTGCATGCTTGCTGGATATCGTGACATCGTCAAAGGCAAGCGCGGGATTGCGCCCGATGGTGGTTTTCGTACATGGAGGTGGGCTGAACGCTGGCGCGAAAGACGACGAGACACAGGTCAACACGAATCTGGCCATTGCCTTGGCGCAGCGCGGCTACCTGGTGCTCAACATCAATCACCGACTGGTTTCGGACATGCCGCATCCGGCCCAAGCGCAGGACATGGCGGCTGCCGTGCGCTGGGCGATTGATCATGGCCACGCTCACGGCGGCGACCCGCAACGAATCGTCCTTGGCGGCTTTTCCTCAGGTGGCTACCTGGCCGCGTTGCTGGCGGCTGACCGTCGCTATCTACGAGAAGCCGGGGTAGACCCGGAGCGAATCCGCGCCGTTTTCGCGGTTTCCGGGTTCTTCGACCTGCATCACTTGTCGCAGTCATTCCTGGTACGAAAATTCATCGTCGAGCCGGCCTTCGGCGCCCGCAGTCGGGTATGGGAGACGGCTTCGCCATCGACCTTCGTCGGCGCGCATTGGCCACCCACGCTGCTGCTGAGTGCTGCGGAGGACCGCTCGGCAGGCCGGCAATCCGCTGTGCTGTGCGCACAGTTGAAGCGCTCTGGCGTCGTCTGCCAACACGTGATTGTGCCCGCATCTCGGCATGCCACTGCAATCGCACACCTGGGAAGTGATCGCGCGCCGGAATCTTTCAACATGCTGGCGGACTTCCTTGAACAGCATGCGGTCAAGCGATGAACGCGACGGACGATGCACCGGCAAGCGCAACGAACCTGCTGAAAAAGACGCGTCCGCATGTTCATTACGGGGCGACCTCGTAAGGTCCGTCGGACCTTGTCAAGGTGTCGGTAGCTCTGACGGTAAACGTCGGTCTTCGCGCGGTCAGGCCCAAACTTTCCGCGGGATTGCCGGCTCCCTGTTTGAGCGGGAGTGAGGAGCCAGCGTGACCGGTGTCATGATATCAGTCTGAATGTCATGAACGCCGCGAACGCTGTGAGGCCACTGCGAACGGATGATCCGTCCATCGACGAGACGCGCGACTGGGTCGAGCGGGTAGTCATTGGTCTCAAGTTCTGTCCCTTCGCGCCGGCACCGGCGTTGATGGGATTGATCCGCTACTCGATGAGCGATGCCACGACGCCAGAGGCCTTGCTCGAGGATCTCGCCTCGGAGTTGCAGCGGCTTTTCGCGTCACCGCCCGCGGAAGTCGAAACGACCCTACTCATTCATCCGCGGGTTCTGCAGGACTTCCTCGAAGTCGCGGACGAGTTGCCGCGGATGTTGGGGCTCGAGGGCGAGATCCGAATCGCAAGCTTCCACCCGCAATATCAGTTCGCCGGAACCCAGTCGAACGATATCGGCAACCTGACCAATCGCTCGCCGTATCCGACCCTTCACCTGTTGCGCGAGGCGAGCATCGCGCGGGCGGTCGACTCTTTTGGCGACACCCGCAGCATCACGGCCGCCAATCTCGCGACACTTGAGAAATTGGGTTCCGACGGGTTCGAGGCGGTCAGGTGCGGTAACCCGTCATGACCCGCTCCCCATCGCATGCGTTGAGCTCAAAGAAACTGCTGCAAACGAAGTGGACGGCGGTCACACCGCGAAACAAGGAAAAGCATTTCCTTGTGACTAAAGTCATCGAGCCGGAACCGCCGGGCTCGCCGGTCGTTCGAGATCGAGGCCGTGCATTCGAGGCGCACACGCGTCATTGCCTGGCGCGAACTCAAGGATCCCGCGCAGTGGCGACGTGGATGGGTTTGACGACGAGGCACCTTCAAAACGGCCCCGGCGTGGTCGGGAGCAGCGAAAGTTCGATCTGCGTGAACGTAGCGGAAGTGACATTCCTTGACCCGAGTCGCGCGGTTGCCTAGCGTAGCGACTCCAACCCCGACTGAACTGGATGTGTCCGATGCGTTCTCGCTTGCTTGCCCTGCTCACGGTTTTCCTTGGTATGGTCGCGCTGCTTCCGGTGGCATTGGCCCAGACGCTCGATGACGGTTTGCTCGATCCGAGCTGGTTCGGCGGCCCGGCCGAGTTTCGCACCACGAGCGAGATCGACTACCTGTGGGTGAAGCCCGGGTTCACCCTGGCCGGCCGTACACTTCACGTCCAGGCCTGGGACGATCCGCAGTTCCTCGGCGCCAAGAAGAAGCGTGACGCCAAGGACTCGGCCAAAGCATCCGAACTCACCGATCTGATGCCGTCGCGCCTGTTCGGCGGGCTCAGCCAGTCGCTTGACGGAGTCGCGAAGGTCTCGAAAAGGGAAGGGGATCTGATCCTCACGGGCCGTATCGTTGACTGCGACGCAGGCAGCAAGGCTGCCAAGTGGCTGGTGGGTCTTGGTGCAGGATCGGCCGGGGCGACCTGGGATATCAAAATCGTTGACGCCTCATCCAAGGAGCTGCTCGTCGCTATCCACCATCGCGCCATCTCTGCCACCGCGATGTCGGAAATCGACGACAAGGTGATCAAGTGGACCGAGAAGTTCGGCAGCGTACTCAGAGACGGCGCCGACAAGACCTACGCTGCGGGCAGAGCGCCGAGCAAGTAGCGCGCGGCGTGGCCGGATATCGCACCAAACAAGCCTCCGAAACTTGAGCCGCCGGGACCGATGACGTGTCTGGCGGCGCTGTGAGCCCTGATGCCGACGTGCCCTGACGACGCGTCCATTGGCGAGACGCGTGCCTGGGTCGAGCGGGTGGTCATCGGCCTGAAGCTCTGTCCTTTCGCACCGGCACCGGCGCTAAGGGGATTGATCCGCTACGCGACGAGCGAGGCCGAGACGCCGCAGGGCTTGCTGGAAGATCTCGCCACGGAACTGCAGCGCCTCGTTGGCTCACCGCCCGAGGAGGTCGAGACGACCCTGCTGATCCATCCTCGGGTCCTGGCCGATTTCCACGACTTCAACGATTTCCTCGACGTCGCGGATGAGTTGCTGCGGGCTTTGGATCTCGAGGGCGAAATCCAGATCGCGAGCTTCCATCCGCATTACCAGTTCGCCGGAACCGCGTCGGATGACATCGGCAATGCGACGAATCGCTCGCCGTATCCGACCCTGCACCTGTTGCGGGAAGCGAGTATCGAACGGGCGGTCGACTCTTTCGGCGATACCCGCAGCATCTCGACTGCCAACCTCGAGACGCTGGAAAAGTTGGGTGTGGAGGGACTCCGGACGGTAATGCGCGGCGGTCCGGGATGACACGCGCGCCATCCAATGCCCTCAGTCCGAAAAAGCTGCTGCACACGAAGTGGACGGCGGTCGCGCCGCGCAACAAGGAGAAACACTTCCTGGTGACCAAAGTCGTCGAGCCGATTCCGCCGGACTCTCCCGTGGTGTCGGTTGAGATCGAGGCGGTGCATTCCAAGCGCGCGCGCATCATTGCGTGGCGGGATCTCAAGGATGCGTCGCAGTGGCGGCGCGGCTGGATTTGAACGAGGCCTGATCCGATGCTCCGGACGTATGCCATCAGACTCAAGGCGCTTTGGCTTATCGTGCTCGTTTTGTTGGGCGCCGCCGCTGCCAGCGCGGATGTCCAGCTGCCGGCGCTCGTTGGCAGCGGCATGGTTCTGCAGCGCGACGCGGAAATCCGGATATGGGGCTGGGCGGATCCGCGCGAGGAAGTGCGAATCGATTTTCTGGGCAAGCAAACCCGCGCGAAAGCGGATCAGACGGGACGATGGTCGGTATCGATGGGGCCGTTTCCCGCCGGCGGGCCGCACACCATGACAGTCGCCGGCAAGAACACGCTCACGCTTGAGGACATTCTGATCGGCGATGTCTGGCTGGCCTCCGGCCAATCGAACATGGAGTGGCCGTTAAAAGGGCTGCGGGGTGAGATCGACAATGCGGACGTCGAGATCGCCGGAGCGAATTTCCCCGGCATCAGATTATTTCGTGTCGAACAAAAAACCGCGCCAAAGCCGGAATCGCGGACCGCAGCCGATGGTTGGCATGCCGTCACGCCGGACCGAGTCGCCGACTTTTCAGCTGTCGCCTATTTGTTCGGTCGAGAACTTCACCGGCGTTATCAAGTACCGATCGGACTGATCCAGGCAGCCTGGGGCGGAACAGTTGCGGAAGCCTGGATGAGCGAATCCGCTTTGCGACGTTTTCCCGATTTCGAGGGACCGATCAAGGATTTGGCCAGCGTCAGCGCCAACGCGCGGACGGAGTTGGAACGGCATGTTCGGCAAAAGGCAGCCTGGTATCGAAGCCATGCGGGCCTCGACCGTGGCCGCGTCGCCGGGAACGATGTCTGGGCAAACCCCGATGTTGACGTCGGCGGCTGGCCGACCATCTCGCTGCCGCGCAGGCGGACTGAGTGCGGGCAGGATTTTGGCGGGTACTCCGGGGTGGTGTGGTTCCGACGAACCATCGTCGTGCCGTCCGATCAGCTCGGGAAACCGATGCTCCTGAAACTGGGGAACCTGGTGCAGGAGGACACCAGCTATTTCAACGGCCACAAGATTGGCGAATCGCAAGGCTTCGGGACGCCCCGCAGGTATATCGTGCCCGCCCGATATATCGTCGCCGGGGAGAACACCCTCGTTGTGCGGCTCACGGGGATCAACGAGCCATCCTTTGCTTGTACCGCGATGGTCGGCCCGGCTGATCAGATGAGAGCCGAGGTCGGTGCAACGCGGATCGCGCTCGATGGAAACTGGTCCTATATGCCCGGTCCTGACCTTGGCGATTTCCCCAAGGTGGCCGCGTCAGCGCTTGCCGCAAACCCCGCGCCAAACACGCCCACGGCTCTCTTCAACGGCATGATCAGTCCGCTCGTGGCGATGCGCATCAAGGGCGTCATCTGGTACCAGGGCGAGGCCAATGCGGATCGGCCCGTGCAGTACCGAGCGCTTTTCCCGGCGCTCATCGAGGATTGGCGACGCCAATGGGGATATCGGTTTCCATTTTTATTCGTGCAACTGGCGGGCTTCGGCGCAAACAAGCCCGAGCCAGCCGAATACCCTTGGGCGGAACTGCGCGAAGCCCAGGCCATGACCTTGTCGACCCCGGCCACCGGCATGGCCACGGCCATCGACATCGGCAACGAGCAGGATATCCACCCAAAGAAAAAGCAGGATGTCGCACGTCGTTTGGCACTGGCTGCCGCCAAGATCGCCTATGGCGAGGATGTCGTGTTTTCCGGGCCGGTTTATCGCTCCATGCACGTGGAGGGAAACCGTGCGCGCATCAAGTTCTCAAATACGGGATCCGGACTGTCGATCAAGGACAACTACGGTTACGTTCGAGGCTTCGAGATGGCGGCAGCCGATGGGCGGTTTCGCTGGGCCAGGGCGGAGTTGGATGGCGAGGACATTCTGGTCTCCAGCGAAGACGTGTCGAGTCCCGTGGCCGTGCGCTACAGCTGGAGCAATACACCAGACGGCAATGTCTATAACAAGGAAGGCCTGCCAGCAGTCCCATTCAGGACTGATGCGCCGGCGCCGCCGGAATAACCACGCTCGCGACGAAGAGGTCGGCGAATCTGCGTGACCGCGAGTTAACCCGCGGAGCGCTTTGCAGTGGCCGGTCGGGGCCATGCGGATGTCGCGCGCCATCTCCCACGAGCGTCTGCAGGTGACATCTGTCATGTCGCCGTACTGACGCCTTGCACTCATCGCGTCGTGACCCATCTGGTTTGCTATCACCGTACCTTCACGGAGAGCGGACCATGCCTGATTCAGCCCATTTCGTTGCCCGACTGCAGGGCGTCGCAAAGTCCTACGCCGGCCGATCCGTCCTGCGCGACTTCGGTCTTACGCTTGAGGCCGGTGCAGTGGTCTGTCTGCTGGGACCCAACGGGGCCGGAAAGACGACCGTGGCCGGTTTGATCACGGGGCGTCTCGCCGCGGATGCGGGGACGGTCTCGCTGTTCGGTCTGGATCCGCGCGATCGCGAGGCCCGCGCGCGCATGGGGGTCATGCTGCAGGCGGCAGGTCTGCCCGAGACCCTGACCGTCGCCGAGGCGGTGGCGCTGCATGCGGGCTATTTCCAGCGTCGCCTTCCGATCGGGACGATCCTCGCGCAGGCGGGCCTCGCGGACCTCGCGCGGCGGCGCTGCGACCGGCTCTCGGGCGGAGAGAAGCGCCGAGTGCATTTCGCCCTCGCGATCGCCGGTGCGCCGGATCTGCTGGTGCTCGATGAGCCGACGACGGGCTTCGATCCGCAAGCGCGCCGCGCGCTGTGGCGCACCGTCCGCGAAAAGGCTGACGCAGGCGCCGCAGTGCTGCTGGCGACGCACCATCTGGACGAGGCCGAAGCCCTCGCGGACCGGATCGTGGTCGTGGCTGATGGGCGGATCATTGCCGACGGCACGCCGGCAGCGATCAAGGCGGCGGTCGCCGCCACGATGATCCGCATCCGGACCCGACTCGACGTTGCGGTGCTGCGGGCGCTGCCTGGTGTGACTCGGGTCGATTCCCGGGGCGCCGACGCCACGCTGCTGACCACGCATGCGCGCGGCACGCTCGAGGCGCTGCTTCGCACCGACCGCGCACTCACCGATCTCGAGGTCACCGGGGCGTCGCTCGAGGACGCGCTCGCCGATCTCGTTGCCACCAACCGACAGGAGGCTGCCTGATGTCTGCCCTCATTGCTCCCGCACCCGGTATCCATGCCCGGGAGGCTCTCGCCGAGATTCGCAAATCGCTGCGGATGCCGCAGTTCGTCATTCCCACTGTCGCTCTGCCGCCGGCTTTCTATGCACTGTTCGCACTCGGCATGAGCGACGGCAGCGTCGAGATGGCAACGCGGATGCTGGCGACCTTTGGCGTGTTTGCCGTGATGGGACCGGCGCTGTTCGGCTTCGGCGCCGGCGTGGCCGGTGAGCGCGAAAGCGGTGAACTGGAACTCAAGCGGCTGTCGCCCATGCCCGCGGGAGCGCACATCACCGCGAAGCTGGCAGCCACCGTGGTGTTCTGCTTTCTGGCATTCGCGCTGATCTACGCACTGGCCGTCGGCGCCGGCGTCCGCCTCACGCCGCTGCAGTGGTCGACGCTCGCGACGGTGCATCTCGTATCGGTGTTGCCGTTTTCATTGATCGGGCTCGCCATCGGTTACCGATTCGGGCAGAAGCCGGCGACGGCGATCGCCAACGTCGCGTTCCTGGCCATGGCCGTGCTCGGCGGGCTGTGGATGCCGGTGACTTTTTTGCCGGCCGCTCTGCAGACCGCAGCCTGGGCATTGCCCTCCTACCACCTCGGCGAGATCGCGCTGATGGCCGCCGGCAAGGCCGATACGGGGAACCTCTGGCTCCATGCCGGCCCGCTGCTGCTGATCACGATCGCCGCAGCGGTGCTCGCCTGGACGGGCCAGCAACGCGACGCGGCGGTACACTGAAGGCGGTTTCGGGGGCACTCGGCATGGCGACACAGGCCCGGGTTGGGCGCAGCATTCTCGGACGGTTCGACGGCGACAATCCGCTCGTCTGGCTGGTCTACCTGCCGTTTTTCTTCGTGCCCTGGTACTTCGATCTGCCGTCCACGCCGAAGCTGACCGCGGCGCTCGTCGGGATCGTGATATTCCTTGGTCTCTACGTGTATGCCATCGGCGCGCAGGGCAAGCGGCTCATCTTCTCTGCCGCAGCCTGTCTGCTGATCTCGTTCGGACTCGCCTTGACGGACAGCAACTGGATGGTGATCTCCGTCTATGCTGCGGCCATCATCGGCGAGTTGCGCCCGGCGCGCAGCGCCGCGATCGCTCTCGGAATCTCCGCGGCAGCGGCGGTTGCGGTGGGAGTGGCACTGCGACAGCCGCTGTTCTTCACGGCTTCTGGCGCGCTGATGATGGTGATGATCGGCATCGCCTGCATCTCGCGCGGGGTGCTTGCCGACAAGAACCGCGCGCTGGCGGTTGCCCAGGAAGAGGTCAAGCACATGGCGGCGATGGCGGAGCGCGAGCGCATCGGCCGCGACCTCCACGATCTGCTCGGGCGCTCGCTGACACTGATCGCCATCAAGGCGGACCTCGCGGTCAAGCTCGCGCAGCGCGCGCCGGACCGCGCGGAAACCGAGATGCGCGAAGTGGCGGGTGCAGCGCGCGAGGCGCTTGCCGAAGTGCGGGCGGCTGTCGCCGGGATGACCGGCGCGAGTCTGGCGCGGGAACTGGCGAGTGCGCGCGCCGCACTCGCAGCAGCGGGCATCGAGTGCCACGTCGAGGGCGAGTTCGACGCGCTCGAGCGCGGCGCCAGTGCCGTGCTTGCGATGACGCTGCGCGAGGCGATCACCAACGTCATCCGTCACTCGGCAGCACGCAACTGCCGGATCAGTCTCGCACGTCACGCTGGAGGCCTCGAACTGTTGGTCATCGACGACGGCGACGGCACGCTGCTGCAGGAAGGCGGTGGCCTCGGCGGGCTGCGCTCGCGGCTCGCTGCGGCCGGCGGTGTCCTGAGCGTCGCCGGCAATGCTGCCGGCACCCGGCTCATGGCGCAGATGCCTGCGAGCCTGTCGACATGATCCGCGTCGTCATCGCCGAGGATCAGGCGCTCGTGCTCGGTGCGCTTGCGGCGCTGCTTGCACTCGAGGGCGACATCGATGTGGTGGCGCGCGCCGGCGATGGGGTCGCGGCGCTCGAGGCGGTGCGCCGTCACCGGCCGGATGTGCTGCTCTCCGACATCGAGATGCCGGGTCTTTCCGGACTCGATCTCGCCGAGGCGATCGTCCGCGAGCAATTGGCAACGCGGGTCTGCATCGTCACGACTTTCGGCCGCTCGGGCTATCTGCGGCGCGCGATGGATGCCGGTGTTCGCGGCTACCTGCTGAAGGATGCGCCGTCGGATTTGCTGGCGGCGGCGATCCGCAAGGTCGCTGCCGGCGGGCGGGCCATTGCGCCGGAACTTGCCGAGGCGGCGTGGGACGCGCCCGCCAATCCGCTCTCGGAGCGTGAACGCGATGTGCTGCGTCTCGCCGATGAAGGCAAGTCCAACAAGGACATCGCCCGCATCCTTGATCTCTCACCGGGCACGGTGAGGAACTATCTGTCGGAAGCGTCGGCCAAGCTCGGCGCGGCAAGTCGCATCGAAGCCGGTCGCGTCGCTCGCGACCGCGGCTGGCTCTGATCTCGGCGTGTCCATGCGTCACAAAGGCCGATGGCGTCTCGCCGCGCTGGTTGTCGTGCTGCTCAGCGGCGCGGCCGCGTTCCGTTTGCTGGCGCCCGAGGACTACGGTCTGCCGCCGATCGAGATCCTCGATCCGGGGCCGACCGGCCGACGCATCGCGGCGGATGGAATCTTCGGCAACTACTATCCCGCCGGCGCCCATCCGAGCGGTGCTCGTCCGGCGACGGTCGCGGGTCGACATGCGGGCATCCTGCTGCTCGGCGGATCGGAAGGCGGGCTGGGCGAGGGTGCGCGGCAGATGGCACTGTCGCTGCAGGCCGAGGGTTTCAGCGTGCTGCATCTCGCCTATTTCGGCGTCCCCGGCACGCGCGACAGTCTCGAGAGGATTCCGCTCGAACTCTTCGATCGCGGCCTGTCGCTGCTGGCGCAGCAGCCGGAGGTGGACGGACGACGACTCGCGCTCGTCGGCGCATCGAAGGGGGCAGAGGCCGTGCTGCTCGTTGCGACGCGACATGAGCGCTTGCGCGCGGTCGTCGCCGGCATGCCGACCAGCGTGGTGTGGAAGGGCGTCGACTGGAAGCGCGGCGGCCAGAGCGTGCACTCCTCGTGGACGAGTGGTGGCATGGAACTCTCCACCATGCCGTTCGCCGCATGGAATCCGCGCGAAGGGGTGATCAGCGTCTATCGGTCCATTGAAGATCCCGCCAGACGCGTCCTCGCTGACGGCGCGGCGATTCCCGTCGAGCGCGCGCGTGCCGCGGTGATGCTGGTCTGTGGCGAGGCCGAGACCATGTGGCCGGCTTGTCCGATGTCACGTGATCTCGCTGCCCGCGCCGCCGGGCGTGGCGGCCCGCCGGTGGCGGTGCTTGCCTATCGCGATGCGGGCCATCTCGTCTTTGGCCCCCCGGTGCCACGCAGCAGCCCGTTCTACAAGCGTCTCGACATGTTGGGCGGCACCGTGGAGGGCAACGCGGCGGCGCGTGCCGACGGCTGGCCGCGCGTCGTGGCGTTTCTCAAGGCGCAGACCGAGACGATCTAGGATCGGGAGGCGCGTGACGAGCGGCTGGTGCGCCACTCAGGCAAACTGCCGCGAATCAGAGACAGGGAGACACCCGATGATCCGCCGTTCGTTCGCCATCCTGCTGCTGCTCGTCTTCAGTGCCACCTCATTCAGCGCCACCGCCTCGGCAGAGACGGCGAGTTTCGTGTTCTATCGCCAGGACACGCAGATCGGTCGCCTCGTCGTCGAGGTCAACGGCAACGCCGCGAAGATCGACTTCGACGTCAAGGACAACGGCCGCGGACCGACGGTGGCCGAAACGTTGACGCTCGATGCCAGCGGCCTGCCGATCAACTGGCGGATCAGCGGTACTCAGACCTTCGGCGGCAAGATCGATGAGACTTTCCGCCGCGCGGGCAATACCTCCATCTGGAAGGATTCCGGCGGTCCAGGCAGCGCGAAGGGAGACCCGAAACTCTACATC
>CAZIRD010000059.1:0-15626 GCA_964541625.1 uncultured Acidibacter sp.
GCGCCGCGGTAGACCTGCGACTCGATGTAGCGCATCAGCACGCCGTCGAGAATCTCGGCAGCGCTGGGTTCGTAGATGTAGTCCCAGTGTTCCTGCAGCTCGCCGGTGTCGAGCGTCTCGACCGGCAGCAGCTGCGTCACCACGGGCTTCTGCGTCATGGTGTTCACGAACTGCGCATTCACCAGGAACAGGCGGTCGATGCTGCCGTCGCGATAGGCGTCGAGCATCACCTTGACCGAGCCGAGCAGGTCCTTGACGTGCGGCTTGTCGCCGAGGCCGCTGACGCTGGCGAGGATCGGCAGGCCGAGGCGGCGGAAGAAGGCGACGCCCTTGCTGCCCAGCAGGCAAAGATTGACCTTCGCGCCCTTGCCCTGCCACTCGCGCATCAGCAGCAGCGTGTTCTTGAACACGTTGGTGTTGAGCGCGCCGCAGAGGCCGCGGTCACTGGAGACGACGATGATGCCGACCGACTTCGGCTCACGCTCGACGAGGAACGGATGCTTGTAGTCCGGGTTCGCCTTGTTGAGGTGGCCGATGACGACGCGGATCTTCTCGGCGTAGGGCCGCGACAGGCGCATGCGATCCTGGGCGCGGCGCATCTTGCTCGCCGCGACCATCTCCATGGCCTTGGTGATCTTCTGAGTGCTCTTCACACTCGCGATCTTGGTGCGTATTTCCTTGGTGCCGGGCATGGCTCGCGTCGCTCGCCGTGGGTGACGGTCAGTAGGTGCCGGTGGCGAGGAAGTCTTCGCAGATCTTCTTCAGCGTGGCCTCGTGCTTCTTCAGCACGGGCTCGGCGTTGATCGCATCGAGCGACGCCTTGTGCGAGGAGCGCGCGAACGACTGCAGTGCCGCTTCGAAATCGACCACCTTCTTGCGGTCCACCTTGTCCATGTAGCCGTTGTTGACGGCGTAGATGGAGAGGGCCATCTCGGCGACCGACATCGGCGCGTACTGCTTCTGCTTCATCACCTCGGTGACGCGCTGGCCGCGCTCGAGCTGCCTGCGGGTGGCCTCGTCGAGATCGGAAGCGAACTGCGAGAACGCCGCGAGTTCGCGGAACTGCGCGAGGGCGAGACGGATACCGCCGCCCAAGCGCTTGATGATGTCCGTCTGTGCCGCACCGCCGACGCGCGACACCGAGATGCCGGCGTTCATCGCCGGGCGGATGCCGGCGTTGAAGAGGTCGGTCTCGAGGAAGATCTGACCGTCGGTGATGGAGATGACGTTGGTCGGCACGAACGCCGTTACGTCACCGGCCTGGGTCTCGATGATCGGCAGACCGGTCAGCGAGCCGGTGCGGCCCTTGACCGCGCCCTTGGTCGCCGCCTCGACGTATTCTTCGTTGACGCGGGCGCTGCGCTCGAGCAGGCGCGAGTGGAGATAGAACACGTCGCCGGGGAAGGCTTCGCGGCCCGGCGGGCGGCGCAGCAACAGCGAAATCTGGCGGTAGGCGACGGCCTGCTTGGAGAGGTCGTCATAGATGATCAGCGCATCTTCGCCGTTGTCCATGAAGTACTCGCCCATGGTCACGCCGGCGTAGGCGGACAGGTACTGCATGGCGGCGGGCGTCGAGGCCGAGGCGGCGACGATGATGGTGTGGTCCATCGCGCCGTTTTCCTCGAGCTTGCGCACCACGTTGGCGATCGAGGACTGCTTCTGTCCGATCGCGACGTAGATGCATTTGATGCCCGAGGACTTCTGATTGATGATCGTGTCGACCGCGAGCGCGGTCTTGCCGGTCTGGCGATCGCCGATGATCAGCTCACGCTGGCCGCGGCCCACCGGCACCATCGAGTCGATCGCCTTGTAGCCGGTCTGCACCGGCTGGCTCACCGACTTGCGGTAGATCACGCCCGGCGCCACGCGCTCGATCGGCGCGGTGCGGGTCGCCTTCAGCGGACCCTTGCCGTCGATCGGGTTGCCGAGTGCATCGACCACGCGGCCGAGCAGCTCCGGACCCACCGGCACTTCGAGGATGCGGCCCGTGGTCTTGACGGTGTCGCCTTCCTTCAATGACTTGTAGTCACCGAGGACGACCGAGCCGACCGAGTCCTGCTCGAGGTTGAGCGCGAGGCCGAAGAGATTCCCCGGAAACTCGATCATCTCGCCGTAGCGGACGTCGGCGAGGCCGTGGATACGGCAGATGCCGTCAGTCACCGACACGATCGTGCCGACGTTGCGCGCTTCGGCAGCCGACTGGAACTTGTCGATGCGCTGCTTGATGAGATCGGAAATCTCGGATGCCTTGATGGACATGTGTGGTCCTCTGAAAATCCTGCGTCGGCCGGCGCCTCAGGCGCCGGCCATGGTGTTGCCGAGCCGCTCGACGCGCCCGCGCAGCGAGCCGTCGACGACGAAATCCCCGGCGCGCACGATTGCGCCGCCGATCAATGACGGATCGACCGTCGCGGCGAGCCGCACGGTGCGGCGCAGCCGGCGCGTGAGCGCGTCCGTCAGCTTTGCCGACTGTTCCGCGGTGAGCGGCATGGCCGACGTGACGGTCACGTCAACCGTGTTTTCGACTTCCGCGCGAAGCGCCGCGTACTGCAGCGCGATTTGCGGCAGCAGCGCCAGCCGACCGTTGTCGGCGAGCAGCTGGAAGAAGTTGCCGGCCTTCTCGTTGCCGCCCGCACCGGCGAGCTCGATCACGAACCCGACCAGCTCGCTGCGCTGCACGTGCGGATTGCCGATCAGCGGGTGCACCCGCGAGTCGGCGATCACCATGCTCGCGCGCTCGAGCAACTCGCCCCACGCGGCGAGTTGCCCGGCGGCGTGCGCATGCTCGAAAGCAGCGCGAGCGTAGGGTCGTGCGGTAGTTGCCTCGTCAGCCACGGGCGATCTCGTCCGCGAGCTTGTCGAGCAGCTGGGCGTGCGTCTTCGCGTCGACCTCGCGCTCGAGCAGCCGCGAGGCGCCGACCACGACCATCGAACCGTACTCCTTGCGGAGCTGGTCGCGGGCGCGGTTGGTCTCGGTGGCCGCCTCGTCGCGAGCCGCGGCGACGATGCGCGCACCCTCGCCCTGGGCCGCCTGCTTGGCAGCTTCGATGGCTTCGTTCGAGCGGCGCGCAGCCTGATCCTCGATCTGCTTGGCGCGCTCGCGCGCCTCGCGAACGATGGCGTCGGCGCGGCTGGTGGCCTCGGCGAGGTCCTTCTGGCCCTTGTCCGCCGCGGCGAGGCCGTCGGCGATCTTGCGGTTCCGGGCGTTCAGTTCCTCAGCCAGTACCGGCGTGACGAACTTCCCGATGAACCACAAGAGGATCAGGAAGACGATGATCTGGCCGATGAAAGTGGCGTTGATCGTCATGGCCTGTCTCTCCCTTGCGGGAGTCCTCCGGGAATCGTGTTAACCGGCGAGGCTCGCAAGCAGCGGGTTGGCGAACGCGAACAACATCGCGAGACCGACACCGATGAGGAACGCCGCGTCGATCAGGCCGGCGAGCAGGAACATGCGGCCCTGCAGCATCGGGGTGAGTTCGGGCTGGCGGGCGGCCGACTCGAGGAACTTGGCGCCCATGATGCCGATGCCGATGCACGCGCCGATGGCACCGAGGCCGATGATGATGCCGATGCCGAGGGCGGTGAACGCCTGGACGTTTGCGATAGCAGCTTCCATTTTCAAAGACTCCTGATCAAACAAATGGTGCGTGGATGGAACTGACGGGAACTCAGTGGTGCTCTTCGGCCATCGAGATGTAGACGACCGGAAGGACCATGAAGATGTAGGCCTGCAGCAGCACGATGAGGATGTGGAAGATCGCCCACATCGAGCCGGCGATGATCTGGCCGAGGAACAGCGAAATGCCGCCGAGCGAGAACGCGAAGGCCATGCCGAGCAGCGCGATCAGCATGAAGAGCAGCTCGCCGGCGTACATGTTGCCGAACAGCCGCATGGAGAGCGACACGGGCTTGGCGAGCAGCTCGACGATGTTGAGCGCGATGTTCGGGATCCACAGCAAAGGGTTGTTGCCGAACGGTGCCGCCACCCACTCGTGCAGGTAGCCGCCCACGCCCTTGGCGCGGATCGCGAAGAAGATGATGAGGAACAGCACGACGATTGCCATGGCCACCGTGCCGTTGAGGTCGGCGGTCGGCAGCACGCGGAAGTACCCGGCGCCGAACAGGCCGGCGATGCTGCCCGGCAGGTCGAGGGGCAGGAGGTCCATGGAGTTCATGGCCACCACCCAGGTGAACAGCGACAGGCTGAGCGCGACCAGGAAGGCGCGGTTGCCGTGGTAGATGTCGGCGACCTGGCCGTCGATGAACTCGTAGATCATCTCGACGAAGTTGCGCAGGCCCGCGGGCGCGCCGGCCGCGCTGCCACGACGCACGCCGACATAGAGGAAGGCCGCCACGGCCGCCGCCAGCAACGATGACATGAGCAACGTGTCGACGTGGAACGTCCAGAACCCCTCGCCGACCTTGAGGTGGGTCAGGTGGTGAACGATGTAATCGGTGGGCGTCTCGCTCGCGCCGTGCTCGCTGGCCATCGTGTCTCGCGTACCTGATCCGTCTCCGTCCCCTGGGGCGCCGCGATGCCGGTGTCAGTCGCGCGCCCGAGAGCGCGGCGGCAGCCGCGGTGCAGCGAGCACCGGAACCACCCAGAACACCACCAACGTCGCGACGTAGCCCGCGAACACCGCGGGCCACACCACATCCTTGCGCTGCGCGACCACGAGGAACATGCCCACGGTCAGCAGTACTTTCACGAACTGGCCGGCCAACAGCCGACCGAGTGCGAAGCCGGCACTGCGCGCAGGGCGCAACGCCGCCAAGGTCATGTACAGGTTCGCGATCAGGCCGATGAGGCCGCCGGTCAGGGCGGACACACCGCCCGCCTTGCCCGCCACGGCTGCGACGAGCGCGCCGAGGGCGAGGGTCACCACGCCCTGCCAGAGGAGGATCCGTCCGGCGAGTCGGCGCATCTGCGGATCGCTCGAAACGGTCATGGGGCGGGATCCCGTGGGCAACAAAAAAGCCACTTGTCGCGACCTGTACAGAACGGCAAGTGGCTTCGCTGTTTCTTCTGCAGAGGCCGGTCAACCGGACCCTGCCGCGAAGGCGCGCGGATTATAGGGGGGCGATCTCAGCGCTTCAATGGATGTGCGCGAGAATACCGTCGAGTTCGTCGAGCGAGTTGTAGGCGATGACCAGCCGACCCTTGCCGCCCTTGCCGGCATGTTCGATCTCGACCCGCGCGCCGAGGGTATCGGCCAGGCGGGTTTCGAGTTCGAGGATGTTGGGATCCTTGCCGCCGGTGCCACCGCCGGAGCTGCCTGCGCCGGTCGATCCGCCGCCGCTGGAGGATCCGGTGGCGCCATGGCCATTGCCCTGACCCTGCGCTTTATTGTTCATCCGGCGAACCAATGCCTCGGTTTCTCGCACGGATAGGCTCTTTTTTGAAACCAAAAGGCCGACTTCGATCTGCTGGCGCTTCTGCGGCAGGCCCAGCAAGGCGCGCGCGTGACCCATCTCGAGTTCACGCCGATCGACCAGTTCGGCGACTTCGGGGGGCAGTTCGAGCAGGCGCAGCAGGTTGCTGACTGCGGCCCGCGAACGACCGACCGCGTCGGCGGCCTGCTGATGGGTGACCTCGAATTCGCGGATCAGCCGGTCGAGGGCGCGGGCCTCCTCGAGCGGGTTCAGGTTCTCGCGCTGGATGTTTTCGATCAGCGCCATGGCGATCGCGCTCTCGTCGGGCACGCGGCGGATGACCGCCGGGATGCTCTCGAGGCCGGCGAGCTGCGCCGCGCGCCAGCGACGTTCGCCGGCGATGATCTCGTAGCGGGTCGGTGCCTCGCCGGGCGCCGCGCCCGGCATCTCGAGCGGCCGGACGACGATCGGCTGCACGACGCCCTGGGCGCGGATCGAGTTGGCGAGATCCTCGAGGGTCTCCTGCCGCATGTCGACGCGCGGCTGATAGCGGCCACGCTGCAACTGGCCGAGCGGCAGCCGCGCCAGTTCGTCGCCCGGCAGCCCGGCCGCTGCCGCAGCCGCGCCCGGCGACGTGGCCGGCGCAGCGGTCCGGCTCGCGCTCATCTGACCGAGCAGGGCGTCGAGGCCGCGGCCGAGGACAGGTTTCTTCTGATTCATGCGCGCGATGATAACGGACTCGTCGCCGCCGCCGCCGCGGCGGCGGCACGCGGCTGGTTTGCGGCGATGCCGAGGAAGATCTCGCGGAAGGCGACGTAGCTGAGCGCACCGAGGAAGCAGTAGAGCACCGGTACGAGTGGCGGCAGCAGCAGGGCGACCGTTGCCGGCAACACCATGAACAGCAGCGCGACGGCGAGCATGGCGCCGAGGTTGCGGATCTGTCCGGCGGCGGCGAGCCGCCCGGCATCGCGGAATGGCAATCCGAGCAGGGTCATGCAGGGAAACTGGAAGAAGGACGTGAGGCCGGGGATGTTGAGTCCGAAGTAGCAGAGGCCGAGCGCAAAGGCCGAATACACGAACACCTGACGCAGCGCGACGAACCAGTCGGGCGAGAGCACCTCGACCGAGTTGCGATCGGTGTAGAGGATGTTCCACCAGGCGACCCCGGGCTTGGCGAGCAGCAGTACCCACACCAGCGCGCCGGCAAAGGTGATGAGTGCCGCCAGCGTGAGCAGCTTGCGGGCATGGGCGCGCAGCGCATCGAGCACGTCGGCGAGTTCGGTGGTGGTGCTGCGGTCGAGGCGGGCGGCGATGAGCACGCAGGCCAGCAGGGCGGAGACCGCCAGCATGCCGCTCAGCAGCGGCAGGTGATGGCCGAAGAACATCCACAGGCACATCAGCAGCGAGAGCGCCGACCAGAACCCGAAGCCGCGGCGCAGCAGATCGAAGGCCTGGCGCGACCAGCGTCGCAGGGCGCCGGGGGCCGCCGTTCGCGGTTCGATCAACATATCGCGGCGGAGCATCGGCGATTGCCCGCCGGAAGGGAAGCCGCGGCCGTGATCGGGGCGAGCGTTAAGATGAAGCATGCTCGACACCGCCGACCGCCTCGCCATCCACGAACTCATCGGTCTCTACGGCATCGTCATCGACGAGCGCGACTGGGAGCGGGTGGGCGAGCTGTTCACCGACGATGTGGTCTACGACATGAGTGAACTCGGCCTCGGCACGCTGCACGGCGTCGCCGCGGTGCTGCACCTATGGCGCAGCCGCGAGGACCTGCATCCGCTTGCCCACCACGCCACCAACATCGTGGTCACCGCGGGTGCGGACCGCGACACCGCGCGGGCTATTTCGAAGGGCATCGGCGTCGGTCGCAAGGGACGCGTCGGCAGCGTCACCTACCGCGATCTGCTGCGACGCACGCCGCAGGGTTGGCGGATCGCGAGCCGGCATGCGCGCCTGCGCCAGCCACCGGCTGCGGATTGATCAGGCCGCCGGCTCGGCTGCAGACGCCACCGTCGCCGCTGATGCAGCCTCGGACGCTGGTGCCGCGGGTGCCGGCGGCACCTCGCCGCGACCGATCATCTCGCCGGCAAGCGCGAGGTAGGCGAGCGCGCCGCGCGACTCGCGGTCATGCAGCAGCGCGGGCTTGCCGAATGAGGGCGCTTCGGCGAGCCGGACGTTGCGCGGCACGATGGTGCGGAACACCTTGTCGCCGAAGTGGCCGAGCAGCTGGTCGCTCACCTCGTTGGCGAGGTTGTTCCGCGGATCGAACATGGTGCGCAGCACGCCTTCGATCTCGAGCGCGGGGTTCACCGCCTCGCGGATCTGCTCGATGGTGGACATCAGCGCGGTCAGGCCCTCGAGCGCGTAGTACTCGCACTGCATCGGCACGAGCACGCTGTCGGCCGCGACCAGCGCGTTGACCGTCAGCATGTTGAGCGAAGGCGGGCAGTCGACGAGGATGACGTCGAACTCGTCGCGCAGCGGCTTCAGCGCACCGCGCAGACGCGTCTCGCGACCCACCGGCAGCGACAGCAGCTGGACCTCGGCCGCGGTCAGGTCCTGGTTGGCCGGCAGCAGCGACATCGGCGGCGTCTCGATGGCGAGGATCGCTTCGCGCGCCGAGCAGTCGCCGACCAGCACGTCGCCGACGCCGCGCTCGAGCGTGGTCTTCTCCACGCCGCAGCCCATGGTGGCGTTGCCCTGCGGATCGAGATCGACGAGCAGCACGCGGCGACGCGTCATCGCGAGCGATGCAGCGAGATTGACGGCAGTGGTGGTCTTGCCGACGCCACCCTTCTGGTTGGCGATCGCGATGATGCGGGCCATGCCGGCAGTCTAGCGCAAGGGCTCGGCGGCAGCCGTCTGCCGCAGTACGAGTACATGCCGTTGCGCCGCCAGTCCCGGCACCGCGAGCTCGCGATCGGCCTCGAGGCACCAGCCCACCGGCAACTGCGTCCGCTCGTCGGCGTCGCGGCGGCCCTTCATCGCCAGCACCCGGGTCGAAGGTCCGCAGAGACCCGCGACCCGCGCGAGCAGCTCGGGCAAAGGCGCGAAGGCGCGCGCGACCACCGTGTCGAAAGCTGCCGCGGGCCGCCAGTGCTCGGCGCGCGCATGCACCGGCTCGACGTTGCCGAGACCGAAACTGCGCGCGACATGTGCAACGAAGCGCACCTTCTTGCCGTTGGAGTCGAGCAGCGTGTAATGGCGCTGCGGGTCGACGATGGCGAGCGGCAGGCCGGGAAAGCCGGCGCCGGTGCCGACATCAATGACGCGCTGGCCGTGCAGCAACGGCCACACCGCCAGGCTGTCGAGCAGGTGGTGCGTGACCATCTCGCGCCGATCGCTGATCGCGGTGAGGTTGTAGGTACGGTTCCAGCGCGCGAGTTCATCGAGCAGCCCGAGCAAGCGCTGCGCTGCGGCGGCCTCGAGCGGCACGCCCAGCGTCGCCGCTGCGCTCAACAGTCCGGCAAGCTCGGCGGCGGACTCGGCGCTGGTCGGCGGCTGCGGTGTCACGCGCCGATCTTGACCACCGTGCGTCCGGTGACCGTGCCCTTGAGGTAGCCGTCGAAGGCCGACGGCAACTCGTCGAACGGGATGGTGCGCGTGGCGATGAGATCGAGATGCTGCGGCCGCAGGTCGGTGGCGATGCGGTTCCACACCACGAGCCGCATCTCGCGCAGCGTCGCCGAGGAATTGATGCCGAGCAGGTTCACGCCGCGCAGGATGAACGGCATGACGGTGGTGTGCAGTTCAGCGCCGCCGGCAAGGCCGATGCTGGCGATGTTGCCCCAGTTGTCGACGCAGCGCGTCAGCCAGGTGAGCGTTTCGCCGCCGACGTTGTCGATCGCACCGCCGAAGCGCGCCGCCTCGAGCGGCCGTTTGCCATAGTCGATGTCCTTGCGCAGCAGCACCTGCGAGGCACCGAGCGCCTTGAGGTAGTCGACCGACTCCGGCTTGCCGCTCACCGCGATCACTTCGTAGCCGCGGCCGGCGAGCATGTCGATCGCGATGCTGCCGACGCCGCCGGTTGCGCCGGTGACCACGATCGGTCCTTTCGACGGCGTCTGCCCGTTGTGTTCCATGCGATGGATGGCGAGCGCCGCGGTAAAGCCGGCCGTGCCCATGGACATCGCCTTGAAGGCCCCGAAACCGGGCGGCATCGGGATCACCCACTCGCCATCGAGGCGGGCGTATTCGGCGTAGCCGCCATCGTGCGTCTCGGAGAGGCCGCAACCCGTCACCAGCACGTGCTCGCCGGGCTTGCAGCGCGGATCAGTCGAGGACTCGACCACACCGGCGAGATCGATGCCGCCGACCAGCGGGTATTTGCGCAGGATGCGGCCGGCGCCGGTGGCGGCAAGCGCGTCCTTGTAGTTGATGTCCGAGTACAGCACCCGCACCACCACGTTGCCGGGCGCGAGGTCATCGAGCGTCAACTGCTCGAAGCGCGCGACGATTTTGCGCTCGATCTCGTGGATGCGGTACGCCTTGAAGGTCTTGTCCATGGCCTTGTCCCCTTCAGTTGCGGCGCCGGCGCGCAAGCCAGGCAAGCAGTCCGTCGGTGTTGAGTTCGATATCGCCGCCCAGCCAGTGCTCGGCGGTCGACTCCGATACGCTGCTGCCGAAGTGCCGCAGCTCGGTGAAGAATAAATCTTTGAGTGCGGCGCGGATCGACTCGCGGGCCTCGGCCACCGGCAGACCCTCGCTGGCGAGCGCCGCCTGCACATGGGCCTCGATCATGCGTATCAGGTCGGCGCCGATGCGCTCGAGGTCGGTGATGCGCGCGTAATGCGTGAGAAAGGCTGCCGTCGGCTTGCGCGCGAGGATACGGCGGACCGACTCGACCAGCTGCGCGGGATCGAACTGCGAGGGGCTGGTGGTCGGCGCCGAGAAGGCACGGTCACCGACATCGAACACGCGGTAGGAGACGCCGAAGGTGTCGCCGGTGAAGACCGAGCCGCTGGCTCCGTCGAAGAACACCTGATGATGCAGCGCATGGCCGGGCGTATGCAGCACCTCGAAGCTGCGGCTGCCGAAGCTGAAACGCTGGCCCTCGGTGGTCTCGAGCACGCGCGCCGCATCGATCGGCTGCAGCTCGCCGTAGAGCCGGTCGTAGATGTCACGGCCGTAGACGGCGATCGAAGCCTCGATGAGCTTGCGCGGATCGACCATGTGCGGCGCGCCGCGCGGATGCACCACCGCGCGCGCGTTCGGCAGCGCCTGCAGCAACTGCCCGGCACCCCCGGCGTGATCGAGGTGCACATGGGTGAGGAACAGCCAGTCGACCGCAGTGCGCGGCACGGCGAGTTCGTCGAGCGCGGCCAGCATCGCCGGCACCGAATGCGCCGTGCCGCAATCGACGAAGGCCGCGCGGCCCTGGTCGACGATCAGGTGGACCGCGTCGAACAGCGGCTGCATGTATTCCGCGTCAATCGCGTGGATGCCGTGCTCGTAGCGGTGGGTGATCATCGCCCGCTTCCCTTGTCGAGCACGTCCTTCCATTTCTCTTCGAAGGCCCAGACCTCACCGAAGCCGACCATGCGACAGAACTCGTCGAAGCTGAACAGCGGCACCGCGGGAGAAGTGCTGGTGCCCTCGGCCTTGAGGTGCTGCATGGCACGCTCCATGGCCGCGCTCGCCGAGAGCGCCGCCATCGCCGGCCAGATCGCCAGGCGGTAGCCGAGCGCGGCGAGCTCGCGAGCGGGGCGGATCGGCGTCTTGCCGCCGTCGGACATGTTGGCCATCAGTGGTGCGCGGATCTCGGCGCAGGCACGACGCATCTCGGCCTCCGACTGCAGCGACTCGACGAACACGATGTCCGCACCCGCCGCGGCATAGGCCTGACCGCGGCGGATCGCCTCCTCGAGGCCGAGTCCGGTGCGCGCGTCGGTGCGGGCGATGACCAGGAAGTTGCGGTCCGCTCGGGAATCCACCGCGACTTTCACCTTGGCGACCATGTCCTCGAGCGGCACCACGCGTCGGTACGGCGTGTGGCCGCATTTCTTCGGGAACTCCTGGTCCTCGATCTGGATCGCGCTCACGCCGGCGCGCTCGTAGCCGCGTACGGTGTGCTGCACGTTGAGTAGCCCGCCGAAGCCGGTGTCGGCATCGGCAATCACCGGCGCGCTCGACTTCTCGACCACCTTGGCGACGCGCGCGAGCATGTCGGTGTAGGTGGCGAGACCGGCATCGGGAATACCGAGGTAGGAGGCCGTCAGCCAGAACCCGGAGGCGTAGACGGCATCGAAACCGACCCGCTCGGCGAGCATCGCCGAGATCATGTCGAATACGCCGGGCGCAACGATGAATTCGCCGGCGTCCAGTTTCTGTTTCAGGCGGGGATCGGCCATCGGCTCTCCACGGCGGCGTTGGAGCGGATTTCAGGGTCGGGCAACATAGCAGACATGCATCGACCTTACATCGCCACCGGCGTGCTGCTTGCCGCCGCCGGTCTCGGCCTTCTCGCCGCCCATCTCGGCCAAGCCGCCACACCGCCGACCGCAGCAGTGCCGGTGCGCGAGACCCGCGGCAACCTGCTGCTCGAGGGCGTGCCCGCGCACTCGCCGCGCGTGCTCGCCACGCTCGACGGCTGGCTCGCCGGGCGCAGCGCGAGTTTCCAGGACTTCCTCGCCGACGGCAGCCTGCTGATCACCACGCGCTTCGGCGACACCGAGCAGGTGCATCACGTGGCCCGCCCGGGCGGCGACCGCCGGCAATTGACCTTCGACAACGAACCGGTCGGCGGCGTGAGCGCAAACCCGGCGCGCGGTGCGCGCAGTTTTCTCTTCAGCCGCGATCGCGGCGGCAACGAGAACGCGCAGCTCTACCTGCAGAACCTCGATAGCCGCGAGGTGCGGCGGCTCACCGACGGCAAGTCGCGCCACGGCGGCGCGGTGTGGTCACGCGACGGTCGTCGCCTCGCTTTCCAGGGCAACGCTCGCAACGGCATCAACCAGGATGTGTATGTCATCGAGCCGGGCAGCGCCGCCGCGCCGCGACTGATCGTGGCCGCGCAAACCCAGACCTGGACGCCGCTCGACTGGTCACCCGACGGTCAAAGATTATTGCTGCTCGACTACCGCTCGGTGACCGACGCTGCGCTCTACGTCGTCGAGGTCGCGACCGGTACGCTGACACGGGTGTCGCTGGCGGGCAGCGCGCAGTCATCGCAAACGCCGCTGCAGCCGCAAACGGGCATCGGCAGCGCCCGGTTTGCGGCCGATGGTCGCGGCGTATGGCTCACCGCCGACCTCGGTGGCGAGTTCCGCCAGTTGCGCTATGTCGATCTCATCGATGGCAGCCTGCGCACGCTCACCGCCGAGCTGCCCTGGGATATCGAAGATTTCGAACCGAGTGCCGACGGGCGCTGGCTCGCCTACATCGCCAACATCGACGGCTATAGCGAACTGCGGCTCGCCGATCTCGGCGCCGCCACCACCCTGCAGCCGCGCGGCCTGCCGGCCGGGGTGATCTCCGGGCTGCGTTTCGATAAGAACGGCAGCACGCTCGGCATGAGCATCGAGACCGCCAACTCGCCGCGTGATGCGTGGACCTACGATCTCAACAAGGGCGAGGCGACCCGCTGGACCTTCAGCGAGACCGGTCTCGTCGACCCGACGCGGCTGGCGACGGCGCAGGTGTTCCGCTATCCGAGCTGGGACCGGGTGGGCGGCGCGGCGCGGCAGATTCCCGCGCTCATCCAGAAACCGCTTCGGCCGGCCGCGACCGGTAGCCGTCACCCGGTGGTGATCGACATCCACGGCGGTCCCGAGGGCCAGTCACGACCCGGCTACAGCGCCTATCTGCAGTACCTCGTGGCCGAACTCGGCTACGTGGTCATCCAGCCCAACGTGCGCGGCTCGACCGGTTACGGGCGCAGCTTCACGCTGCTCGACAACGGTCGCCTGCGCGAAGATTCGGTGCGCGACATCGGCGCGCTGCTGGTGTGGATCGCCGCGCAACCGGACCTCGATGCCAAGCGGGTAGTGGTGATGGGCGGCTCCTACGGCGGCTACATGGTGCTCGCCTCGCTGATCGCCTACGGCGATCGCCTGCGCGGCGGCATCGACGTCGTCGGCATCAGCAACTTCGTCACGTTTCTCGAGAGCACCGCCGGTTATCGCCGCGATCTGCGCCGGGCCGAGTATGGCGATGAGCGCGACCCGTCGATGCGCGCCTTCCTGCAGCGCATCTCCCCACTCGAGCGCGCGCACATGATCCGGCGGCCCTTGCTGGTCGTGCAGGGGCTCAACGACCCGCGGGTGCCCGCGGCCGAGAGCGAACAGATGGTGGCGCGGATGCGGGCGCGCGGCAGCGAAGTCTGGTATCTCGCCGCCCGCGACGAGGGCCACGGCTTCCGCAAAAAAGCCAATCGCGACGTCTACCTGCGGACGGCAGCAACCTTCCTCGAACGGATGGCGAACGCGCCCTGAGGCACGCCGCCGGGCCGGGAATCAGCGGCTGGCGGTCGCCGGTACCGGACGCTTGGAGGTCTCGAGCCCCGGCCGCTGCGCCGCGTAGTAGGCAGCGAGCGCTTTGATGTCCGCTGCCGACAACTGCGACGCGAAGCCCGCCATGATCGCGTTCTTGCGGCCGCCGTTCTTGTAGTCGGTGAGCGCGCGCTCGATGTAGTCCGGATGCTGCCCGGCAAGCGTCGGGTACTGCGCGGTGATGCCGACGCCGTCGGTGCCATGGCAGGCGACGCAGGTCTGTGCCGCAGCGGGTGCCTTGCCGACGGGCTTCGGCGCGGCCGCTACCGGGATCGTGGGACCGGCGAGGAAGGCCGCAATGTCGGCGAACTGCTCGTCCGTCCAGGACGCGGCATTGGCGTGCATGGTGGCGTGACTGCGCTCGCCGCTCTTGTAGGCCTGCAGGGCGATGACCAGGTACTCGGGATGCTGGCCGCGCAGCTTGGGTACGCGGTAGTTGGGGTAGGCGTTCTTGTAGTTGGGAATGCCGTGGCAACCGAGGCAGGTGTAGGCGAGTTTCGCGCCACGCTCGGCGTTGCCGGCGGACTGCGCGAAAGCGGAGGGTACGGCCATGGCCGCGACCAAGGAGAGCGCCACGAGAAACTTCGACACCATAACCCCCGAAGACAGTCGTTTCATGCGCAAAACAGGCGGCGATGTTAAGGTCTCGGCGCCCGAATTGCCACCCGAGCCAGCCCGTCGAGGGATTGCATGATCGCCCTCATCCAGCGCGTCACCGAAGCCAGCGTCAGCGTTGCCGGCGAGCGCGTCGGCGCCATCGGGCCCGGTCTGCTGGCGCTCATCGGCGTACGCCCGCAGGATGACGAGAAGACCGCCCAGCGGTTACTCGACCGCCTATTGGGCTACCGGGTGTTTGCCGACGCCGATGGGCGTATGAACCGCTCGCTGACCGACACCGGCGGCGGTTTGTTGCTGGTGCCGCAGTTCACGCTCGCCGCCGACACCCGCCAGGGCAACCGCCCGGGATTCAGCACCGCCGCACCGCCTGCGCAGGCGGAGCAACTGTTCGACCACCTTTGCCGACTTGCCCGGCAAGTCCACCCAATGGTCGCGACCGGTCGCTTCGGCGCACACATGCAGGTGGCGCTGGTCAATGACGGACCGGTGACGTTCTGGCTGCAAACCCCGGAAACGGTCTAACATCACCCTGTCCTTTCCACCGTCAACCAAGCACGCAGGCTGCAGAGGTCTCCATGGGTATCGGAATGCGCGAATTGATCATCATCCTGCTGGTCGTGCTGCTGGTGTTCGGCGCCAAGAAGCTGCGCACGATCGGCTCCGATCTCGGTGCCGCCGTGAAGGGTTTCAAGAAAGGCATGGACGAGGGCGACTCGGAAGAGAGCCTCAAGCAGATCAAGCAGGAAGCCGCGGATGCGGATTTCCCCGAAACCGCCAAGGCGGCCAAGGCCGAGCACGAGGCCAAGTCGGCCGACCGCAACGGCTGATGTCGCCCGCCGGGCGCGCGGGCGGGTGCCAGAGACATGTTTGAAGTCGGCTTCAGCGAACTGCTGCTGATCATGGGTCTCGCACTGCTCGTGCTCGGCCCGGAAAAATTGCCCAAGGTCGTCGGCGAGATCGGCCGCTGGATGGGCCGTGCCCGCGCCATGGCGCGGCAGTTCCGCGAACAACTCGAGGACGAGGCGGCCGAGAGCAGCCGGCGGCGCAGCGCCGCAGCGGCCGCGGCGCCATCGTCGTCGCCTGATGCAGGCACGGAAGCGACCGCATCCGGCACGGCAGCATCCGGCACGGCAGCATCCG
>CAZIRD010000060.1:0-15545 GCA_964541625.1 uncultured Acidibacter sp.
CGGACAGCACATTGCCATCGCGATCACGAAACGACTGGTGGCGCAGCAGGCTCATGGCGGAACTCCTCGTGGTCGATACAGGAAGGGGCTGAAAACCCGACCCTGGTTTGCCTCGAGCGAAGACTGGCGGAGAGAGAGGGATTCGAACCCTCGAAGGGCTTTTGGCCCTTACACCCTTAGCAGGGGTGCGCCTTCGACCACTCGGCCATCTCTCCGCTGCGACCCGGACTCATCCGCGGAGGCGCGATGGTACTTGCCCGTCTCGGGCAGGTCAAAGCGACGCGCAGACCTCGCCCGCTGTCAGGCACGCATGCTGCCGGATTCCCGGGTCTCGGGCCCGTCGGAGCCCTCGGACTTGATGCGCTCGAAGATTTCCTCGCGGTGTACGGCGACATTCTTCGGCGCGTTGATGCCCACGCGCACCTGATTGCCCTTCACCCCGAGGATCGTGACGGAGACTTCTTCCCCGATCATGACGGTCTCACCGACTCGTCGCGTCAGAATGAGCATGCTCACCCCTTTGAGGCGCTCTTGAGAGCCGTCGGGCGAGGGAACGTCACCCCCTGTGGATTCCCGCCGACGACCCGCCTTCCATGCCGGGCGCCTTCACTCCGGAAGATAGAAGAAACAGACAGTGCCGTCCACCGCCGCCCCGGCTCAGGCTCCGAGCTTCTGACGGACGAAGGCAGCGACCCCGGCCAGTGCCTCGGGCAGTTTGCCGGCGTCGGTGCCGCCCGCCTGCGCGAAGTCGGGCCGACCGCCGCCTCGGCCACCGATCTGGGCGGCGACCTGTCCCACGACCTCGCCGGCCTTGATGCGACCCACCTCGCCGGCGGTGACGCCGGCGACCAGCGTCACCTTGCCCGCCGGATCGACCGAGGCGAGCACGATCACGGCGGATTTCAGACGGTCCTTGAGCTGGTCGACGGCGCTACGCAGGGCGCCGGCATCGGCACCCTCGACGGTGGTCGCCAAGACCTTGATGCCGGCGATGTCGACGGCCCCGGCGGCAAGATCGGTGCCCTGCCCGGAGGCCAGTTTGTCGCGCAACGTGCGGGTCTCTTTTTCGAGCTGGCGGATGCGCTCCAGCGCGTCGCGCAGCTTGCCCGAGACGTCGTCGCGGGTGCCGCGCAGCAGCCCGGCCACTTCCTTGACAAGCGCGTCGCTGGCCTCGACCTCGGCGAGGGCGCCTTCGCCGGTCACCGCCTCGATTCGGCGTACGCCCGCCGCGACGCCGCCCTCGGAAACGATCTTGAAAAGCCCGATGTCGCCCGCCCGGGCGACGTGCGTACCGCCGCAGAGCTCCATCGAGAACTCGCCAATGCGCAGCACCCGCACCTGGGCGGCGTACTTCTCGCCGAACAGCGCCACCGCACCCTCGGCAACCGCGGCCTCGTAGTCCATCTCGCGCGTCACGGCAGCGGCGTTGAGCCGGACCTGCTCGTTTACGCGGCGTTCAATGCGCTGCAATTCCGCGGCGGTGATCGCCTGGAAGTGCGAGAAGTCGAAGCGCAGGCGATCGGGCGTCACCAGCGAGCCTTTCTGCTGCACGTGCGCGCCGAGCACTTCGCGCAGCGCCGCATGCAGCAGGTGGGTCGCCGAGTGGTTGAGCGCCGTGGCACGGCGCAGGCGCTCGTCGACCTCGGCGAGCAGGGTCATGCCCTCGCGGATCGGCCCACCCTCGGCAGCCACCCGACCGAGATGCGAGTGCGCACCGCCGCTGCCGCGCTTCTGCGTGTCCTCGACCACGAAGCGCACGCCGGGCGCGCGCAGTTCACCGGCATCGCCCACCTGACCGCCGGACTCTGCATAGAACGGCGTCGCCTCGAGGATCACCTCGCCCTGTTCGCCAGGCTGCAACTCGCTCACCCGCTCGCCCGAGCGCAGCAGCGCCACCACGCGCGACTCGCCGCGGGTTCCGTCATAACCGCAGAAGCGGCTGACGAGATCAAGTTGCGCGCCACCGCGCAGGTCGACGCCAAAGCGGCTCGCCGCCCGCGCCCGCTCACGCTGCGCCGCCATCGCCGCCTCAAAGCCCGACTGATCGATGCCGAAGCCGCGCTCGCGCGCCACGTCGGCAGTGAGGTCGGCCGGGAAGCCATAGGTGTCATACAACCGGAATACCGTCTCGCCATCGAGCACCCGCTCGCCCTCCGCGCGCCGCGACAGGCGATCCAGCGCCTCGCCGAGCAGGCTCATGCCGGTGTTCAGGGTCTCGGCGAAACGCTCCTCCTCCTGCAACAGCACGCGGCGCGCATGCGCGGCGCCCGTGCGCAGTTCCGGATACGCCTCGCCCATCTCCGCCTCGAGCGCGGAGACCAGCTTGTGGAAAAACGGCCCGTTGATGCCGAGCTTGTGGCCGTGACGGATCGCGCGGCGGATGATGCGGCGCAGCACGTAGCCCCGACCCTCGTTGGAGGGCAGCACGCCATCGACGATGAGGAAGGTGCAGGCCCGGATGTGATCGGCGATCACACGCAACGAGGGGTTGGCGTAGTCGCTGCTGCCGGCGAGCTCGGCGGCCGCCTTGACGATGCCGCGAAAGAGGTCGATGTCGTAGTTGTTGGTGATGCCCTGCATCACCGCAGCCAGCCGCTCAAGACCCGCGCCGGTGTCCACCGACGGCTTGGGCAGCGGCGTGAGCGTGCCGTCTGGCGAGCGCTCGTACTGCATGAATACGAGGTTCCAGACCTCTACGTAGCGATCGCCGTCTTCGTCCGGTGAGCCCGGCGGCCCGCCCGGGATGTGCGCCCCGTGGTCGTAGAAAATCTCGGTGCAGGGTCCGCAGGGACCGGTATCGCCCATGGCCCAGAAATTCGACTTCTCGCCCATGCGCGAGAAACGCTGCGGCGAGACGCCGATTTCCTTGAGCCAGATGTCTGCCGCCTCGTCATCTTCCTGATAGACGGTCACCCACAGCCGGGCGGGATCGAGCTTGAGCGTACCGGTGACGAAGTCCCAGGCGTAGCGGATCGCATCGCGCTTGAAGTAGTCGCCGAAGGAGAAGTTGCCGAGCATCTCGAAGAACGTGTGATGGCGGGCGGTGTAGCCGACGTTCTCGAGGTCGTTGTGCTTGCCACCCGCGCGTACACAGCGCTGCGAGGTGGTCGCGCGCGAATAGTCGCGTTTGTCCTTGCCGAGGAAGACGTCCTTGAACTGCACCATGCCGGCGTTGGTGAAGAGCAGCGTCGGGTCGTTGCCGGGCACCAGCGGACTCGAGGCGACGATCGCGTGACCGCGGGCCTGGAAAAACTCGAGGAAGGCACGCCGCACGTCGGCGGCACTCGTGTAGGGCGGCTTGCCCGGATTAGTCGTAGTCATCGGCGGGGTTTTCGGTCGTATCGGGGTCCTGGCCCATTGCCAGCCGGATATGATCCGATGAAAACCCCCGATACTGCAAAAATCTCGCCTGTTTGCCCTTCTCCGCCCAGCTGGCCGGGGGGCGGGCACCAAACTTGCGTACCCGCACCTCGCGACACAGTGCGAGGAAGTCGGGGCCTCCCGCCAGCACGGCCTCGATGGCCTCGCTGCCGAAACCGATCTGCCGCAGGTCCTGGCGGATGCGCGCCGGGCCCTGGCCCCGGCCGGCATGCACGCGCAGGTAGTTGTCGAGGAAGCGGGCGTCGTCCAGCAGCCGCTCGGCCTTCAGCGCCGCGAGCGCGCTGTCGATGACCTCCGACGAGTGGCCCTTGGCCAGCAGCTTGGCCTGCAGCTCGAAAGAAGCGAACTCGCGACGGGCGAGCAGCAGCAGGGCTGCTCGCCGTGCGAGTTCGGTGGGATCAGCGATCTCCGCCAAGGCCCGCGTCCAGCGGTCAGTCGGCGGCCTCGGCCGCGCCACGCGGCGCCTTCGGGATCAGCAGCTTGGCGCGTACCTGGTCTTCGATGTCGCGGGCGATCTTCGGGTTGTTCTTGAGGAACTCGCGGACGTTTTCCTTGCCCTGACCGATGCGTTCGCCCTTGTAGGAGTACCAAGCGCCGGCCTTCTCGATGATGTTCTGCGCAGCACCGAGCTCGATGATCTCACCCTCGCGGGAGATGCCCTCGCCGTACATGATCTCGAATTCGGCCTCGCGGAACGGCGGTGCGACCTTGTTTTTGACGACCTTGACGCGGGTCTGGTTACCGACAACCTCTTCGCCGTTCTTGATGGCGCCGATGCGACGGATGTCGAGCCGCACCGAGGAATAGAACTTCAGCGCGTTGCCGCCGGTGGTGGTTTCGGGGTTACCGAACATCACGCCGATCTTGAGGCGGATCTGGTTGATGAAGATGACGATGGTGTTCGAGCGCTTGATATTGCCGGTGAGCTTGCGCAGCGCCTGGGACATCAGGCGGGCATGCAAGCCGACCTGCAATTCGCCCATTTCGCCTTCGATTTCGGCCTTGGGGGTGAGCGCGGCGACCGAGTCGACCACGACGACGTCGACGGCGCCGGAGCGGACCAGCATGTCGGTGATTTCCAGCGCCTGCTCGCCGGTGTCCGGCTGCGAGACGAGCAGGTCGTTGACGTTGACGCCGAGTTTTTCGGCGTAGGTCGGGTCGAGTGCGTGCTCGGCGTCGACGAACGCGGCAGTGCCGCCGTTGCGCTGGATCTCTGCGATGACTTCGAGCGTGAGGGTCGTCTTGCCCGACGACTCGGGCCCGTAGATCTCGACGACGCGCCCGCGCGGCAGGCCGCCGATGCCGAGCGCGATGTCGAGGCCCAGCGACCCGGTGGAGACCGCTTCGACGTCATAGGAGGCCGCGGCGTCGCCGAGGCGCATGACCGAGCCTTTGCCAAACTGCTTTTCGATCTGACCGAGAGTGGTGGAAAGAGCTTTCTTGCGGTTGTCGTCCATGAGGCCCCCACGAGGAAAAAGGCGGAAGAAAAGGGAAGAAGAAGTGGCCGAAATTATCCCACAGCGTCCGTGCCGCGGAGCGCTGGAAAACCAGCGAAATGCCTTTATTTCACGCCGCGTTCACGCGGTATACAGGGTGCCGCTTTTGGCAACACTGTATAAACCGCGAAGCGCACGGATGACGGCCTTGCGCCGCACCTCGTCGCGCCCGCCGCGGAAGCGCTGGACCACGCTCTCGATCGCGATGCCGCGCCCCTGCCGCCGCGCAACGGCAAACCAGACGGTACCCACGGGCTTGCCGGGGACCGCTCCGCCCGGCCCGGCGATCCCGCTGATGGCCACGGCATAGTCCGCGCCACTGCGGCGCAGTGCGGCGCGCGCCAGCGCCACCACCACGGACTCGCTCACCGCGCCGTGGCGACGCAGAGTCGCCGCGGGCACATCGAGGTCGCGCTGCTTGGCATCATTGCTGTAGCAAACCCAGCCGGCCAGGAACCACTTCGAGCTGCCGGGCAGGTCGGTCAGGCACTTCGCCAGCCAGCCGCCGGTGCAGGACTCGGCCGTAGCCACCGTTTGCCTGCTACTCGCCAGGCGTGCCGCGAGGCGGCGGATTTCCCTTTCCATCACGCTGCTCCCCCGGCTGCGCCGGGTTGGAGGGCCATGTCACCGAGGGGGTAAACTCGCGCGCCCCCGCAGCGAAACGCCCTGAATGACTTCAGCCTCAGATCATACGCCGGTGATGCAGCAGTACCTGCGGCTGAAAGCGCAGCACCCGGACGTGCTGCTCTTCTACCGGATGGGGGATTTCTACGAGCTGTTCTACGACGACGCCCGCCGCGCCGCGCAGCTGCTCGACATCACGCTCACGGCCCGCGGCCAGTCGGCGGGGGCGCCGATCCCGATGGCCGGCGTCCCCGTGCACGCGCTCGACAACTATCTCGGCCGACTGGTGCGCAAGGGCGAGTCGGTCGCGATCTGCGAGCAGATCGGCGATCCGGCCAAGTCGAAGGGCCCGGTCGAGCGGGCTGTAGTGCGAATTGTCACACCGGGCACGGTGACCGACTCAGCGCTGCTCGATGAGCGCCGTGAGACTTTGCTCGCCGCGTTGATGCCGCTGGCGGTGACCGCGGGGAGCCTGCTCGAAGGTCGCTTCGGGCTTGCCTGGCTCGATCTCGGCGCCGGACGTTTCGCGGTACTTGAGGCCAGCGGACCCCAGGCGCTCGCCGCCGAACTCGAACGCCTGCGGCCTGCCGAGGTGCTGTTACCCGAGCCACTCGCGCTTGCGCTCGATCGGGAGGAGGTCCTCGCCGCCGTTCTGCCGCCGCGCCTGCGTCGCCCGCGGCCGCCGTGGCAATTCGAGGACGAAACCGCGACCCGCGCACTCAGTGAGCAACTCGGCACCCGGGGTCTCGAGGGCTTCGGCGTCGAGGGACTGCCGCTCGGCATTGCGGCTGCCGGCGCCCTGCTGCAATACGTCCGCGATACGCAGCGCACCGCCCTGCCCCATCTGCAGTCGCTGCGCGTCGAACGGCGCGAACACACGCTGCACCTCGATGCCACCACGCGACGCAACCTCGAGATCGACTCGAGCAGCAGCGGTCGCGACGAGGCGACTCTGGTCGCACTGCTCGACACCACCACCACGACGATGGGCGCGCGCGCACTGCGCCGCCTCGTCAACCGACCGATCACCGACCACGACGAGCTACGGCTGCGGCATGCGGCCGTGGCCGAACTCGTTGCCGACTCACGGCACGCCGCGCTGCGCGAAACTCTGCAGCCGATCGGCGACATCGAGCGCATCCTCGCGCGCGTCGCCCTGCGCTCCGCGCGGCCGCGCGATCTCACCGGACTGCGCGCCTCGCTCGCCGCGCTGCCGCCGCTGCATTCGGTTGTTGCTGCATTCGAAGCCGACCGCCTCGCCGAGCTCGGCGGCCAGGTATCGCCCCACGAAGAGGAACTTGCCCTGCTGCAGCGGGCGATTGCGCTCGAGCCCTCGGCGATGCTGCGCGATGGCGAGGTGATTGCCACCGGCTACGACGCCGAACTCGACGAACTGCGGCGAATCTCGACCGACACGGACGCCTTCCTGCTCGAACTCGAGGCGCGCGAGCGGGCGCGCACCGGACTCGCGAACCTCAAGCTGGGGTTCAACCGCGTGCAGGGCTTTTTCATCGAGATCAACCGCAGCCAGGCCGACAACGTACCGGCGGACTACATCCGTCGCCAGACAGTGAAGAACGCCGAGCGGTTCATCACCCCGGAGCTCAAAGTATTCGAGGACAAGGTACTCGGCGCGCGCGAGAAGTCGTTGGCGCGCGAGAAGCTGCTATACGAAGGGGTGCTCGAAGCACTCTGCGGATCACTACCCGCGCTACAGGCGACTGCGGGCGCACTCGCCGAACTCGACGCGCTCGGCGCGCTCGCCGAGCGTGCGGCCAGCCTGCGCTGGACGATGCCGGTGCTGACCCGGCAACCGGCGCTGCGCATCGCGGGCGGACGACATCCCGTGGTCGAGCGCTTCCTCGCCGAGCCTTTCGTGCCGAACGACATCGCGCTCGATGCCGCGACCCGCATGCTGGTGATCACCGGCCCGAACATGGGGGGCAAGAGCACCTACATGCGGCAGACTGCGCTGATCACGGTGCTCGCCCACATCGGCAGCTTCGTGCCGGCGGACTCGGCACTGATCGGGCCGATCGACCGGATCTTCACGCGCATCGGAGCAGGCGATGACCTCGCCGGCGGACGCTCGACCTTCATGGTCGAGATGACCGAAGCGGCCAATATCCTGCACAACGCCACCCCGCGCAGCCTCGTGCTGATGGACGAGATCGGCCGCGGCACGAGCACCTTCGACGGCTTGTCACTCGCCTGGGCGACGGCGCGCCATCTCGCCTCGAAGGTAGGCGCCTTCACGCTTTTCGCCACGCATTACTTTGAACTCACGACGCTGGCGCAGGAACTGCCCGGAGTGATCAACGTCCATCTTGATGCAGCCGAGCACCGCCAGGGCATCGTCTTCATGCATGCCGTCAAGTCTGGGCCGGCCAACAAGAGCTACGGCCTCGCCGTGGCCAAATTGGCCGGCCTGCCGCGTGAAGTACTCGCCGAGGCACGGCGCTACCTGACCGCTCTGGAGGCGCAGGCGACGGAGACGCAAGCGGCGCGCCAAAGCTCGGGACCGCAGGCGCAGCTTGACCTTGAGGCGCCGAACGCGGGCGTGGCGAACGGCAGTAATGCCGCGGATGCGCCGGAAGCGACCGGGCCTTCAACCGCGTTGCACGCTGCCATCGCGGCTCTCGAGCCGGACGCGCTGACGCCGCGGGAAGCGCTGGAGAAGTTGTATCAACTGAAGAAACTGCTGGCGGATTGATCGGCAGCCCCTCGGCACCGCTGGCGGAGGGGGCGGAGCCGCGCGCCAACCACGCATTGCTGTGCGTTTTGCACCAGATGTCAGCATGTTGACAAGTCTCGAATCGGGCACGCTCCTGCCATGACAACTCAAGCCCCCGACTCCTTGCCACGAGCACGCAAACGCCGCTACACATTTAACGAGCGTGTCTTTCTCGTCGACCGATTGCTCGATCGGATGAAAGCTTTCGACTGCCGCTACTCCCGGCTGCTCGGCAACTTCAATGCCGACTTCGGGTTAACCAGCGCGAGACTGCGAATCCTCGACTGCATCATCCGGTTCCCCGGCTGGAACATGAGCCGGATCGCCTATCAACTCGATCTCAGTCGACAGACGGTGCAACGGACCATCCAGGCGATGTCGCGCGCAGGCCTGCTCGATCTCGATCCGCGCGGCCGGCGCGCACTGATTCCGAAGCTGACCGCCACCGGCAGGATCGTTTCCAAGCTGCGTCTCACGCAGGCATACGAGTGGTCGCACCAACTGACCTGGGGAGTGCCGACGGAGGCCGCGAGTGCGGCCGGATGGCTGTTCCATACGTTGCTTTGGAACCTGCCCGAGCGCATGGCCAGCGACGACGTCGATGCGGACAACTTGCCCACCGGGATGCCGGACGGCGTCCGCAGAGCCCTTGAGACACGCCGTGTTCCGGGGGCGCCGATCCCCCGGCACCCGATCATCGCCGACGGCGATCGACTGAAACCGAAGCGGCGCTAGCTCTGCGGGACAGCAGGCTGGCGAACGCGGATGTGCAGCTCGCGCAGCTGCTTCTCGGACACCTCGGTGGGTGCATCGGTCAGCGGGCAAGCCGCCGTCTGCGTCTTCGGGAAGGCGATCACGTCGCGGATGCTGTCGGCGCCCGACATCAGCATCGCCAGACGGTCGAGCCCGAAGGCGATACCACCGTGCGGCGGCGCACCGAACTTCAGCGCATCGAGCAGGAAGCCGAACTTGCGGCGTGCCTCCTCGGCCTCGATGCCGAGCAGATCGAAGACGGTGGACTGCAGGTCCTGCCGATAGATACGCACCGAACCACCGCCGATCTCGGAGCCGTTGAGCACCATGTCGTAGGCCTTGGCGAGCGCGTTGCCCGGGTCGGCACGCAATGCCTCGGCGTCGAGGTTCTTGGGCGAGGTGAACGGATGATGCATGGCGACCCAGCGCTTCTCGTCGGGGTCGAACTCGAACATCGGGAAGTCGATCACCCAGAGCGGCGCCCAGGCGCCCTGCGCGAGGCCGAGGTCGTGGCCGATGCGCAGCCGCAACGCGCCCATGGCATCGTTGACGACTTTCGCGACATCGGCACCAAAGAAAATCAGGTCGTTATCCGCCGCGCCGGTACGCGTGAGGATGCCGTTCACGGCATCGTCGGCGAGGAACTTGATGATCGGCGATTGCAGACCCTCGCGTCCCTTGGCGATCTCGTTGACCTTGATGTACGCGAGACCGCGGGCGCCATAACGGGCCACGAAAGCGGTGTAGTCGTCGATTTCCTTGCGGGTCAGCTTGCCGCCGCCCGGAATGCGCAACGCCACCACCCTGCCGGCCGGATCCCTCGCCGGACCTGAGAAAACCTTGAAGTCGCAGCCGGCCACGAGATCGGCAACATCGACCAGTTCGAGCGCGATACGCAGGTCGGGCTTGTCGCTGGCATAGCGGCGCATCGCCTCGGCATAGGTCATCCGCGGGAAGGGGTCGGGCAGCTCGACGCTCGCCACCGTGCGGAAAATGTGGCGGATCAGACCTTCCATGCTCGCCATGATTTCGTCCTGCGAGAGGAAGGACGTCTCGATGTCGAGCTGGGTGAAGTCGGGCTGGCGATCGGCGCGCAGGTCCTCGTCGCGGAAGCAGCGGACGATCTGGTAGTAACGGTCGAAGCCCGAGACCATCAGCAACTGCTTGAAGATCTGCGGCGACTGCGGCAAAGCGAAGAACTTGCCGGCATGCGTGCGCGAAGGCACGAGGTAGTCGCGCGCGCCCTCGGGGGTCGCCTTGGTCAGCATCGGCGTTTCGATATCGATGAAGCCGGCGTCGTCGAGGTAGTTGCGCATCGCGCGGGTGATCTGGTGACGCTGCCGCAAGCGCGCGCTCATGACGTCGCGACGCAGGTCGAGGTAGCGGTACTTGAGCCGCACCTCTTCGGAAACGTTTTCGTCGAGCTGGAAGGGCAGCGGCTCGGAGCGGTTGAGCAGCTCGATGCGCCGTGCCAGCATCTCGACCTTGCCCGAGGCGAGATTGGCGTTGCTGGTGCCCGCCGGCCGCGCGCGCACGAGACCGGTGATGCTCACCACGAACTCGTTGCGGAGTTTCTCGGCTTCGGCGAATACCTCAGCGGCGTCGGGATCGCAGACGACCTGCAGCAGGCCCTCGCGGTCGCGCAGATCGACGAAGATGACGCCGCCGTGATCGCGACGCCGATGCACCCAGCCGGCGACCGTAACGGTGCTGCCGATGAGGGATTCGTTGACCTGTCCGCAGTAATGTGAGCGCATAAGGGGGCGGGATGTTACAAAGTCGGCCGTCCCGCCGCCACTACAGCCTGCAGCCCTGCGGCGCAGCTAGGCGATCGAGACTGCCGGATCAGCCGATCGGCGCAGCACGTACAAGCCGCCGAGACCCCCCACGTTTACCCGCAGGTCGTCATCGAGATAGATGACGTCGGAGTGGAAACGCGGCGGCTTGGCGAGATCCTTGGCGAGCGCCTCGTCTGCGGCAAAACCGAGCGCGGCCCGCAGCCCTGCCGCGCTGCCGCCGGCGGCCGGCTGCAGTTCCGCGCGGTAGAACTCCACCATGAACCGCTGCCGGTTGGCCGGGTCCTCTTCGAACCGCCCGCGGACGATGATTGTCCCGCGGGTTTGGCCATCGGCGGCGACGAAGTCGATGACGTTGTTGTAGGCACTGCCCGGCCGCGCGATCTCCTGGCTGATGTGCTCGACGCGCACCGGCACGGGCGGGAAACAGTTGAAGGTCTGCACCTTGAGGTTTGACTCGTGCACCTTGGGCTTGCCCGCGGAGTGACGGGCGCCGAAGTGGGCGAATAGCGTCTCCCAGCGACCCTCCACCCGTTCGAGGGCGTCCATCGGTGCGGGGACGGGGTTCGTTGGTTTGAGTGCCTCGACCAGCCGGCCGAGTTGCTCGAAAGCCTCGTCCGAGTAGCCGCCGAGGGCGTCCTGATGATCGAGATGGTCGAGCAGCTGCTGTCGGGGCTGCGGCCTGTCCGTGGCGTTCATGAGGAGCGTAGATACCATGAACGATCGAGCTCCGTCACCTCCGCCGAGAATCGCTCGCACTCCTGCCGCTTCACGGCGAGGAATATTTTGAGGAAGTCGGCGCCGAGCGCCCGTTCGAGAAACGCCGAGGACGCGGCCCGCTCGATGGCTTCGTGCCAGGTCTGCGGCAGTTCGCGCGGCCGGCCGCCATCGAGATAGCCGTTGCCGGTCACCGGCGGACCCGGATCGAACTGCCCGGCGATACCCTCCTCGATACCGGCCAGTACCGTGGCCGCGGCAAGATAGGCATTCGCATCGGCGCCGGCGATCCGGTGTTCGACGTGGCGCGACTGCGGCGGGCCGAGCGGGATCCGCAGCGAGACGGAACGGTTGTTGATTCCCCAGGTCACGGCGGTCGGCGCATAGCTGCGGCTGCGGAAACGGCGATACGAATTGCCGTTCGGCGCAAACACGAGCAGGCTCTCGGCCATCGTCGCCTTGAGGCCGCCGATCGCCTGGCACAACAGCGGGCTGCCGGCCGGATCGTCCGCCGCGAACAGGTTGTTGCCGCGGGCATTCGCGCCGCCGGTGGCATCGGCAAGGCTGACATGCAGGTGCATGCCGCTGCCGGCGAGATCCGCGAACGGCTTGGCCATGAAGGTCACCGTGAGCCCATGGCGGGCCGCGACGCCGCGCAGCAGCCGCTTCAGGAGAATCGCTTCGTCGACCGCGCGCAACGCATCGGCGCGGTGGGCGAGCGTGATCTCGAACTGGCCCGGCGCGTACTCGGCCATCAAGGTTTCGGCGGGCAAGCCCTGTTCGCGCGCGGCGGCATAAACCTCGTCGAACAGCGGCGCGAGTTCCTCGAGGCGCGTCAGCCCATAGGCTTCGATGCGGCCGGAGCCAGGCGCGATCGATCCCACCGGCGTGATGGCACCACCCGCAGGCGCCTCGCGCAGCACGTAGAACTCGAGCTCCACGGCGAGCACCGGCCGCAAGCCGCGCTGCTCGAGCCGCTCGACGGCGCGGGCAAGGACGTGCCGTGGGTCGGCCGGTGCCGGCGCGCCCGCGGCGGTGTACATCGACAACATCACCTGTGCCGTGGGACGGGCAAGCCACGGTGCCCGCGTCAGCGTGCCGGGCACGGGCCGGCAGATGAGATCGGCATCGCCGGTGTCCCAGACCAGCCCGGTCGCATCGACGTCGGTGCCGGTGATGTCGAGGCCGAGTATCGAGCCCGCGACCGGCCGACCAGTGGCATAGAGACTTTCGAGCTCGCCGATGCTCGCCGTCTTGCCGCGCGGCACGCCGCAAGGGTCGGTGATGAAGAGTTGCACCGCCTCGACGTCGGGGTGGCGCGCGCGGAAGTCCTGCAGCTCACTCGGCATGGGGATACGTCATGGGTGACCCACCGCGTCAAGGAAATCGCCGACGCCGGCACACAGCGCGTCGATCGCTGCGCCCGGCAGCATCGGTGCGCTCAACAGCATGTTGTGGAAGGGTGTAACCAGAAACCCCCGGTTGAGCAGCCAGAGGTGCAGGGCATGTTCGAATTGCGGTCGCATCGCCGCTTCGGCCTCGCTGCCGTTGCGCGGCGCCGGACCAAAACCGAACTCGATGCGCGCGCCCACCCGCGAGACGTGCCAGTCGAGTCCGCGCATGGCGAACACGGCGCGCAAGCCCGCCTCCAGCCGATCGGCGGCGGCGCGCATCGCGGCGTGGGTCGCTTCGGTATGCAAGTGCTCGAGGGCGGCGGACAGCGCAGCGAAAACCAGCGCATTGCCGGCAAGGGTGGTGCCCATGCCCGAGTGCCCCGGCGTACGCGCCGCGAGCAGCGCCCGGATGCGCGCCTCGATCTCGGCGGTGAAGCCATAGACGGCCGAGGCGACGCCGCCGGCGATGGCCTTGCCGCAGACCCAGAAGTCGGGCTCGAGACCGACCATACCGGCGTAGCCCGCCGGACCCGAGGACAAAGTGTGCGTCTCGTCGATGATGAGCAGCACGCCGTGACGCCGGGTAAGCTCCCGCAGCGCTTCGAGATAGCCCGCCGCCGGCAGCACCATGCCGATGTTCGTCATCACCGGCTCGGCAATCACGGCGGCGATGCCACCGTCCAGCGCAGCGCGCCCGAGTGTCTGCTCGAGCGCGGCGAAATCATTGAACTCGATCGCTAGCGCCGCCGGCACGGGATCGAAGGCGGGGCCGATGGCGCCTTCGCGCGGTACGGTGCGACCGCCACGGCGACGCACCATGGTCTCCTCGACGGTGCCGTGGTAACAGCCGTGGAACACGAGCACGCGGCGCCGGCCAGTCAGCGCACGCGCCCAGCGCAACACCGCCCGGTTGGCGTCGGTCGCAGTCTGCGCGACCTGCCAGAACGGCAGACGGAAGCGCTGCGCAAGCGCCTCGCCGACGGCCGCCGCGGAGGCATCCGGCAACATGCAGGTCAGGCCGCGCGTTGCCTGGGCAGCAATTGCTGCGGCGATCGGCGGCGGAGAGTGGCCGAACATCGCGCCGGTATCGCCGAGACAGAAGTCGGTGTAGGGGTGGCCATCGACGTCGGTCAGGCTGACACCCTCGGCACGGGCGACCGCAAGCGGGAAGGGCGTGTCCCAGTCCGCCATCCAGTGCATGGGCACACCGCCCAGCCAGTGGCGTTCCGCGCGTGTGGCGAGCTCGCGTGACTGCGGCCGGCGCTCGCTGAACGCCTGCCGCTCGCGCTCGAGTAGGGTAAAAAGTCGCGACGCCGTCGGCGTCGCGCTCATTTGGCCTTGCGCGCCTTGGCAGTGCGTGGTCGCGGCGACGCTTTGACGGTTTTTTTCGCCGCGCCGCTGCGGCTCGCCTTCGCGGCCGGCTTGCTGCCTGACCCGGCATCCGCGCCGGCCTTGGTGCCGGCCTTGGAGCCAGACTGGGTGTCGGCTTTGGTCTCAGCCTTGCTGGCTGCGGCCGAGTCGCTCGCCGCCGGGGCTGCGGACTTGTCGTCCTTGCCGTCGCTCTTGCTGTCGCCCGGCTTGTCGCCCTTGTTGTCCCCTTGGGGCTTGTCGTCCGCCTCGCTGCCGGCAAGATTGCGCTTCTTGTCCTGTTCGGACTTGAAATCGGTCTCGTACCAGCCGGAGCCCTTCAGGCGGAACACGGGGGCCGAAACGAGCTTGACGAGCGCAGTCTTGCCGCAGCTCGTGCATTTGCGCAGCGGCTTGTCGTTGATCTTCTGCAGCACCTCGATTTCGGCACCGCAGGACCGGCATTGGTATTCGTAGAACGGCATGGCGGCGGATTATATCCACTGTCCGACGCGAGCCGGTCACGCCGCCTTGTCGAAGCTCAGCCGGCCAGCCGCATCGACGCCCACGCGGATGCGTTCGCCCGGTGCATAGCGACCCTGCAGCAACTGCTGCGCGAGCGGGTTTTCGATCTGCTGCTGGATCGCCCGCTTCAGCGGTCGCGCGCCGTAAACCGGATCGAAACCGGCTTCGCCGAGCAGATCGCGGGCGGCGTCGTCCAACTGCAGGTCGAGGCCACGCTCGACGAGGCGCTTGCGCAGCTGGCCGAGCTGAATGTCGACGATGGCGCGGATCTGCGCCGTGCCGAGCGGATGGAAGACGACGATGTCATCGATGCGGTTGATGAACTCGGGACGGAAGTTCTGCTGCACGATCTCGAGCACCGCGCTCTTCATGCGCACGTAGTTACCGTCGCCGGCGTGCTCCTGGATCACCTGCGAACCGAGGTTCGAGGTCATGATGACGACGGTATTGCGGAAATCGACCGTGCGCCCCTGACCATCGGTGAGCCGACCGTCGTCGAGCACCTGCAGCAGCACGTTGAACACGTCCGGATGCGCCTTCTCGACCTCGTCGAAGAGCACGACCTGATAGGGCCTGCGGCGAACGGCCTCCGTCAGCGATCCGCCCTCGTCGTAGCCGACATATCCGGGCGGGGCGCCGATCAGGCGGGATACCGAGTGCTTTTCCATGTACTCGGACATGTCGATGCGCAGCAGGGCCTGATCGTCGTCGAACAGGAAGGCTGCAAGGGCCTTCGTCAATTCGGTCTTGCCGACACCCGTGGGACCGAGGAACAGGA
>CAZIRD010000061.1:0-15529 GCA_964541625.1 uncultured Acidibacter sp.
GCCTTTTCGTACACCGGAATGCCCATGTCGTTGATCGTGTTGACGATCTCTTCGATCTGCTCGGGATCGACGATCTCCGAGGGCAGGTAGTCATTGACCTGCGAGTAGGTGAGGTAGCTCTGCTCCTTGCCGAGCGCGATCAGCTGCTTGAGCTGCGACTGGCGTTCCTCGGGCAGCGCCAGCGGACGGCGCTCCGGCATGGAGAGGATCTTGCTGCCTTCGCCGGCAGCCGCCTTGGCGGCGGCCTTGGCCGACTGCTTGCTCGTCGGCGGCGTCGCCGGTGCGGCCTTGGTTGCGGTGGTCGGAACGGCGGCGACCGGCGCGGTTTTCTCGGCGCTTGCCGCCGGGACGGCCTTGGCGGCAGTCGGCTTGGCGGCTGCCTTGGTCGGCTCGGCAGCCTTGGGAGCCACAGCCGGTTTGGCGGCGGCGGCAGGTTTGGCGGCGGCGGCCGGTTTGGCAACGACTGCAGGCTTGGCCTGAGCCGGCTTCACGGCTGCGGGCGACGTCGGCTTGGCCACAGCCTTGGGCGCGACCGGCTTGGCGGCCGGCGACGGCTTTGCCGATGCCTTGGGAGCGGGTTTGGCCGCCTTTGACGACGGCTTGGCCGTTTTTGCCGCCTTGACGGGCGGCGTGGCCTTGCGGGCCGTCGGCTTCGCGCTCAACGGGCGCGCGGGTTTCTTGCCAGGGGACGCCTTGGGTTTCTTGCTCATTTGGGTGCCTGTCGGGCGTTGCCCGGACCGGGGAAAAGAACCGGCAATCTTACAGGAAAAATCGGCTTTTTTCCAGCCCCGGCCCGGTCAGCGGCGGGTCGCGGGGCCGGCGCCTCTACGACCCAGCATCAGCTGCTGCAGTTCCGTGCGCTCGGTGGCATCAAGGCCGGTATCCCGTTCGCGCTCGAGCAAGGCGTCGAGGCGGCGACGGCGTTGCTCGTCCTGCATGCGGGTGAACGCGTTACGCAGTTCCTGCAGCGCGGCATCGGCGCCGGTAATCAGCGATTCGGCAGCCGCCAGACGCGCGAGACGCGCGGCCTCTGGCCGGTCCCGCCAGCGCTCGAGCAGTTGACCGGTGCTGGCGCAGGGCTGCTCGCGCAGGTCCGCGACCAGGGCCCGCAGGATGTCGGCGCCGGGCTCGTCGAGCCCGGCCAGCACCTCGAGGTCGTCGCCCTGCAGCTGTGTCGCCGTCCGCGGGTGGTGTACGAGCGCGAGCACCGCCTGGCGCATCAGACCGCCGCGACCGGCGATGCCACCTGAGCCGGCACTGCCACCGCTGCCTGCAGCGCGTGCGCCGGCTGTGGCCGCGGTGCTGCCAGTGCCCCGCAATGCACCGCCCGCTGCACCGGCACGGGCCGCACCCGCGCCCTCGCTGGTATCGCGTGACCAGAGTTCGCGCAGCCGCGCGGCTGGCAGGCGGATCGCCTCGGCAAGCCGCTCGATCAACAGTTCGCGGTAGACGCCGTCGGGCACGCGGGCAACCAGCGGCCGGGCGATCTCCGCGAAGCGCGCGCGGCCGTCGGCATGCGCGAGATCGACCTGCGCGGTGATCTCCTGCACCAGGTATTCGGACAGCGGCAGTGCGCGGTCGAGGCGCGCTTCGAAGGCCTCACGGCCCTCCTCACCGACCAGCGTGTCGGGGTCGTGGCCGTCCGGCAGGAATAGGAAACGCAGTTGACGGCCCTCGCGGACCTCGGGCAGCGCGTTGTTGAGCGCGCGCCAGGCGGCGGCGCGGCCGGCGCGATCGCCATCAAAAGCGAAGATGATTTCGCTGACCAAACGGAACGCACGCTTGAGGTGCTCGGGCGTGGTCGCCGTGCCGAGTGTGGCGACGGCGTAGTGGATGCCGGCCTGGTGCAGTCGCACCACGTCCATGTAGCCCTCGACCACCATCAGCCGGCGCAGCGGCGCGCGACTCTGGCGGACTTCGTAGAGTCCGTAGAGTTCGCGCCCTTTGTGGAAGAGCGCGGTCTCCGGCGAGTTGAGGTACTTCGGCTCGCCCTGATCGATGATTCGTCCGCCGAAGGCGATCACCCGGCCGCGCGCGTCGCGGATCGGGAACATCAAGCGGTCGCGGAAGCGGTCGTAATAGCGATCGCCGTCGCGACCCGCGCTGCCCTCGCGCTCGATCACCAAACCGCAGGCGAGCAGCGCCTCGCGCTTCTTCGCGTCGCCCGCGAAACGGTTGAGTACATCGTTCCAGGAGTTGGCCGAGTAGCCGATGCCGAATCTTTGAACCGTCTCGCCGGTGAGCCCGCGACCCTCGACGTAGCGTGCGGCGCGGGTATCGGCTTTGAGGCGGCCGGCCCAGTATTTCGCCACCTCGGCCATGAGGTCGGCGAGGTCGGCCTCGTCGCGGCTGCGGCCCTCGTCCGCCCGCGCTTCGCGCGGGATCTCCACGCCGGCGCGGCTGGCGAGTTCCTCGACGGCTTCCGGAAAACTCAGCCGGTCGTAGTTGATCAGGAAGCCGAGCGACGTGCCGTGCGCACCGCAGCCGAAGCAGTGATAGAACTGCTTGTCCGGGCTCACCCAGAACGATGGCGTCTTCTCGTCATGAAAGGGGCAGCAGGCGCGGAACTCGCGACCGGCTTTCTTCAGCGGCACCCGCGAGCCGATGAGCTCGACGATGTCGGTTCGACCGACGAGGTCGTCGATGAAATGCTGGGGAATGCGCCCGCTGTTGCGCCCGCTCATGGGCGACAAGGATACGGGGTCGGATCAGGCGGCGCCGAGTTTCGCCTTGATGAGGGCGCCCACTGCGGCCATGTCTGCCCGGCCCGCGGCGCGCGTCTTGACGAGGCCCATCACCTTGCCCATGTCCTTGACGGATGCGGCGCCGGTCTCGGCGATGGCGGCGGCGATGAGCGCCTCGAGATCCGCAGCGGACAGCTGCTCCGGCAGGTATGCCTGCAGCTGCGTCGCTTCGGCTTTTTCCTTGTCGGCAAGATCAGCACGACCGCCCGCTTCGAACTGCGTGATCGCTTCCTTGCGCTGCTTGATCATCTTTTCGATGACCGCAGTGACCTGCGCGTCATCGAGCGTGATGCGCTCGTCGACTTCGCGCTGCTTGATCGCCGCCTGCAACATGCGGATGACGCCGAGACGCTCCTTTTCGCCGGAGCGCATCGCATCCTTCATGTCCTGGGTGATGCGCTCCTTGAGCGACATCGGCAAACCGGCGCGAAAGCGGCTGGGACGCGCGCGATTAGCGCGCGCGCGCGAGGCCGATGCGCGGCGAAGAGCGCTTCTGGTGCCGCTTCACAGCGGCCGCCTTCTTGCGCTTACGCTCCTGCGTCGGCTTCTCGTAGAATTCGCGACGGCGCAGCTCGGTGAGCACACCGGCCTTCTCGCAGGCGCGCTTGAAACGACGCAGCGCGGCGTCGAAATACTCATTTTCACGGACACGAACGCTCGGCATCGAAACCTCAACACCTTGATTTGTAAGGAATTCCCAACGCGCCCTGCATTGACAGGGGCGGGGAGTTTAATGATCTGCGGAGCAAAAGGCAAAAATCCGGTCGGGCATGCGTATCCTCGCCATCGAATCTTCCTGCGACGAGTCGGCGGCTGCGGTCTACGAGGGTGGCCGCGGCCTGCTGTCGCACGAGCTTTTCTCGCAGGTCGATCTGCACCAGGTTTACGGCGGCGTGGTACCGGAACTGGCCTCGCGCGATCACGTGCAGCGGCTGCTGCCGCTGGTCGAGCGCGCACTGTCGCGGGCCGACTGCCCGGCGGGTGGCCGCCGCGGCATCGAGGGTATTGTGTACACCGCCGGCCCCGGCCTGATCGGTGCGCTGCTCACCGGCGCGGCACTCGCCCGCTCGCTGGCGGCGGCGTGGCGCATCCCCTCGGTGGGCATCCACCACCTCGAGGGCCATCTGCTCGCGCCTTTGCTCGAGCCCGAGCCGCCGCCGTTCCCGCACGTGGCGCTGCTCGTCTCCGGTGGCCACACCATGCTCATCGAGTGCGCGGGGGTCGGTTGCTACACGCTGCTCGGCGAGACCCGTGACGATGCGGCCGGCGAGGCATTCGACAAGAGCGCCAAACTGCTCGGTCTGCCGTATCCGGGCGGGCCGCATCTTGCGCGGCTCGCCGCGAGCGGGCGGCCGGGCAGGCTGGTGTTTCCGCGGCCCATGCTCGATCGCCCCGGTCTCGAGTTCAGTTTCTCGGGGCTGAAGACCGCGGTGCTGCATGCGGTCCGCAGCCAGCCGGCGCTCGGCGAGCAGGAGCGTGCCGACATCGCCCATGCCCTGCAGGACGCGGTGGTCGAGACGCTGGTCGCGAAGAGTCTGCGGGCGCTCGAGCTCACGGGCCTCGATGCACTCGTGGTTTCGGGTGGCGTAAGTGCCAACCGTCACTTGCGCGACCGGCTCAGCGCTGCTGCCGCCGACGTCGGTGCGCGCGTGTACTATCCGCGCCTCGAGTTCTGCACCGACAACGCCGCGATGATCGCAGTCGCGGGACACGCCCGCCTCGCGGCAGGCGAGTGCGATGGCGACGGCATCCGCGCCCGTGCGCAGTGGCCGCTGGCCGCGCTGCGACCGCCGGGGCAGGCCTCGATGACCGACACCGTTTCCGCTGCGGGGCCGCCGGCCTCGGGGCACTGAGCCAATGGAGCCTTGCATCAAGCCATGACCACACGCGCCGCCGATACCATCTTCCTCCGCGGGCTCGAGATCGAATGCATCATCGGTTTCATCGAATGGGAGCGCCGCATCAAGCAGCGCGTCGTCATCGACCTCGAACTGCCGGTCGACTGCGCGCGTGCCGCGGTCAACGATGATGTCGCCGACACCGTCGACTACAAGCGTGTCGCGAAGCGCGTGATCGCCTTCGTCGAAGGGTCGCAGTTTCTCCTGGTCGAGACCATGGCCCATCGCATGGCGCTGCTGATCCTCGAGGAGTTCGGACTCGAGTGGATACGCCTCTCCGTCAACAAGCCCGGCGCGATCCGTGGCTCGCGTGACGTCGGCGTGTCCATCGAGCGCCATCGCAGCGACCTCGCGAAAGCGTGAGGCAGGGCCTGGGTTTGTCGCAGAGCAGGACATGACGCGGGTATTCGTTGCCGCCGGCAGCAATGTCGAGCCGGTGTACAACCTGCAGCTCGCGGCGCGCGAGTTGCAGCGCAGCTTCGGCGCGGTCGACTTCTCCGCGGCCTACCGTAATGCTGCGGTCGGTTTCAGCGGCGAGGATTTCATCAATTACGTCGCCGGCTTCGACACCGACCGCGACGTGCATGCCGTGGTGGCTGAATTGCAGCGTATCGAGGGTCTGTGCGGCCGCACCCGCGAGGCGCCGAAGTGGGCGCCGCGCAGCATGGATCTCGACATATTGCTCTTTGGCGATCGCATCAGCGACGAGCCCGGGCTGGTGCTGCCGCGACCGGATCTGCTGCGCAGGCCCTACATGCTCGGTCCGCTGGCCGAGATTGCCGGCGAGCTCATGCATCCGACTGCCGGCCGCAGCATCGCCACGCTGTGGGCGCAGTTCGACCGTGCGGCGCACCCGATGACGCGGGTCGAGCTGACGCTTGCCTGAGCGGGTACCGCTGCCGCGTTGCTCACCAGGCGACGCTGCGACCCCCGTCCACCGGCATGATCTGCCCGGTGATGTAGGGTGCATCGGCAGCAAAGAAAAGCGCGGTGCGGGCGATATCGAGGGCCGAGCCGGTACGCTTGAGCAGGGTGCGGCCGACAATCTTCTGCTGCAGCGCCGCGTCGGCGATGCCGTCTTCGGGCCACATCACCGGCCCCGGCGCGATGGCATTCACGCGTACCTGCGGCCCGAGTTCGCGGGCGAGCGATCGCGTCAGCATGATCAGCCCGGCCTTGGCGACGCCATAAACGGGGTAACGGCGCAGCGGCCGCATGCCATGGATGTCGACGATATTGAGAATCAAACCATGCGCGAGCCGCAGCGCCGGGGCCGCCGCCTGCGAGAGGAAGAGCGGCGCCTTGAGATTCGAGCCGAGCAGGTCTTCCCAGTGCGCCTCGGTGATTTCACCGAGCGGTGTCGGGTAGAACGTCGAGGCGTTGTTGACGAGGATGTCGAGCCGGCCGAAACGCTGCTGGACATGGCGGACCAGCCCGCTGAGCTTGGCGGTCTCGAGCAGGTTGGCGGCGATGCAGTCGGCGCTGTTCGCGCGCTGCGCCTCGAGTTCGGCGACCAGCGCCGCCGCGGCGCCGGCCGAGTGCTGGTAATGCACGAGCACGTTGGCTCCCGCGCCATGCAGCACCCGCGCGATGGCCGCACCCACGCGTTTTGCGCCGCCAGTGACCAGCGCCACCTTGCCGGCGAGCGGTTGGTCGGGGCGCAGGGGATCGGTCGACGGGGGCAAGAGGCTCATGGCCGGTGATTATGACCCGGGAGCGAGGCCGATGACGCCTTCCCTTGCCGCCGGGTCCGGCCTGCCGGCGCCGTCGGTCGAGGCTCGCGCGCACTCCGCCGCGGTCGCTGCGGCCCTCGTCGAGCGGATCCGCGCTGCGGGCGGCTGGATCTCCTTTGCCGAGTACATGCGTTTCGCGCTCTATGCGCCGGGGCTCGGCTACTACAGCGCCGGCGCGGCGAAGTTCGGCAGCGATGGCGATTTCGTCACCGCGCCGCTGATCTCGCCGCTTTTTGCGCATGCCTGTGCGCGCCGCATCGGCGCCTGGCTGGCGGCGAGCGGCACATCGGAAATCCTCGAGTTTGGCCCGGGTACCGGGCGCTTCGCGGCCGACGCCCTCGAAGTCCTTGAGGACTCCGCCGCGCCGCTGCACCGCTATCGGCTGCTCGAGGTCAGCGCCGACTTGCGCGAGCGCCAGCAGCAGTTGCTGCAGCGCGACCCGGCGACTCGGCGGGTGCACGTCGAGTGGCTCGAGCGCTTGCCGGAGCATTTCGCGGGAATCGTGTTCGCCAATGAAATCCTCGATGCACTGCCCTGCGAGCGTTTCATCGTTCACCACGGCGAATGGTGGCGGCTCGGTGTCGGCCTCGATGCTGCGGGTGGGTTCGAGTGGCGCATCCGGCCTGCTGACGGCGCCTGTGCCGACGATGAGGCGTTCCTCGCCGCTGCCGCCAGCCGCCGCGCGGATCTTGCGGCCTGCGACCGCGAGTTGCCCGACGGCTACTGCGGCGAGTGGCAGGTCGATCTCGACGGCTGGTTGGCCGCGCTCGGTGCTGCGCTCGGCCGCGGCGGTGTGCTGCTCGCCGACTACGGCCTGCCGCGTCGCCAATTGCTGCACGCCGATCGCCTGCAGGGCAGTCTGCGCTGCCACTATCGGCATCACGCCCATGCTGACCCGTTCCTGCTGCCCGGGCTCTGCGATATCACCGCATGGGTGGATTTCAGCGCAGTTGCCGCCGCCGCTCAGCGCGCAGGTTTCGCGGTCGCCGGGTTCACCACGCAAGCGGCTTTCCTGCTCGGCGCCGGGATCGACGCGGAGCTGCGAACGGCTGCGGCAAAGCTCGAGGCCGAGCCGCAGCGCTACCTGGAACTCGCGCGCGGTGCCCAGCGCCTGCTGCTGCCGGGCGAGATGGGTGAGGCGGTGAAATTCATGCTGCTCACCCGCGAGCCCGGTGAGTGGTGGGCCGCGGATGAGCCCGCTTTTGGCTGGCGCGACCTGCGCGAGTCGCTGTGACGCCGCGACGCGCCTGACGCCGCTGCTGCCACGGCGCCGCAGTCGACGCTGCGGTCGGCGTCGCTAGCCGAACTCGGCCTTGAGCGCGGCGAGGCGCTTGCCGCGCAGCCGCTCACCGATTGCGGGTCCGGCAAGCCCCTGCCGCTCATGCTCATCAAGACTGATCGTCGCGGTGATGGCGAACGCCCGCTCGATGCGCGCGCGCTGCGGATAAGCCGAGTCGGCATGGCCAAGCCGGCCGCGGGCGTCGCACTCGCAGGCTTCGAGGAATTCATTGAACCGCGCCGGCCGGCGGAAGGCGTCGCAGTGGCCGAGCAGTTCGAGGATTGTGCTCGTACGCAGTTCCAGCCCGCGATGCACGTGGGTGTGGAAGCGGCTCGCGAGCAAGGCGAGTTCACGGTGTTCCTGCGGCACGCGCAGTCGCGCGCAAAGTGCCTCGATAGCGGGCAGGCCGAGGGTTTCATGCCCATGGTGGCGCGGCCACTCATCGCGCGGTGTCAGCGCCTTGCCAAGGTCGTGGGCGAGCACCGCGAAGCGAACTGCCTGCGAGCTGCCGCGCGCCGCGGCCACTTGCAGCGCGAGCAGCACGTGCTCGCCGGTGTCCACCTCCGGATGCCATTCCGCACGTTGCGGCACGCCGAAGAGCGCATCAACCTCCGGCATGACGACGCGCAGCGCGCCGCAGTCGCGCAGCACCTCGAAAGCGGCGCGCGGCGCCGGTTCATCGAGGGCGCGGGCGAGTTCGCGCCATACCCGTTCGGGTACCAGCGCATCGGCTTCGCCGGCTTCGACCATGCGCCGCATCAGCGCCAGCGTTTCGGCGGCGACGCGAAAGCCGAGCGGCGCGAAGCGCGCCAGGAAGCGGGCGACGCGCAGGATGCGCACCGGATCCTCGGCGAAGGCTGGCGAGACGTGGCGCAGCACGCGCGCGTCGAGATCAGCGCGGCCGCCGAACGGATCGATCAGGCGGCCGTCGGCTGCGCGCGCCATGGCGTTGATGGTGAGATCGCGGCGGGCGAGATCCTGTTCCAGCGTCACCGATGGTGCGAATTCGGTGACGAAACCGCGATAGCCCGGCGCCACCTTGCGTTCGAGCCGCGCCAGCGCGTGTTCCTCGCGCGTGTCGGGATGCAGGAACACGGGGAAATCCTTGCCCACGGGCAGGAAGCCGCGCGCCGTGAGTTCTGCAGGCGTCGCACCAACCACCACCCAGTCGCGTTCGGCCACCGGACGGCCCAGCAGTTCGTCGCGGACTGCGCCGCCAACGAGATAGATGTCCACGCGCCGATGTTAGCGCGACGGACGGCGAAGATAGGTAGGGGCGATGCTGTCGAGGGTGGATGGCTGGATGCCGAGGCGGGCGCAGCCGGGGTCGCGGCAGACGTTGTCGACGGTCAGCGAGCGGTAGTTGTCGGTGGAGAACGGCTTGCCGGGGATGAAGTCCATGACGAAGGCCTGGGCGCGGCCGATCGCATCGGGCAGCGCGATCACCCGCACGCGGCTGCCGGTGTAGCGGCCGGTGCGCCGCACGAGTTCGCCGAGCGTCATCACCTCGGGACCGCAGAGATCGTAGGCCTGGCGGCTGGTCGCGCCGCCGGGCAGGGCGAGTTCGAAGGCGCTGACCACATCCTCGACCCAGATCGGCGAGAAGCGCGCCTCGGCACGCGCGAGCGGCATCAGTCCGCCGGAGAGCTTCAGCAGCGCCGCGAAGCGATTGAGCAGCGAATCGCCGCGTCCGAAGATCACCGACGGCCGGAAGATCGTCCAGTCGAGCGTGGCGGGGGCGGCACGCACGTGTCGCTCGGCGACGCCCTTGGAGCGCAGGTAATGACTCGGACCCTGCTCATCGGCGCCGAGCGCGCTCATGTGCAGGTAGCGGCCCACCCCGGCCTCGCCGCAGGCGACGATCGCTTTGCGGGTCAGCTCGGCGTGGGCGTGCGCGAAGCCCGCGCCGGAAGAGCCTTTTTCATTGAGGATGCCGACGAGGTTGACGAGCACGTCGCTGCCGGCGAGCGCGGCGCGCAGCGCGGCAGCATCGTGAACGTCGGCGCGCAGCCGCTCGACGTTCGGCAGCACCGCAAGGTGCCGCGCGCCAAGCGGATCGCGGGTGGGCAGTCGCAGCCGGTGCCCGGCTGCGGCCAGCCGCGCGACCAATGCGCTGCCGACGAAGCCCGTGCCGCCGAGTACGGTGATCTGCAGCGGGCGTCCGCCCGCGAGTTGGGTCTGCATGGTCAGCGCAACAGGATGATGGTGGTTTCGCCGCTGCGCCGCACCTGCAGCACGAGCGTATTGCCGCCGCGGTCGGCCGCCGTCCGCCAGACGTTGCTGAGTTCGGCACGGCTGCCGACCCGCACACCATTGGCGGCGACGATGAGATCGTTCGCGCGCAGTCCCACGTTGGCCGCGGGGCTGCCGGCCGCGACGGCGCGCACCAGCACGCCGCCGCCGTTACCGGCTCCGCCGCTGCTGCTGCCGTTGCCTGCCGCAGCCGGCGCATCTTCGAGCTGCGCACCCTCGAGCGCGCGGTGCTGGCCGCCCTCCGGGACCTTGCCGGCCTCGTCACCTGGCGCGCCTGCGGTGGGGGTGGCCGTCGGGTCAGCGACCTCGGCGGTCAACTTGCGCGACTGGCCCTCGCGCAGCAGCGCGAGGTCGACTTTGTCGCCGACGCGCAGCAGGCCGATGGCGTTGCGGAATTCAGCCGCCGACTTCACGGCCCGGCCATTGACCGCGGTGACCACGTCGCCGGCACGGATGCCGGCACGCGCCGCGGCCGAATCTTTGACGACCTGGGTCACGAGCGCGCCGCCCGCGGTACCGATGCCGAGCGCTTCGGCGATATCCGGCGTCACCGGTGCGATGGTCACGCCGAGCTGGCCGCGCTTCACCGAGCCGTACTTGATGAGCTGGTCCATGACGCTGCGCGCCATGTTCACCGGAATCGCGAAACCGATGCCGATGTTGCCGCCGCTGCCGGAGAGAATCATGTTGTTGATGCCGACCAGTTCGCCGCGCAGGTTGACCAGCGCGCCGCCCGAGTTGCCCGGGTTGATCGAGGCATCGGTCTGGATGAGGCTTTCAAAGCCGTCCGGGTTCATGCCGGAGCGGCCGAGTGCGCTGACGATGCCGTAGGACACCGACTGCTGCAGTCCGAAGGGATTGCCGATCGCGGCGACGTAGTCGCCGGGCTCCAGGCGATCCGAGTCGCCGAGCACGATCTGCGCGAGGTTCGCGGCCTTCACCTGGATCACCGCGATGTCGGTACGCGGGTCGCTGCCGACCACCTTGGCCGGAAACTGCCGCTGGTCGAACAGCGTCACAGTGATTTCGCGGGCGTTTTCGACCACATGCGCGTTGGTGATGATGTAGCCCTGCCGGCCATCGACTACCACGCCGGAGCCAGCCGACTGGAACGGCCGTTCGCGCGCACCCGCATCGGGCGGCACGTTGAAGAACCGGCGGAAGAAGGGGTCATCGAATAGCGGGTTGCGGCCCTGTTCGCGGACCGCACCCTGAATGCCGATGCTGACGACCGCCGGCGAGACGCGCCGGATCATCGGCGCGAGCGAGGGCATGGGCGCGACCGTGCGCGCGGTTTCCGCCGGCGCATCGACGGCCTGCGCCACCACGGTGGGTGGCGCGGCCGCGATCAATGAGCCGAGCAGCGCGCCGACGAGGGCCGCCGGACGCATCAGGCGGCTTCGACGGTGATGCGCCGCGGCTGCGGCTTGGCGAGCTTGCCGATGGCGATCTCCAGCACGCCGTGGGCCGAGCGTGCGCTGATCTGTTCGACATCGGCCTCCTCGGGCAGCGAGAAACGCCGCTGGTAGGTGACGGTATCGGCATTTTCGGCGCCGCTGCGGCGCTGCGCCTTCAGCGTGAGGATGCCCTGATCGGTGGTGATCTCGATGTCCTGCGGGGCTACGCCCGGCAGGTCGGCGCGCAGCAGGTAACGGCCGGCTTCCTCGCGCACATCGACGCGCGGAATCAGGGCGACCGGCCCGCTCTGGCCGAGGGCCTGTTCGAGTTCGCGGTGCAGGCGGTTCATCAGGCTCCAGTCATAACGTACGAGGCTCATGGTGCGGTCTCCGGGGAAAAGTGTCTCGATGGATCCGGATATGCGGATGGTGGCCCGCCTTTCAAGTCAAGGGGATAAATTGTGCGCAGATTGTGGAAAGGGGCAGAAACACAACATCTTGTGCCTGGATGCGACAGCCGCAGCCAGCGAAGGCGTCTTCGTAACAGTAGCATTTTGCGGCCTGAATTTTCATAACCCCATGTTTTTGCTTATTTTTAATCTAGACAGGGATCGCTGCAGAAAGTCTTGACGCCCCCCGGGGTGCTGCTTAACCTTCCGGCTTCGACACAACATCTTGTGCGTGCTTGGCACCGGGGTGCTGCTTGGTCGGGGGCAGGGGAGTCCAGCCGGTTTTCGGCAAGGATCAAATAAAGAGAACACACATCCGCGGGTACCTCCGGTGGCCTTGGAACATCTCTTTTCATTCCCCATTGGCAAAGGGTTTCAACGGATTTTGAGGCCGAACAAGGCATGAACAGCGTCGTCAAACTGGAGTCGAAGGACATCGATGGCATTCCGTTCCAGGAAGCCTCGATGGACATCTGGGACAAAAAATACCGGCTGGTCTCCAAGACCGGCGAACCCATCGACAAGACCATGGACGAGACCTACCAGCGCGTCGCCCGCGCTCTGGCGGACGTCGAGCCGCCCGCGCAGCGTGAACACTGGTACGAGCGTTTTCTTTGGGCGCTGCGCCGCGGTGCGATTCCGGCGGGCCGCATCACCTCGAATGCCGGCGCGCTCGAGCACAAACCGGCGACCTCGACCATCAACTGCACCGTGTCCGGCACCATCCGCGACTCGATGGACGACATCCTCAACAAGGTTCACGAGGCCGGTCTCACGCTGAAGGCGGGCTGCGGCATCGGCTACGAGTTCTCGACGCTGCGGCCGCGCGGCGCCTATGTCTCCGGCGCCGGCGCCTATACCTCGGGTCCACTGTCGTTCATGGATATCTACGACAAGATGTGCTTCACGGTGTCGTCGGCGGGCGGCCGTCGCGGCGCGCAGATGGGTACCTTCGACGTCGGCCACCCGGATGCCATGGAGTTCATCCGCGCCAAGCGCGAGAACGGTCGGCTGCGGCAGTTCAATCTCTCGTTGCTGATCACCGACGAATTCATGCAGGCCGTGCGGGAAGACAGCGAGTGGAAGCTCGCCTTCCCGGTGCTGCGCAAGGAGTTCGACGCCGAAAAGCCGAACCTCGCCGACGACACCAAGTACGTCTGGCGCGAGTGGCCCTACTCCGGCGACTTCGTCGTCGGCGAAAGCGGCCTGGTCGCCTGCAAGATCTACAAGACGGTGCCGGCGCGTCGCATGTGGGACGTCATCATGAGTTCCACCTATGACTTCGCCGAACCGGGGTTCATCCTCATCGACCGAGTCAATGAAATGAACAACAACTGGTGGTGCGAGAATATCCGCGCTACCAACCCCTGCGGCGAGCAGCCGCTGCCGCCGTACGGCTCCTGCCTGCTCGGCTCCGTCAATCTCACGCGCTTCGTGCGCCAGCCGTTCACCGATCAGGCCGAGTTCGACTGGGCGGAGTACCGCGAGGTCGTGAAGATCTTCACGCGCATGCTCGACAACGTGGTCGAGGTCAACGGTCTGCCGCTCGAGGGCCAGCGCAACGAGATCCTGCGCAAGCGCCGCCACGGCATGGGCTTCCTCGGCCTCGGCAGCACGATGACGCTGCTGCGCATGAAGTACGGCTCGCCCGAGTCCGTGAAGTTCACCGAGGACGTCTCCCGCGAGATGGCGGTCGCCGGCTGGGAAGCCGCGCTCGACCTGTCGCGCGAGAAGGGCCCGGCGCCGATCATGAACGAGGAGTTCACGGTCACTGCCGACATGCTGCGCAAGCGTCCCGAGATGGCACGCGACGGTTGGAAGATCGGCAGCAAGATTCCCGGCCGCGTGCTGCATGCCCGCTACAGCCGCTACATGCAGCGCGTCGCCGGCGTCGCGCCGGCGCTCGTCGACCAGCTCGCCCTGGTCGGTGCGCGCTTCACGCACCACACCTCGATCGCGCCGACCGGCACGATCTCGCTGTCGCTCGCCAACAACGCGAGCAACGGCATCGAGCCGTCTTTCGCGCACCACTACTTCCGCAACGTCATCCGTGAGGGCAAGAAGTCCAAGGAAAAGGTCGACGTGTTCTCCTTCGAGCTGCTCGCCTACCGCGAGCTCATCAACTCGCGGGCGATGCCGAACTCCACCAATCCGACCGAGAAGCTGCCGGACTACTTCACCACCGCCGACGACATCACGCCGACCGAGCATGTCGACATCCAGGCGGCTTCGCAGAAGTGGATCGACTCCTCGATCTCGAAGACGGCCAACGTCCCGACCGACTTCAAGTACGAGTCCTTCAAGGACATCTACCTCTATGCCCACGAGAAGGGGCTCAAGGGTTGCACCACCTTCCGCTTCAACCCCGAGGCTTTCCAGGGCGTGCTCGTGAAGGAAGAAGACCTCAAGAACACCACTTATGTGTTCACGCTCGAGGACGGCACCGAGGTGTCGGTCAAGGGCGACGAGGAAATCGAATACGACGGCGAGAAGCACACCGCCGCCAACCTGTACGACGCCTTGAAAGAAGGCTACTACGGCAAGTTCTGAGGATTACCTTCCCATGGCCGCCATCAAGATCGATCGCAAGATCTCCAAGTACCGCGTGCAGAAGCCGGGCAGCGAGCCCGCTGCCGCCGCTCCCGCGCCGACAACGGACCGCACCACCACCCACGGCGGCAAAGTCGTCCGTCTTACCGAGGAGGTACAGCGCCCCGAGGTGCTGATCGGTTCGACCTACAAGATCAAGACGCCGGTCTCCGATCACGCGATGTACGTCACCATCAACGACATCATCCTCAACGAGGGCACCGAGCACGAGCAGCGTCGGCCGTTCGAGGTGTTCATCAACTCCAAGAACCTCGACCACTACCAGTGGATCGTCGCGCTCACGCGCATCATCTCGGCGGTGTTCCGCAAGGGTGGCGACGTTGCCTTCCTCGTCGAGGAACTCAAGGCCGTCTTTGATCCGCGCGGTGGCTACTGGCAGCCGGGCGGCAAGTTCATGCCCTCGATCATCGCCGAGCTCGGCTACGTGATCGAAAAGCACCTGCAGACCATCGGTCTGATGGCGCGCCCCCAGCTCGATGAGCACCAGAAGAAGCTCGTCGAGGAAAAGCGCGCGGAGTTCGAGGCCCGCGGCAAGCAGACCGACGCCTTCGCCAAGTCGCACTTCCCGGAGGGCGCGCAGCTCTGCTCCAAGTGCAGCACGGCGGCGGTGGTGATGATGGACGGCTGCATGACCTGCCTGAACTGCGGCGATTCCAAGTGCGGGTGAGGCCTTGCGACGAGTCGCGCTGACCGGCACTTTTTTCCTCGCAGTCCTCCTTTTCCTGCCCATCGGCTGGGCGCAGCAGTCTTCCGCCACCGTGGCGGAGGAACTGCTGCCCGCGACGGCACCGGTGTCCCGCGAAATCCCGCGCCCGCCGGCGCTGCAGCGCGACGTCGACTTCTGGATCCGCGTCTACAGCGAGATCACCACGCTGCAGGGCTTCATGCATGACGAGCGCCATCTCGGCGTCGTCTATGAAACCCTCGATCTCGCCGCCCAAGGCCCCGCAGGTTCGGCTGCGAGGCGGCAACTCATCAGCCGTTCGCGCGAACGCTGGACGGCGGCGCTCGAGGAGGCGGCCGCCCTGCTCGAGGCGGCGCCGGCTGCGGCATTCGGCAGTTCGGGTGCTCCCGGTACTCCCGGTACTCCCGGTACTCCCGGCACTCTCGCCGCCGCCGCCGCATCAGCCGACGCGCGCCGGGTGCTCGAACTTTGGGGCAGCGAG
>CAZIRD010000062.1:0-1429 GCA_964541625.1 uncultured Acidibacter sp.
CCGGTTACGACAAGAACGGCGAGTGGTATCAGCTCTACCAGATCACCTTCGGTGGCATTCCCGGCAAGCCCTTCGGCGACGGTCCGGACGGTCACTCGCTGTGGCCGAGCTTCACCAACGTGCCGAACGAGTTCCTCGAGAGCTACTTCCCGTTGCGCATCGACATCTACGAAACCATCGCCGACACCGGCGGCGCCGGGAAGAACCGCGGCGGCAACGGACTGCGCATCGGCTACCGCTTCCTCGAGCCGGGTGAGATCTCCATCCACGACGACCGCTGGCTGACCTACCCGTGGGGTGCCAACGGCGGCGAGCCGGGCGCGCGCAGCCGCAAGCTGCTGCAGCGTGCCGACGGCACGGAGCAGTTGCTGCCCTCGAAGATCGACCATGTCAAAGTCGAGGCCGGCGACCTGCTGATTGCCGACACCTGGGGTGGCGGCGGTTGGGGCGATCCGCTCGATCGCGAGGCGGCGAAAGTCGGCTTCGATGTCGCGGCCGGACTGGTCACCGCAGCGGGCGCGAAGCGCTATGGCGTCATCTGCAACGCGGAAGGCAAAGTCGACGAGCAGGCGACCGAGGCCCTGCGGGCGAAGATGCGCGCCAACCGCGGACCGAAGAAGATCTTCGATCGCGGCTTCGAGTCGATCGACGAGCTCAAGGCGCGCTGCAAGGCCGAGACCGGCTTTGAGCCGCCGGCGCAGCCGCGTTTCACGAAGTGGGCCGCGGTGGCTGCGGAAGTCCTGGCGAAGAAGAAGGGCAGCAAGGCCGCCTGAGGCCGTCGTCCTTCGGATAAGGCGAAAGTCCCCGCTCCGTGAGGCGCGGGGACTTTTTTTTGGGCATCATCTGTCTTCAGGGGGATATCGCTCTACATGGCCGACACTTACATCGACGTGGGCTATGCCTCGAGCAGCATCGGCTTCGGTCGCAAGGCCGCGCTGCTGGTGGTCGACTGGCAGCTCGCGTTTACTGATCCGCGGTTCGAACTTGGCGGCCTCGAGCGGCTGCACCGGGCGCGCGACAACACCGCGCAACTGCTCGCCGTGGCGCGATCTGCAGGCGTACCCGTAGCGGCCTGCTACACGGCCTATTGCAGCCAGAAGGACATGCCGCTCTGGAAGGTCGCGGCCGTGCGCCGTGAGTTCTTCTACGGGCACGAGTGCACGGCGATGGATCCGAAAATCCATCACCCTGACGATTTCACCTACTGCAAGAACGCGCCGTCGATGTTTTTCCAGACTCCGCTCATCACCTGGCTGGTGCGCGAAGGCGTCGACACCGTGCTGGTCACCGGCTGCACCACGAGCGGCTGTGTGCGCGCGACCATCGTCGATGCGTTCTCGTTTGGCCTGCGGGTACAGGTCGTCGCCGATTGCTGCGGCGACGCCGAGCAGGGCCCACACGACGATACGCTGCGTGACGTAGGGCGCCG
>CAZIRD010000062.1:1529-11435 GCA_964541625.1 uncultured Acidibacter sp.
TCGGAGATGGGGCAGGGTATCCATGATGGCCTGCCGAAGATCCTCGCCGAGGAACTCGAGGCCCGCTGGGAGGATGTCAGCATCCGCCTGCCGAGTGGCGATGACGCCTTCATCAACCCGATAACCAAGCGGCACCGCACGGCCAACAGCGAATCCACCAACGTTTACTACACGCTGCTGCGTACCGCCGGCGCGGCGGCCAAGGAAATGCTCGTCGCCGCCGCAGCGCTGCGCTGGGGCGTGCCGGAAGGCGAGTGCAGGGCGCAGGCCTCTCGGGTCGCTCACCCGTCGAGTGGCCGGTCGGCGAGCTACGGCGAACTCTGCATCGACGCTGCGCGTCGACCGGTGCCGCAAACACCCCGACTCAAAGACCCGGCGACGTTCACGCTGATCGGCCGCGCGACGCCCCGCAAAGACACACCGGCCAAGGTGGACGGCAGCGCCGTGTTCGGTATCGATGTACGGCTGCCCGGCATGCTGCACGCAGCGCTGCGTCGTTCGCCTGCCGTCAGTTCCAAAGTCACCGCCTTCGATCGGGAGTCCGCACTGGCGATGCCGGGCGTGGTGGATGCCGTGGTCATCCCCGAGGGGGTAGCCGTGATCGCCAACTCCTTCTGGCAGGCACGCCGCGCTGCCGAATCGCTGCAGGTCAGTTTTGACGAGTCGCCGGCGCAAGCGGTGGACACCGATGGCATGCGTGCGCGCATGCGCGCCGCGCTTGACGCCGAATCGCGGGCCATCGCCGGTCGGCCGATGCCCGGCTTTCCGGCCTTCGACAAGACCGCGACCGTCGCAGCGCTGCAGGCTGCGGCAAGTCGGCACCAGTGGGAGTACGAAGTGCCGTTCCTCGCGCACGCCGCACTCGAGCCGCTCTGTGCAACGGCCGTGGTGCGTGCGGATGAGGTGGAAGTCTGGGCGCCCACACAACAGCCCGATCGAACCCGCGACATGATGGCTGCGGTGACCGGTCTGCCACGCGAGCGTTGCACCTTGCACGTCACTTTCCTGGGCGGCGGCTTTGGGCGCAAATGGGAAGTCGACTTCGTGCGCGAGGCGGTGCAAATCGCCAAAGAAATCGCCGTTCGTCGACCGGACACTCCGGTGAAACTGGTCTGGACCCGCGAGCAGGACTTCCGTCACGACCGCTACCGGCCGGCGCATCTCGTGCGCACCCGGGTCGGGCTCGATGCCGACGGCAAGCTGGTGGCCATGCACAGCCGCACGACCGGCGTCAGCATGTGGAAATACCAGGGGCGACCCGCCGTCCCCGGCATGGCCGACCCCTTTGCGGCCGGCTGGCTGATCAACGACAACTATCGTTTCCCCAACAAATACGTCGATTACGTCGAGACGCCCGAACCCGTGCCCGTGGGCACCTGGCGCTCGGTCTCGCAGTCGATGAACTGCTTCTTCTCGGAGAGCGCGCTCGACGACGTCGCACACGTGTCGGGTCGCGACCCGCTCGAGTTTCGCCTCGAGATGTGTGGCAGCGATCCGCGCGCGACGGCGGTACTGCGCAAAGCGGCAGAACTCGCCGGCTGGGGCCGCAGGCTGCCCAAGGGTCACGGCCGCGGCATCGCACTCGCACTCGGCTACGACTCCTACTGCGCCGAAGTCGTCGAGGTGCAGGTGACCGGCAAGACGGTACGCATCAAGCGGATCGTCGCGGTGTTCGACTGCGGCCAGATGATCGATCCGCGCAACGTGGAGGCGCAGGTCGAGGGCGGCGTGATCTGGGGCCTGTCGGCAGCGATCGACGGCCAGATCACCTTTGCCAACGGCGCGGCGGTGGAAGACAACTTCCACACGGCACCGATTCTCCGGATCAACCAGACCCCCAGGATCGAAGTGCATCTGCTGTCGACGGACCACAAGAGCGGCGGAGCAGGCGAGGCGAGCGTGCCGGGTATCGCGCCGGCGCTAGCCAGCGCGATACAGATGGCCTGCGGCGAGCGGCCGCGGCGTCTGCCGATCATCGCCAACGGCTTCGAGTTCACTTGAGTCGCGACACCAACCTATGACCCTGCAGAAATCCGGTTTGTGGCTGGGCCTCGTGCTGTTCGTGGTGATGCTCGCCTTGCCTGCGCCCGACGGTCTCTCGGATGCCGGCTGGCGGGTCGCCGCAGTCACGGTGCTGATTGGTTGCTGGTGGTTTACCGAGGCGGTGCCGGTCACGCTCACCGGCAGCCTGCCATTTCTCGCACTGCCGCTGCTGGGTGTTGCCAAGGCCGATGCGGTCGCCGGGCTCTACATGTCACCTGTGCTCTTCCTGATCCTCGGCGGTTCGTTGATCGGCTTGTCATTCGAGAAATGGAATCTGCACCGGCGCGTTGCGCTGTTCGTGGTGTCGCGCGCGAGCCCCGAGCCCCGTGCGCTGCTGCTCGCCATCATGGGCGTCACCGCGTTCGTTTCGATGTGGGTGAACAATTCCGCGACCACGGTGATGATGTTGCCGATCGCGATGGCTGCGCTTGCCGCCGTGCTGCCCGCAGAGTCCGCGGCGGTAGATGCCGCGCTGCAGCGCCAGCACCGTAATTTCGCAGCGGCAATGATTCTGTCGGTCTCCTTTGCATCCAATCTCGGCGGCTTTGCGACGCCGATCGGTACCCCGGTGAACTCGATCGCCGTCGGCATTCTCGAGCGCACCTATGACGTGCGCATCGGCTTTGCCGAATGGATGACTTTTGGTGTCCCGTTCATGCTGCTCAGCGTGCCCCTCTGCTGGTGGGTGCTGTCGCGCGTGACGCTGCCGTTCAACTTTTCGGGCGCTACCCACGCCTCAATCCGCGCCGCCATCGGCGAACCCGGGCCGATGGGCAGGGCGGAGCATCGCGTGGTGGCGATCGTGCTGATCGTGGCCGCCGCATGGGTATTCCTGCCGGCGGTCGAGAGCCTGGTTCCGGGGATGACCGATGCGGGCATTGCCGTGGCTGGCGCGTTGGCGCTCTGCATCTGTCCCTCGGGTGACCGGCGCCCTGGCGCCTCGCCGGTTCTGCTCGAATGGGAGGACGCGAAGCGGGCGCCGTGGTATCTCATCCTGCTGCTCGGCGGCGGCATTGCGCTTGCGGACGCCGTGGTCAAATCGGGGCTGTCGGCTTGGCTCGGCAACGCACTCGGCGCGGTCAGTGGATTGCCGGTGCTGCCCATGCTGCTGGCGATTGCCTTGCTCTGCGCGCTGATCACCGAAGCCGCAAGCAACGTCGCTACCGCGACGATCTTCATGCCGATCGCCGCGGGGCTCGCACTGGGCGCGAATTACGATCCGACGCTCGCGGCGCTGGCCGCCGCCATGGCGGCCAATCTCGGCTTCGCGAATCCGGCGGCCACGTCCTCCAACGCACTGGTCTACGCGACTGGGCGTATCCCGATCACCTCGATGCTCAAATCCGGACTGCTGATCGATGTGATCGGTGCGGTGTTGATCGCACTCGCTTGTGCGTGGATCGTGCCGCTGCTGTCGCTGGGTTGAAGATCGCTGCGTTGAAGATTTCTGCGGTGACGATCGCGACGGTGGGGAAATGACGGGGCGAGATTGGCGCGAACGTCTGCGGCCGCGCGACCTCGCGGAGGTCGCCTTGCCAGCCTTTGCCGGACTCGCTCACGGCTGGCGGCAATTGCCGGCGGCGCCAGAGGTCTGGGCACTGTGGCCAGGGATCTCGGCGCTGGTGCTGTGTCTGCTCGTGCTCGCAGTGCTGTCGCCACGGTTCAGGAACATGTCGTTGGCGGCTTTGTTGCTCGGTGCCGCACCGATGTTTGCCGCAGCCTTCGTCATGCAGCCGGCCCTGAGCACCCTGCGCGATCCAATGCTCTGGTGTCTGGCAGTCCCGTTCGCGATGTGGTGCGGTGCACTACGTCTGGTCGAGGCACCGGGCGCCGAGGCTCGCTCGATGTTCCGGCTGGCCAACACGCTGCCGTTGATTGCCCTTGCGGTGCCGGCGGTGGGCGGCGAGGTGCACTGGGGGATCGTCATTCTGCCGTTTGCGGTGTTCCGGGTTGCCTCGTCGACCGCGGACATGATTCGGCCGGGCAAGGAGTACGCGGTCAGCCTCGCGGAGGCCCAGGACGTCGCTCGGCGCATCCAGTGGGTAGGTGGTGCGTGGGTCGCGGGCTGGGCGGGAGTGAGCCCCTAAGGCGACGGCAGCCGGCGACCGGCCGGATCTCGTCCCTGCAACCAATCACGCAGCATCGCCGCCATGTGCACCCCGGACCGGCGGGCAAGCTTGAAGATCTCATCGGCGGCCAGCGACTCATCAGCGCGGTCGGAAATCATGCGTACGCAGGCAAACGGCACGCCGAACTCGTAGCAGACCTGGGCGACGGCAGCGCCTTCCATTTCGACACACCAGGCTTCGGGCAACAGCGTCGTGATGCGATCGCGCGCGGCTTGCGTGCCGATCACCTGATCCCCGGTGGCAATGTCGCCGAGCCAGCTTCGCGCCTTGTGCGCGCCGACCGCGAGTTGACGGTCCAGCGCCGCACGCAGCGCGCCGGTCAGCGCCGCATCCGTCGGCAACGCCGCGCGCTCCAGCAAGGGCACGTGGGTAGGCGGGAAAAACGGCGAGGCGTTCAGGTCGTGCTGGTAAAGCTGGCGGGCAAACACAAAGTCACCCACGGCGAGATCCTTACGCAGGGCGCCGGCGATGCCGCTGAAGACCACCGCCGAGGGGTTCAGCGCCGTCAACAAGTGTGACGCCGTAGTCGCTGCAGCAACCTTGCCCCAACGGGAAAACGCTGCGGCGACTGGCTGGCCGGCGATCGAGCCTTCGATGACCTGCCGACCCACGGCTTCACGGCAGGTGGGGTGCTCGATGGCAGCGCTGATAGCGGCGAGCTCTTCGGGCATCGCCGTGAGGATGATGATCATGTTAATTTGACATAATATACATTATGCGCACTTAGTAGCGGGCCTGACTGGTAAGCCTAACCCGAGCCGGCCCGGTCGGCCCTGCGGATTGCGTACACTGCCGGGGTCGCCCGGCGCCCGCCGTGAGGCACGCCGCGCCGGAGTGAATTTTGCGCTTGCTCGTCTACAACATCCGCTATGCCACCGGCACCGGCCCGACGTTCCATCTGCCGCTGCCTGGCGCCGGTTACCTGCGCAGCAGCCGCCGCGTGCTCGATGACATCACACACTTCATCCGGCGCGAAGATCCCGACCTCGTCGGCCTGATCGAGGTCGACACCGGCTCCGTGCGCAGCGGGCTGATCAACCAGGCCGAATACGTTGCCCAGCATCTGGGCCATTACACCGCCTACGAGTGCAAATACGGCACGGCCTCGCTCAACACGCAATTGCCCATCGTCCGCAAGCAAGGCAACGCAATCCTCGCCGCGCCACGGGTTACCGGCGAGCGGTTTCATTATTTTCCCACCGGTATCAAGCGGCTGATCATCGAGATGGAACTCGACGACGTCTGTGTCTTCCTCGTGCATCTGTCGATCAAATACCGGCATCGCCAGGAACAGCTTCGGCACCTGCATGACCTGATTCTGGCGGCCCAGAAGCCGGTGGTGGTCGCCGGCGACTTCAATACCTTTTCGGGGACCGACGAACTGTTCCTGTTCATGCGCGCCACCGGCCTGCGCAGCGCCAACGTGCTCGGCCTGCGGTCGTTCCCGGCGCGCATCCCGCGCTTCGAACTCGACTTCGTGCTGGTAAGCGCTGAAATCGAGGTGGAGTCTTTCCGTGTGCCGGACGTCCGCCATTCGGACCATCGACCGATCATCTGTGATTTTCACGTCATTCCCGCCCGCGAGGCGTCCGTCCATGACCGAAGTCAGCACAGCACGCTCATGGCGTGAGGAAACCGACGCCGAGGGCATCCTCTGGCTCACGCTCGATCGGCCCGGCGAGTCCGTCAACACGCTGGGTACGGCCGTACTCGACGAACTTGGCGGCATCCTCGAGCGGATCGTGCGCCAGCCGCCACGCGGTGTCGTGCTGCGCTCGGGCAAGGCATCCGGTTTCATCCTCGGCGCTGATGTCAAAGAATTCACCACCCTCACCAGTATCGAGCAGGCGCGTGCGCTGGTGCTGCGCGGCCATCGTGTGCTCGCGGCGCTCGAGGCGCTGCCCTGCCCGACCGTAGCCTTGATCAGCGGCTTCGCGCTTGGCGGTGGTCTTGAACTCGCGCTGGCCTGCCGCTATCGGGTTGCGCTCGACGATGAACGCCTGACGCTCGGTCTTCCGGAGGTGCTGCTCGGTATCCATCCGGGCTTCGGCGGCACGGTGCGGGCCGTGCGCACCCTCGGCGCGCCCGCCGCCCTCGACCTGATGCTCACCGGGCGCAATCTCAAGGGCAGGCGCACGCTGGCCGCCGGTCTCGTCGATCGGCTCGGCGATTCGCTCGCGTCGTGCGAGACAGCGGCCCGCGAACTCATATCGCGTGACCCCGGGGTACATCGTCCGCGGTGGTATCTGCGCGCCTTGTCCACGACGCCACTGCGTCCGCTGCTGCGGGGCCGGCTGGAGTCGGCGGTGGCGCGCAAGGTGCGTCGCGACCACTACCCCGCACCCTATGCCATTCTCGACCTCTGGGCTGCGCACGGCGCCCATGGCGACGCGGCCTACGCCGCCGAGGCAGAGTCGATCGCGCGACTCGCCGCCACATCGACTGCGCACAACCTGATCCGCGTGTTCATGCTGCAGGATGCGCTCAAGTCACAGGGCAAGCAGTCGAGCACCGTGGTCAACCGCGTCCACGTCATCGGTGCCGGCGTCATGGGTGCCGACATCGCCGCATGGTGCGCACTGCGCGGCCTTGAGGTGTCCCTGCAGGATCGCGAGCAGCGCTACATCGATGCTGCGCTGGTCCGGCAGACGGAATTCTTTGGCAAGCGCATTCGCGAACCGTCGAAGCGGGCTGCTGCCATGGCCCGCTTGCAGGGCGACGTCGCGGGCGAGCGCATCGGCGAGGCTGATGTCGTGATCGAGGCGATCATCGAGGACGTCGCGGCCAAACGCGCGCTCTATGCCGCCATCGAGCCGCGTCTCAAGGCCGATGCGATCGTCGCCACCAACACCTCGTCGATCCGTCTCGAGGATCTCGCCGGTGCACTGACGGATCCGGGGCGACTCGTCGGCCTGCACTTTTTCAATCCGGTGGCGCAGATGCCGCTCGTCGAGGTGGTCAAGGGGGGCGCCAGTTCAGCCGCGAGCATCGCCACGGCGATCGCCCTCGCCCGTCGGCTCGACAAGCTGCCCCTGCCCTGTCGCAGCGCACCGGGCTTCCTCGTCAACCGCGTTTTGGTGCCCTACATGCAGGAAGCCATGTTTGCGGCGGCCGATGGTTTCAGTTTTGACGAGATCGATACGGCGGCCCGTGATTACGGCATGCCGGTGGGCCCGGTCGAACTCTCGGACATGGTCGGTCTCGACGTCTGTCTGAGTGTCGGCGGCATCGTCAGCCGCGAGCTCGGCCGCGCTCTGCCTGACGCCAGCGCGCTCGAGTCGCGCATCGCTGCGGGCAAGCTGGGTCAAAAGAGCGGCGAGGGTTTCTATCGTTGGCAAGGTGGCAAGCCGGTGCGCGACGAGCGCAGCCGGACGCCGCTCGCCGAGGTCAGCCGGCGTCCCGATGCGCAGGCACGCGCCGAGTTGCAGGATCGATTGCTGCTCGCACTGATCAACGAATGCGTGGCAGTGCTGCGCGAAGGTGTAGTCGAGTCGGCGGAACTCGTTGATGCGGGGGTGATTTTCGGTTCGGGCTTTGCGCCCTTCCGCGGTGGCCCGCTGCATGCCGCCCGACAGCGCGGTACCGATGACTGCCAGCGGCGCCTCGTCGAGCTCGCCGGCCGTCATGGGCAGCGCTTCACCCCGGACGCCGGCTGGACGCTGCTGGGATAAGCCGCCATAGCAGCCGCTCGATCGCCAGCGGCTTGTTGATCGGCGTATCGGTCCACTGCCTCGCCTCACGCAGTTCCTCCAGCGCTGCGAACAGCGCCTCGACCTGCGAGCCACGTGCCACCTGTGCACCGCCGGCGCCGCGGGCCCACTCACGGATACGCTCCAGCAGCCATGACTCGATGCAGGCGAGACGCAGCGCGTAATCTTCCTTGCCCCAGGACTCCGCGGTGTCCACGGGATCGAGCGTGCCGGCGGCCGCGCGGCCGAGCACACGTAGCGTGTCCTCGCGCAACGCGGCCAGCGCGGAAGCGTCGGCGCGTAATGCCTCGAAAGGCCGCGGGCCGAGCACCGCCAACACGGCTTCCCAGTTGACGTTCCGCTCGCCCTGGCTGCGCAGCCAGGCCGTGAGCGTGGCGTTGTCCGGAATCGGTATGCCGAGCCGGGTGCAGCGACTTATTACCGTAACCGGCAGCCGCGACGGCTCGCCGGTCACGAGGATCAGCAACGAGTTCCCGGGCGGCTCCTCGAGGGTCTTCAGCAGCGCATTGGCGGCATTGCGGTTCAAGCGATCGGCCGGGGTGATGATGGCCACCTTGCGGCCGCCGGAATGACTCGTCAGCGCGAGTTCCGCGGCGAGCTCCCGTACCTGGTCGATGCGGATTTCTTTGGAGTTCTCGATCGGCTGCACGCGCAGCAGGTCAGGGAGTTCGCCGGCCGACACCCGTCGGCAAGCGAGACACTCGCCGCAAGGGCGCGGGTCGGCCGCTGCGGTGCAGTAGAGGCGTGCTGCGATCCAGTTTGCCATCCAGTCGCCGCCAAGCCCGGGCGCGACCTGCAGCAGCAGCGCATGGCCGAGCCGATCTGCCGCCAGCGCGCGCGTCACCGATTGCTGCACGGGTACGAGCCAGGGGACGTCGATCCCGTCGCTCACGGGGACAAATCCGCCAAGGCTGCGATGGCCGCGTCGCAGACCTGTCGGGGACTGCCGGTCGCATCGAGTACCCGACAGCGCTTTGCATTGCGCCGCGCGATGTCGAGGTAACACGCGCGTACCCGCTCGAAGAATTCCAGGGCCTCGGCCTCGAAGCGGTCGACGACCGCCTCGCCTGCCGCCACGCGGCGCGCACGGGCCCGCTCGAGACCCACCTCGACCGGAAGATCGAGGATCAGCGTGAGATCGGGCTCGAGACCCTGTTGCACCTCGCGGGCCAGCGACTCGATGAATGCGGACGGTATACCGCGGCCGCCGCCCTGATAGGCGCGAGTGGCGTCCGTGAAGCGATCGCAGAGCACCCACGCGCCGCGCGCCAGCGCCGGTCGCACGAGATTATCGAGATGGATTGCCCGCGCGGCGAACATCAGCAGGGTCTCTGCCTGCGGCGAGACCTGCTCGCTGCCGCGCTCGAGGGCGACGCTACGCAAGCGCTCGGCGAGCGGCGTGCCGCCCGGCTCGCGCGTACTGATCACGACCCGGCCACGCGCCGCGAGTTGCGTCGCCAGCGCAGCGGCCACTGTCGACTTGCCGGCACCCTCGATCCCCTCGAGGGTGATGAAACGACCGCGAGCGACCGATGACGGCGAATTCATCGTGGCGACTCTACGCGCTGACGCTCCAGCATGCGGCGTACCGCAGCGCGGTGCTCTTCGTAGGTACGCGAGAACGTGTGCGAACCATCGGGCATCCCGGTGGCGACAAAAAACAGCTCGCCACTCTCCAGCGGACGGGTGCTCGCGCGCAGGGCGGCCTCCCCGGGCAGTGCGATCGGCGTCGGCGGCAGGCCCTTGCGGGTGTAGGAGTTGTACGGCGTGTCCATGTCGAGATCGCGGTTGCGGATGTCGCCATCGTAGGCCTCGCCAAGGCCGTAGATGACCGTCGGATCGCTTTGCAGACGCATACCGAGTCGCAATCTTTGTACGAACACGCCGGCAACCCGCGGTCGTTCGCTCTCGAGCGCGGACTCCTTCTCGACAATCGAGGCGAGTGTCAGCGCCTCGGCGGGCCCTGCGAGCGGCAGGTTCGGCGCACGCGCCGCCCAGGCTGCGGCGAGCCGCTCCTGCATCCG
>CAZIRD010000062.1:11535-15394 GCA_964541625.1 uncultured Acidibacter sp.
GGGCCCGGCGCGCTGATGCTGCGACCGAGAAAAAACACCGCGCCGGCGACCAAGGCCGCGAGCGCCAACAGCAGGATCAGCAGACGACGCAGCGCGCGCATGCGCCGCGTCTCAACCGTTGAAGCGGCGGAACACCAGGGTGCCGTTGGTACCGCCGAACCCGAAGCTGTTGGAGACCGCCACGTCGATGGTCATCTGTCGGGCATGGTGCGGAACGTAGTCGAGGTCACACTCGGGGTCAGGGTTGTCGAGATTGATGGTGGGCGGTGCCACCTGGTCGCGGATCGCGAGCACCGTGAGGATGGCCTCGACGACCCCGGCGGCGCCCAGCAGGTGTCCGGTCATCGACTTGGTCGAGCTTACCGCCAGCCTGCGCGAGTGATCGCCAAAGGTGTTCTTGATGGCGACGGTCTCGGCGCGATCGCCGAGCAGCGTCGAGGTCGCGTGCGCGTTGAGGTATTGCACGGCCTGCGGGTCGAGCCGGGCGTCGCGCAGCGCATTACGCATCGCGAGGGCGGCACCGGCGCCGTCTTCGGGCGGCGCGGTGATGTGGTACGCGTCGCCGCTCATGCCGAAACCGACGAGCTCTGCGAGGATGTTGGCGCCGCGTGCCCGTGCATGCTCGAGTTCTTCGAGGATCACCGCGCCACCGCCATCGGCGGCTACGAAGCCGTCGCGGTCGCGATCCCAGGGACGCGAGGCGCCCGCCGGATCGTCATTGCGCTGTGACAGCGCCTTGGCTTGGGAGAAGCCACCGATCCCGAGACGGGTCGTCGACATCTCGCCGCCGCCGGCGACGATGACATCCGCATCGCCGTACTGGATCGAACGGAAACCGAGGCCGATCGCGTGGGTGGAAGTCGTGCATGCGGTGACCACGCCGAGGTTGGGCCCACGCAGCCCGTAGCGGATCGACAGATGCCCCGAGATCATGTTGATGATCGAGGCCGGAATGAAAAACGGCGAGATCCGGCGCGGCCCCTTGGCCTCGAGGTAGGCGTCGTACTCGGCTTCGATGGTGGCGAGGCCGCCGATGCCAGCGCCCGTGATCACGCCGCAGCGCTCGGTGTCGAGCTTGGTGAAGTCGATGCCCGATCCGGTGACTGCCTGGATGCCCGCGGCAACGCCGTAGTGCATGAACTCGTCCATGCGGCGGGCTTCTTTCGGCGAGATGTAGTCGCCGATCGTGAAGCCGCGTACCGCTCCGCCGATACGCGTGGCGAAGGCGCTGGTGTCAAAGCGGGTAATCCGGCCAATGCCGCTTTCGCCGCGCAGCACGGCATCCCAGGCAGTCGGAATGGTGCTGCCGACCGGAGAAACGATGCCGAGACCGGTGACGACGACGCGACGCTTGCTCACGGGGGCCTCACGCGATGCGGATCGGATTACGGAAAACATCGGGGCCGGCGCATGGCCGGCCCCGTGGAAAACACCTCGACGTGGTCAGGCCTTGCGGCGCGCGGTCACGTAGTCGATGGCCTGCTGCACGGTGGTGATTTTCTCGGCGTCTTCGTCGGGAATCTCGGTCTCGAACTCTTCTTCGAGAGCCATCACGAGTTCCACGGTATCGAGCGAGTCGGCGCCGAGATCATCGACGAACGAGGCGCTGCTGGTGACTTGCTCCGGCTTCACGCCCAGTTGTTCGGCGACGATGGCTTTGACCTGCTGTTCGACAGTGCTCATCTCTTGGTTGTCCTCTTTGCGACCTGTATGACCGACGGCGCTCTGTGGCGGCGCGGGGGGCGAATTGTAGGCCAAGCCTGCCGACTGTGCCACGCCCGGAAGCTTAAGCCCCTGTTTTGTCTGGAAAAACCAACTGCGTGACGGAAAAACAACGAACTCAAGCTGAACACCGCTCCGAGACCTACCCCAAATACATGCCGCCGTTGACATGCAGCGTCTGCCCGGTGATGTAGGCGCCCCCTGGTCCCGCGAGGAACAGCACTGCCGCGGCAATGTCGGCAGACTCACCGAGGCGGCCGAGCGGGATACTCGCTGCCAGTGCCGTTCGCTGCGTCTCATCGAGGGCGCGGGTCATATCGGTGTCAATGAATCCGGGTGCGACCGCATTCACCGTGATATGACGACTCCCGACCTCGCGCGCGAGCGAGCGGGTAAACCCCACTACACCGGCCTTGGCCGCGGCGTAGTTGGTCTGCCCGGCATTGCCGAGCGAGCCGACCACGGAAGTGATGCTGATGATCCGCCCGAAGCGGGCCTTCATCATCTGCCGCAGACAGCCGCGGCTGAGCGCGAACACCGAGGTGAGATCGGTGGCGATAACCTGATCCCATTCCTCCGGCTTCATGCGTACCAGCAGGTTATCGCGGGTGATGCCGGCATTGTTCACGAGGATGCCGGGTAGCTCGCCCTTCGCTTCGAGGTCGGCGAGGAGCGCGGCGATCGAGGCGGCGTCCGTGACGTTGAGAACGGCACCGCGGCAGCCCACATGGCGCGCGCCGAGGTCGGCGCTGATCGCCTCTGCGCCGGCGAGGGACGTCGCCGTGCCGATGACTTTGGCGCCGGCAGCGGCGAGCGTGTCGGCGATCGCCTTGCCGATCCCGCGCGAGGCACCGGTAACGAGCGCGGTCTGGCCGCCGAGGTCGATGGTCACTGGCATGGCTTACTCCGCCGCGGCGCCGAGAGCCGCATCGATGCTGGCCACGTCCTCGAGGGCGAGGCAGGTCAGCGAGGGGGATTTGTCGATACGACGATTGAGTCCGGTCAGCACTTTGCCTGGACCGCACTCGACGAGACGGTCGACGCCGCGACGCACCAGTTCCTCGACCGTGGCCACCCAGCGCACCGGACTCGCCAGCTGGCGGTAGAGCAGATCGCCGATGGCGGCAGGATCGGTGTACTCCTGGGCATCCACCGAGCTGAGGAAGCGCAAACGGGGCGCGCCCAGCGAGAGGGATTTCAGCCGCTCGCGCAACTGCTCCGCCGCCGGCCTCATCAGGCTGCTGTGGCAGGGCACGCTGATCGGCAGCGGCAGGGCCCGCTTGGCGCCGCGGGCCTTGGCGGTATCGACGAGTCGCGCGAGCGCGGATCGATGACCGGCGACCACCACCTGTCCCGGGCCATTGAAATTGACCGCCTCGACGATCTCGCCCTGTGCGGCCTCGGCACACGCGGCTTCGGTATCTGCGTCGCTGAGGCCAAGCACTGCGGCCATCCCACCCTCGCCGGCCGGCAGCGCATCGCGCATGACTTCGCCCCGATAGCGAACCAGGGCGACGGCATCCTCGAAGCCGAGTACGCCGGCCGCGACCAGCGCGGTGAACTCGCCGAGACTATGGCCCGCCACCCAATCAGGTGGGGCGCCATGGCGGTTGCACCAGAGTCGATAGGTCGCGACGCCCGCCACGAGCATGACCGGCTGCGTGATCTCGGTCAGCGCAAGCGACTCGGCCGGACCTTCCTGCGCGAGCTGCCAGAGGTCGAAGCCGAGCACGTTCGAGGCTTGTTCGAAGCTTGTGCGAATCACGGGGTCGTGGGCGGCGAGTCCCGCCATCATGCCGACGGACTGCGAGCCCTGACCCGGGAAAACGAAAGCTGTACTCATCGATGGCCTCCCTGCACCGCCGCTGCGTCCCGCTGCCGGGCTCGGTTGCAACACGACCGTCATTATACGGCCCGACCGTCACGGGCCGGTCAGCCGCCTTTGTTATGATCGACGCGATATCGGCATCGGCCGGTTTCGCCGTCGATGGAGGAGAGAGCGTGGCACGCAGCAGGACTCGCGGCTTTACCCTGATCGAGATCATGGTCGTGGTGGTGATCATCGGCCTGCTAGCCGCGTTTATCGTGCCGCGGGTGATGGACCGCGTCGACGAGGCGCGCATCACCAAGACGCGCG
>CAZIRD010000063.1:0-15184 GCA_964541625.1 uncultured Acidibacter sp.
AACCGCCGACCTCTTGCATGCCATGCAAGCGCTCTCCCAGCTGAGCTATAGCCCCGAAAAATGAGCGCGCATGATAGGGACGTTGAGCCAGCTGGTCAACATAAAAAAGGCGGCGAGGTTTCCCTCGCCGCCTCTTAAACTCTCAAGGAGCTGATTAGCTCTCTAGGCTTACTTGCCCTGAGTGCTGTTCACCACCGAGACGCGGCTGGAACCGCCAACGGTGTATCCCGAGAAGAACGTTGCATCATCACTGGGCAGCGTCGCCGTGATCGTGATGTACAGGCGCTCCGTGCTCGTCTGGCTGAGGTTCGAGCAGCCAGCGAACGCTTCCTTGATCAGACCACCAAGGTTCTTGGTACGAGTCGCTCCGACCGTGCCAAGGTTGTTGAGTGCGCAGCTGTTGCCATCCTCGTCACGCATCGACCCAGTCAGCGTACCCGTCAACGTCGATCGGTTCGCGATCGTGATGACCGGATCGATCTGGCTCGTGCCTGCCGTCAGGTTGATTGGCATGTACGGGATCTGGACCGTCACACCGTTCGAGGTCCAAGTTCCCGGGTTGATGGCCGTCGTTGAACGGACCGTACTACCCTGACTGACGACAACGTTGGTGCTCGGGAAGGTCATCGGCTCGATGGTAAGTCCCGTGGACGGTGCGGTCTCCTTGTGACCGATTGCCACGGAGTACAACTTCGTAGCGCCCGAAGTCAACGCCTCTGTCGCGACGAACGACAATGTGGTGCAAGCCGCATTGATGGTGATGCTGTTAGTACCGCCCTTCGTTGCAACTCGACCCGTTGAAGAGGTTCGGTTGAGCACAGAAGCCGTACCGCAGCTGCCGTTGTCGTCCAGGAAGCCGAACGTCTTGCCGCTCTGCGCCGAGATATCAAACGCGATAGAAAGCGCGGTCGTGAGAGACAAAGCCGTGTCAACGCCCGCGACACTGACCGTGAACGAGTCGGCGAGATTGGGGGTGGACGAGAAGCCCGTCAGAGTGTCCGTTGAGGCAGAGGTGAAGGCGCGACCAGCATAGGTCTGGTAGTCCACGACACCATTGAACGCCGACGCCACCGTTACAGCGCCAACCTGGCTCGAAACGGTGAGGATCGTCTTGGCCGACCCGGTGTCGTAGGTGTACGCCGTATCCGAGGTACGCTTCACGCCGGACGAAACGGTGACCGTTCCGGCCGAGGACATGCTCGAGCCGAGCAGGGACAACGAATTGAACGAGCAAACGACCGTGGAAGTTGAACCCGACGTGCCCGTAATACCGAAATCCCAGGTGGCAGCAGAGGCCGTCGGCGAACCCACGTCAAGGACGAGATTGTTGCTGGTGCAAACCACGGAAGGTGACGAAACACCAATCGACGTAAAGCGACCGCCGCTCACCGACAACTGGATGATGCTGTCCTTCGACTGGAACGCACCCATAGTCACCGCGACTTGGAAACCCGATACGCCCGAGTTAGCGAAAGCCGTTGATGCCAGACCTTCCAGCGAATAGTTCGTCGCGGTGGTATTGGATACGCTAACCGTTGCCGCCGCCGCGTAACCGCACGCTGCGGCTACCGTTGCGACAACCAAACCCTTGCCAATCATATTTCTCATGAAAATCTCCCTAGAGAGTTGAAACTTCTTGAGCCGGCCGACTAGTCAACAGCGCTTTGGCCGGCCCGAGGCCCGCACGCGCGGAGCCAGTCGCAATTAGACTGCCTTGAAATTACCTTGTCAACACCCGATACAACTGAAAATGTGCTGTCCCGTCACGGCGACGCAACACTCGCGCCGGGTTCTTTTGCCGGTGACTGGTCTTCTAGTTGGAGGTAACGGAACCCTTCCTTCAACCGCTGGTAGACCGTGGCCCAGTCAGAGGCGGAGTCAACGATGCGCGGGGTGATGAGCAGGATCAATTCGGTCTTTTCACGGCGTTTCGTCTTCGACGAAAGGAACTCACCGGCGATCGGAATACGGCTGAAAAATGGCACTCTGTTTCCGGATTCGCTCTGGGACTCGGACATCAGCCCGCCAATCAGCACGCCCTGCCCCGAGGCGGCCACTACTTCAGTTGACACCGCCCGCTGGAAGAATATTGGTGCTCCAGACACCCCGGAAGAAACCGGCACGGTGTTGGTGATGGATTGTGTGATGCCAAGGGCCACTGCACCCTCGGCGTTGATGGTCGGAACGATGGTCAGGTTGAGACCTGTCTTGCGGTACTGGATCGAGGTCACGGTGCGGTCGGATAAAACGGGATCCGAAGCTGTCGACGACACCGTCGGCACGTCGTTACCGACCTGAATAGTGGCGGAGAAGCCATCGCGGACCATCAGGATTGGGTTCGACAGTACATTGACCTGGCTGTCGTTTTGGGAGAGCCGCAGGCGGATCTGATCCGTCAGGCTCTCGGCGAAGTTGAGCGCGAAACCCCCGCCCGGCAGTCCGAGGGACCCCAGCGTCCCGCCGGTGAACTTGCCGTCCTTGAAGGCAAACTCGACGCCACGGGCGAACTCCCCCGTCAGCGTTACCTCCGCGACCGTCGCCTCGATCAATACCTGCCGCGGCGGACGATCGAGTCGGCGAATGAGCGGCAACAAGGCCTCGTACTTGGGTCCGGTCGTGAAGAAGATCAGGGCGTTCGAGACCGAGTCGATGGTCATGCTGACGCCGTTGCCTGTAACTGCCACGCCGGTCACGGAACCTCGGGGTCGGGATGGCGCGGGCCCCTCGGCGGACACTCCGGCCGTGACGGCGGAGCGCGTATCCCGCGGAGCAGAAGGTTCGGCAGTTCGGCTGGTATCAGCGCCGATAAGGGCCGCAACGGAGGTACCGAGGTCGGCAGCCCGCGAAAACCGCGGTTGGAAGACAAAGTATCTCCCCGCGGGTCCCTCGCCCGCACGGTCGATCTGCTTGGCCCAGAACTCCAGCCTTTCGATGACGGCCTCTTCCGCAGCAAACACAACCACCGCGCCCAAGCGGTCGATCGGTACCAGACTGAGCACTTGCTCATCGCCCACCGCAACGCCGTCGTTGGCCAGTAACTTCGTTACCTCGTTGACGAACTCCCCGGGGGTCAGGAAGGTCAGGCTGATCAGTCCCACTCGACTACTGCGTGCGCCCGGCTGGTCAAACAGCTGCAGAAGCTCCTGCACTTTGAGGATGCTGGTTCGGGTTCCCGTGACAAAAAACGCCAGCTGCCTCGAGTCAAACGTGACCTCTGCGCCGGCAATTTCCCGAAGTGCCTTGAGCAGCGTCAGATTCGTACCAAACTTCACGGGCATCAGCTGAAGAATCTGTCCGGGCGCGTTGGGTACGTCTGCGGACGTGCGGCCATAGCCGACGGGCAAACCAAACCCGGTCCGCGAATCGGCAGGCCCAACGAAGAAGACGCCCTCTTTTTCGATCACCGAGAGACCGACGGAGGAAAGCATCTCGGTTGCCAGTTGATACAGCCGCCGGCTGCTGATCGGCACCTGCGAGCTGAGGCTGACTGGAGAGTCGAGGCCCGGAGCACCGTCAACGATGACGAAATTGACCTTAAGCAACTCGCCAAAAACGTAGTTGACAAAATTTCTCGCCGGCATCTTGTCGGCGGCGAGAGTGATCTTGTCGGTGGTTCGGAAGCGCTCCGCGGGATCCGGCGGTTTAGGGAAATCAAAGCGCCTGGGTTCGTCACGGATCATCCGTACCTTGCCGGCCTCGTCAGCGACCGCGGTCGATGGCGGCGCGGACGGTGTCCTGCCCTGGCTCTCGGGAGTCGCTGCCGATTCCTGCGCGGCACCCACTTCAGCTTCGGTTGGCGCAACCGCGGAGGCAAAGCGGCCCACGGGCACGTTCATCTCGCCCGTCGAGGCACAGGCCGAAAGCAACAGCAAGGCCAAGAGTGTGAACAGACTTCGCATGGGCGTTAGGTTACCTTTTAACGGGCCGGCTTTCATGCTCGCACCGTCAAAGCGAGCGGTGCTCATCGCGCCGGAAACAACTTCAATTCCTTCGTGTCGGCTTCTCGCTTGAGCACCACGAGCCCAAGGTCGATCGAAGACACGGTCCAGCCTTCGATGACTTCGCCCACCGAAACCAGTCTTCGTTCCGCGGGCTGGGAAGGCGTGGCGCCGAGTATGATCATCGCGGCGCGTTGGGCGGACGGAGTCTTGAATACCGCCTCGAGTTGCACTTCGCGAAACGCAGGCGCCGCCTCCTCGACCTTGGGTGGCGGAAACCAGCCCTGCATCAGACGATCGACCACCTCCAGGGTGGGCGATACGGGAAAGGTCACCTTGGCGGGGGCCGAGAAAGCCCATTTATCGACACCGCGCAAGACCAGAGCACGCGAGGCGAAATCGAAAACGGCAGCCAAAGTGAGCACCCCGAGCGCCACGCCGAAAAAGCGCGGCTGCCCGGCAAAATCACGCCATAGGTCCCGTAGCGCGTCCATCTTGACCTCCTATGAGCCTTTGGCCGGACGCGGACGGAAATATGCATCAGCGACAATCGAAAATTCGACCGTCGCCCCCTGCGAGCCGTCCCGCAACGGATTGCGGGGCGTCAAGATGACATCCCGAATGAAGAGATTGGGCGCATCCGCCTCGAGCTCCGAGATGAAACGCGCGATGTTCGGGATATCTCCAGTCGACTGCAGGCGCAGGCGGGAGAAGTGCAACGGGCCATCCTTAAGGGGGCCGGACAGCGTCCAGTCGAACATGTTGAGTTTGAGCCCCTTCGACTGCAGCCTCTCCGTTAGCGCCTGCTGCTGCGAGAGCCGAAAGGACGCCTCGTCGTCGGCTTCCGGGAACCGCTTCAGGACAGTTGAAACCTCGGTTTCCAGCGCCTTGGCTGCCGCCAGGATCGGTCCTTGATGGCGCAGCACGGCCTCGGACTTGTCCAGCCTGTCCGTGGTGACCTGCAAAGACTCGATGGCCGCCTGCTGATGCTCCCACCAGGGCAGTAGCGCGAACTTCACCGCGAGCAGGGTTCCGAGGAGAACCATCAACATACGCGAACGGTCGGGGCTCATGGTTTTGCTGCAACCGGTGTTGCTGAAAAAGGAACCGATGGGTCGATTTCAAACTGGATCACGAACTCCTGGTTACCGCTCTCCTGACGAACGGCGGCAGAAAATCCGGCCCCCTTGATTTGCGGAACCTTGCGGAGTGCCGCGAGGACGGCTGTGGCATCTGGCGCGCGACCGCGAATGGCAGCGCGTTTCTCATCCCAGTTCACGGCCTGCACGAGTCCGCCCGCGCGCCACACGGCATCGAGACCACCCCATATGGGCAACACCGGTTTTCGCTCTCGGTGAAGCTGCAGCAAGGCCGACCGCTCGCGACGCAACACCTCGACCCGCTTTTGAGCTTTGAGCAGAGGCGCAACGGTCTCAGCCATCTCTGCCACCGAGGACTCGCGCCAGGTCAGCGTCGCGGAAACGTACGAGGTGACGAGCGCCATGTAAATCAGCACGAAGGCCGCCACACCCACCAGCAGCGGACGACGTGTTGCCATGAACCAAGCTTTGAGGTCCGGACTGAGAGCGCTCGTCCATACGCCGCGCTCGAGACGAACGATGCCCTCCCGCAGACTCTTTCGTACGCCACTCTCATCGAGTTGGATCCCCTGCCAGCCGGCACGGATTCCGCTGGCCAACGCAAACCTTTCAGCAGTCTGGATGACTCCACCTGCAATCTGACTCTCACCGTTGCTGAGAAAGTAGCGAATCGAGCGTCGGTCGACGGTTGCTAGAGAAGCTGCCGGCAATACAGCGTTGACCAAGGCCGACTCCGGCAGCCATAACAGCGCCTTGACGGGCGGGGCAACGCCTTTCGCATCGAGAACATAAAAGGTTACCCGGCGACGCCCGTCCACGAACTTGCCGATCATCAGCATGCAGGGACCCAGAGTCGCAGCCTCGGTCCGCGCGACGGCCAGCGCGTCTGACCACCGGTTGATGGGGTAGTCACGGTGAACCTCGCGGTAGCACTCACGCCCCCAGATGAGCAAGAGCGCCCAACGAGGCGCGGGGCCCGCGGCAAGGCTAAGCCCATCGTCCGCGGTCCAGATGACGCGACCAAGAAGCCACTCCTGCAAGGAAGCCAGAAAACCACGCAGCCATTTTGAAACAGAATCCGCAACCATCTGCTCAGCCCCCGGTGCTGAACTGCCGACGGGAGGTGACTCGCAGCGGCTCGACGTCGTACGGTGCAACCAACCACCAACCGCTACGAGTCATGGCGACATCACCAGCCTTGCGCGTCACGCGCACCTGTAAACGCGATCCGGGGTAGAAAGACAAATTGACCGGATCGCTACCGGTCACACGGGTGTAGGAGTCGGAGTTGAGCTCCCCGGACTCACGCAGCGCAAGCAGACCCTCCTTCAGGCTGCCCTCGAACCATACGCCCAACAGTTCGTCGGGGATGCTCAGCGGGTTAAAGGCCAGCGTCGGTGCCAAGGTCGTGACTCGCTCGAGGCGGATGGCCTCATCGCGGTTGATGAGATTGAGTGCTTGCAAATCGTGCAACGACTGCAGCGCGACCCATGAGGGCTGGCTCATCTCCTCCCGGAGACGGACGACCCCGTCACGCGCCTTCGCTTCTGACATGCCAAGGAAGCGGGTAAACAACACCGACAGTCCCTCGGCACTGTCGGGTCGCTGCGGCAGCAGAAAGAGACCCTGCGCGTCCTGAATGCTGACCGAGGCGCCATTGAATGCGAACTCCTTGCCACGGAAGTTCCAGTCAGGACGGGGATAAACCGGTCCCTCCCCCGATTCGTCCTCGTTGGCGGACCGAACCCAGTCTGTCGTGAGCAGGGCAAAGGCAAGATCCGCTTCGTCCGAACGAATCTTGAACGCGGCGTTCGTTCGATCGAGGAGCGCTTTGGCCCGCTCGACCTGCCCCTTCGCACCCAGACCGATGCCGAGGATCAAAAGACCCGTAACGCCGGTGATCATGAGCACGAGAACCAGCGCGACGCCGGCGGAACGACGAACACCAGAACGAGACAAACTAGACTCCCTCATCGAGCGCCGAAAGGACCAGATTGTCCCTCTCCGGCATGTCAAATACGGATTCATGACGATCGATCGCAAGGGCCACTTTCAACGGGTGCCTGTAGCGCACCATCCCGTCGTACTCCGGCAACCATATGGGTATGGAGACCTCTGGATCGACCCCTGGCGCCGCTTCCGCAGAGCCACTTCTCGACTCGTAACCATAGTACCTGAAGGCGATCTCGGAGGCGGACCCAAGGACTTGAAGGCGGTGTTTGAAAGGTACGACTTGCGATGCGAAGCGGAGACTGACCTCGCCAAGAGGCGCTTCTTCGTAATAGAGCGCCCACTTGCCGCCGGCGATCTGCTCGCGGAACAACCGGACGAGGGCCGGCGCCCCAGGCTCGAAAACCGGGCTGTTGGTGACGAAAGTGACGCCCTCCTCCCGACCGAGGAAATAGAAGCCGACCTCCCCACTACCCCCTCGCACAGCCCACGGCAGCGCGTCATCAAGCGCCGTGATCACGAGATCCAGGCGTTGCAACGATCCTAAACCGCGCTCAAAGCTTTCAAGGTTGCCGTCCCAGTACCTGCTGAAGAGGCTGAAAGCGAATGACGACAAACCGATCACCATCGTCAACACAGTCATGGCGATCAGCAACTCGACCAGAGTGAACCCGGCTACTCGAGCGCGCGTGACCATGCGACCTCGCGATACTTCCAAGACCGGGCAATGCGTTTGGAGCGCAACTCCAAAGACACGTCGTACAGGCGAAAACGCGGCGGATACTTGGCGAACTCACCGGTATCCGGGTTGAACCGTGGCAGGGGCGGACGAAACTCAAGAGAATCCGCCACGAAGCGGTAACGCACACCGAGCAACTCCCCCGAACCTTCCACCCTGTCGCCGGCGTCATCAATCAACTTCTGGCGTACTGCGGAGGTGATCAGCGGGAGAGGCGTCAAAAGGCGTACGGTGTCATCAGCACGTGAACTCGCCATGAGGCTCGCACGGTAAGACTCGCTCACGACCGTAAGCATCGCGAAAAGGATCGTGGCTGCGATGAGCACTTCGATAAGGGTAAGCCCGCGAATGCTGCGAATCACGGCTCGGGGCTCTCCGCAATCCATTCATTGAGCGGCAGTTGCCTCGGTGCCGAGCGCTGGCGGAATGACAAATTTTGTACGCTCGCGATCCCGCTGGACGAAATGGTGAACTCCTGCAGAGGATCGAAGAAAAGATGCGTGTATATCTTGACCCGGGCCGTATCCGCCGAATGCCACTCCAGACTGCTGCCCGAAGCCCGGATCGACACTGGCACGCCGCTCGAGTAGGCGCGGAAAGCCAGCGACCGGAAGCGGTTGCGAAGGTCCAGAAACTCCTGCTGTGCAGATGCTCGCTCCATCTGCTTTGACACCGCAGGACTGACCAATGAGGCCAACAGACCCACGATTGCGATGACGATAAGCAGTTCGAGAAGTGTCATCCCGGAACACGCACGATGCCGACTCGTTGCACTTTTCATCGTCGGTTACGCTTCGATCACGCTGCGGTAGATCGCCAGCAACGCTTGCAGATTGGCCTCGCGACCGTGATGCCGGCGTACCTTATCCCGGCCGGAAAATGCCATCTGCATCGAAAGAGCACGATTGGCTAAACAGCGACGTGCCGCGGCAACAAGGCCGTCAGCATCGGACGGCTCAAAGAGCAATCCATCTTTCCCGTGCTCAACCAGATCCGGAATGCCACCGATCCGCGAAGCAATCACCGGTGTGGCGGTCGCCATTGCCTCCAGCAGCGCCAACGGCACCCCGCCCTCGAAACACAACGACGGGACGACGACCGCTCTCGCCCGTCGAAAGATGGTCGAGACATCCTTTCGCGCAACTGCACCACGGAACTCGACCGGCAGCGACATCCGTCGGGCCTGAGCTTGGAGAGAGTCCTTGAGAGGACCATCGCCGACAATGATTAACTGCACATCGCCGAGTCCCGCCCACGCCTGCAGCAAAAACTGCACCCCTTTTTCGGCCGACAAACGACCGGCATAGACAACCGCATCACCTCGCGTTTCGTCAGGATGGTCGGCCAGCACATCAGCCACAAAGTTCGGTTTCACCACCAATCGGTCCGCAGGAATCCCAGCCAACCGCAACCGATTTGCCGCAAATTGGGTCAGCGCGATGAACTTTGATACCCGGCGCCGATGGACTTTGGAGAGGTGATTTCTGAAGAGCATTGTCGCGACCGCAAGAGACGCTGGGGCGGATCCCCGGTAGCAGCGATGACGGACGGCCGCCCAAGGATTGATCGGGGTGCAAAGCTCGCAAATTCGGCCATCCTGGAAGTGCGTTGCTGCGCTACAGGCGATACGGAAGTTGTGCACCGTCTGCACCACGGGCACACACTCGGAATGACAGATTTCATAGCCGCTCGCGCTGATGAGCGGAAAGGTGTTATGGAAATGCGCTACATCCGGCCTGAAGCTTCGAATTGCCGCACGCAGTTCACGCACGGTCCTGCCCGATCGTTGCATACCGGACAGCACCCGCAATCGATCCGCGGCGCTTCCCTCGTCCATTTCGTCGTTGCTGCGGGTATAGCAATAAACCTCATGGCCCGACTCGAGCAGCAGATCGCGCTCCTGTTCGAACACGACGTCCTCACCTCCCGGCGTCCCGGACCGGTAGTAGTTGTGCACGAGAAGCACTTTCATCGGAGTTCAACGTCAGCCACCGATGTAATGCTCAGCATCATGATCACCACCACGCCGCCGACGATCACACCCATGATGACGATCAACAGCGGTTCCAGGATTGTGGTCAAACGCAGCGCCCACGCCGAAAAATCGTCGCGGCTTCTTCGGGCGATCTCGTTGAAGACCTTGGCGAGCTCACCACCTTCCTCGCCCACTTCCAGCAAAGACGCGAAATAGCTCGGAAAGAGTCGGGTCTGGCGCAGCACCGTGGACAACTGTTCGCCGCGCTTCACTTTCTCTACAGCGGCATGCATCTCCCGCCGCAGGACGCCGTGTCGTACGTTGCCCGTCGCCAGACTGAGCGCCTTGTCCACGGGAATACCGGCATCAAGCATCAACCCGAGCCCCCCGCAGTAACGAATGCGCTCCACCATCGCAGTGGCTTCCCGCAGAAAAGGCAGTTCCAAAAGCATCCGGTCGCGGAAGTCTATGACCCCGGGCGACGTCCGCATCCGCCACAACGCAGCGCCTCCGCCCGCAAGGACGAATAGCAGCAACCACTGCCAACGAACCATGAAATCACTCGCCGATAACAGCAACGCCGTATACCAAGGCAGTTCGCGGGCGTCGGCAAAGATTGATTCAAGATTGGGTACCACAAAGTTCAGAATGAACACGAGCGCCATCACGCACACGCCAGCGACCACGAGCGGGTAAACTGCTGCCGAGACGACTTTCTGCTGCAACTCGCGGCGAAATCTCAGGTCCTCCGCGAGCCCACGGAACACCTGCGGAAGCCTGCCGCCGGCCTCACCTATCGAGAGAAGGTTAATGTAGAGGTTGTCGAATACGTCCGGGTGAGCGGCAGCGGCCTCGGAAAGTTGCTTCCCCTGCTTGATCTCGAGGGCCATCGATTGAAGCAGGCGCGAAACCGCGCCCCCCTTTCCAGCCCTTTGCAGAATATCGACCGCCCGATCGATGCGGACTCCGCTGTCGAGCAAGAGGCTCAGTTCAGCAGTCAGGAACTCGAGATCGGCAAGCCCAACTCGACGCTCTCCGAGCCCAAGTGCGGAGCGCCAGTCGGTTTCAGCACCTGCTGAACTCACCTGCTTGGGCAGCAGACCCCGCGCTCGCAACTCTGCGCTCGCTGCAGTCTCGTTTTCAGCATCGATCGTTCCGCTGACCCTGCCGCCGGACTGATCGAACGCTTCGAATTTGAACTGCGCCATCAGCCCGCGACCCGCAGAACTTCAGCGACGGTCGTTGTTCCGCGTAGGGCCTTGGCGAAACCGTCCTCAAGCAGTGTCCGCCAACCCTGGGCCGATGCGTGCTCACGGGCTTTCGGAATGAAATCCGGGCCCTTGGAGAGTGCACGGATGTGCTCATCGCAGCGGAGATACTCGGCGACAGCAACACGCCCGCGGTAACCGGTGTCTCCGCAGCGATCGCAGCCAACTGCCTCAAGTAGCCGGGGTTTGCTGATCCCCAAACGCGTTGCAAGCGGCCAGAGATCCATGTCGGACATCACCTGCTCGGCGTCCGGCAACGGCGTCGCGCAATGCTCGCACAGTCGCCGGGCGAGACGCTGACCGATAATCGAACGTAGCGCCGCATTGAGCAAAAACTCTTCGACACCCAAGTCGAGCAGACGCGTGTACGCGCTCGGCGTGTCGTTAGTGTGTACCGTCGAAAAAACGAGATGCCCGGTAAGCGCAGACTGCATCGCCACCGCAGCCGTCTCGCGATCACGGATCTCGCCCACCATGATGATGTCTGGATCCTGACGAACCACGCTGCGAAGGCCATTGGCAAAATCGAATCCAATGGCCGGTTGTACCTGCACCTGATTGACACCCGACAACTGATACTCGATGGGATCCTCGAGCGTAATGATCTTCACCTCAGGCCGGTTCAGACGACTGAGGAACGTATACAGCGTCGTCGTCTTCCCGGATCCGGTTGGGCCAGTGAGCAGGATCACCCCGGAGGTCACCGCCAAGTCCTGCAGCACAAGTGTCTCGATATCCTCCGAGAGACCTAATTCTTTCATGTCGTACACGAGCGCCGACTTGCGCAGAAATCGCAGGACCGCGCTCTCGCCCTCGGCAACCGGAAGAACCGATGCGCGGATGTCGATATCCTCGCCGGCGACACGGAACTCGATTTTCCCGTCCTGCGGGCGCCGACGCTCGCCGATGTCCATTCCAGCGAGAATCTTCAGCCGAGTAATGATGGGTAGCACCATCGAGGACGGAACGGTATCCACCTCGTGCAACACGCCATCTACGCGGAACCGGACTCTCGCCGCGCCGCCATGAGGCTCAAGGTGAAGATCGGATGCTCGTTGCCGAAGCGCACGACCCAGCAATGAGTTGAGCAGGTTGACTGTTGGCGCCTCGGATGCCAGTTCGCGAAGCTTGCCCTCCTCGACCGAGTTCAAACCCATGGAGGGACGTACATTCTGGAAACGCCCTAGTCGACTTTTCAGGGATCCGAACACTTCCTCACTGGCAACGCAAAGGTCCGTCACAAGGCCACGCTCGCGCAGCCACTCGTTTACTTCAAGATCCAGCGGTGTGCGAGTGACGAACATGCAACGTCCGTCCTCACCGACCTGAAAAGGCAACCATCCACGCGGGACAAGCCAGTCAAGCGGGTAGTCGTCCACGGTCTCTGGCGGGTCCCAACGGGCCGCCGTGTCGCCTGCAAGTACTTCAACGCCGAGTAATTTTCCGTAGACAACCGGAAGGGCATCGGAAGCGAGCCCACCCATGTTGACCAGTATCTGTTCAAGTCGCCCACCGTACTTCTGCTGGTACGCCTCCGCCTTCTCGATATCCGAGTCGGTGACGCCCACGTCGCGAAGCAAAGAGGAGATGCTGTCCATCATCGAGCTATTGGAACACGATGTCTTCGCCCTCGCCGTCGCCGCCCTGTCGCCCGTCCTTCCCGTAACTCTTCAGCGTATAGGGGTTGCTCGCGTTAGCGGGGTCGAGGTTATACACATAGGGATTTCCCCAGGGGTCAAGCGGCAGCTCCCGCGGCAAGTAAGGGCCGTCCCATCCCGGCGCCTCGCCTTTGCGCAGTTCGGCCAAGGTCTTCGGGTAGTCGCCGACGTCCAGACGATAGGTGTCGAGGGCCGTGGACAGCATCTGCATCTGCGCCATCGCTGTCTTGCGCTGTGACGAACCAACCTTCGAAAACATGGCCGGGGCAACCAATGACAGCAGCAGTCCAAGGATGACGATGACGATGAGCAACTCGATAAGCGTGAAGCCGCGCAGCGGGCGGAACGGGGACGGTCTGTGTTGGTTGGTGGTCATGATCACTGCCCGTGGCGAGAGTTTCGGTACCAATTCCAGGTTCGTTGCAGACCCTCGGCGAGGGCCGTCCGGTGCCGCCACCCGAGGGAATGCAGCACCGAAACATCGAGCAGCTTGCGGGGGGTCCCGTCCGGGTAGGACGAATCAAAACGAAGTGTACCCCCAAACCCCGTCACCTCGGCAACGAGGCGGGCGATCTCGGCGATCGGATGGTCCTCGCCCGTGCCGACATTGACGAGAGCCTCTCCTTCGTAGCGCTCCATCAGGAACACCAGCGCATCGGCGAGATCGTCGACGAACATCAGCTCGCGCCGCGGCAGGCCGGACCCCCATACGGTGACCTCGGAATCACCCCGCTCGGCTGCGGCCGCGAAGCGCCGCATCAGGCCCGGCACGACATGCGAACGCTCCGGATCGAAATTGTCGCCCGGTCCGTACAGGTTGGTGGGCATGGCGGTGATGGCGTCGAAGCCGTACTGACTGCGATACGCCCGGCACATTTCGATGCCGGCGATCTTGGCGAGCGCATAGGCGCGGTTGGTGGGTTCGAGCGCCGAGGATAGCAGGTGCTCCGGACGGATCGGCTGCGGCGCCTCGCGCGGGTAGATGCAGCTCGAGCCGAGAAACAGCAACTTACGCGTGCCATGTCGCCAGGCAGCATCAATGACGTTGGTCTCGATCAGCAGGTTCTCGCGGATGAACTCGGCCGGATGGTCATTGTTGTCCTTGATGCCACCGACCCGCGCCGCCGCCAGATAGACAAAAGCCGGTCGATTCTTCTCAAAGAAATGCCGAACTGCCGCCTGATCCGTCAGATCGAGTTCCGCCCGGCGACGCAGCAGCAGCCGGTCCCCGTGTTCCGGCTGCAACCGACGCACCAGCGCCTGACCGACGAGACCGGTGTGACCCGCGACGAAGATCCGCTCGTCCCCGTCCGGACGCGCCCCGCTACTCATGCCTGCTGAAGGTCCTGAAGCCCTCTCGACGCATCAGCGCATCCCGACGCGCGAGTTCAAGGTCCGCCTCGACCATCTCCGCCACAAGCTCCTCGAAGGAGATTTGCGGCAACCAGCCGAGTTCACGTCGCGCTTTGGTGGAATCACCGAGCAGAGAGTCGACTTCCGTCGGTCGGAAGTACCTAGGGTCAATGCGGACAAGCAACTTGCCCGACGCCCGATCACGACCCACCTCGTCGATCCCGGTGCCCTCCCAGACGAGTTCGAAGCCGAGACGTGCCGCAGCCAACGCGGCGAACTCACGCACCGACCGCTGCTCGCCGGTGGCGATGACATAGTCGTCTGGTTTCGGCTGCTGCAGCATCAGCCACTGCGCCCGAACGTAGTCCCGCGCATGACCCCAGTCGCGTCGTGCATCGAGGTTACCGAGAAAGAGGCAGTCATCGAGGCCTAAACTGATGCGGGCGAGACCGCGGGTTATCTTGCGCGTCACGAAGGTCTCACCACGACGCGGCGACTCGTGATTGAAGAGGATGCCGCTGCAGGCATACATCCCGTATGCCTCGCGGTAGTTCACCGTGATCCAGTGCGCGTAAAGCTTGGCCACGCCATAGGGCGAGCGCGGGTAGAAGGGCGTTCGCTCCGTCTGCGGAGTTTCCTGCACCTTGCCGAACATCTCGGAGGTCGAGGCCTGATAGAACCGGGCCGAGCCAGCAAGTCCGGCGAGCCGGATCGCCTCCAGCATGCGCAGCGTCCCGAGGCCGTCTGCATTGGCGGTGTATTCGGGCATCTCGAAACTGACTGCGACATGGCTCTGCGCCGCCAGGTGATACACCTCATCGGGACCGATGTCCTGCATGAGCCGTGCGAGATTTGCCGCGTCGGTGACATCTGCGTAATGCAGCCGCAGTCGCGCATCCGGGACGTGCGGATCCTGATAGAGATGATCGATACGGTCCGTGTTGAACAGCGACGAGCGGCGCTTCAGCCCGTGCACCTCGTAACCCTTGCCGATCAGCCATTCGGCAAGGTACGCACCGTTCTGCCCGGTGATCCCGGTGATGAGCGCCTTGCGTGCCATGAGGCCGCCAATCTTACCCGATTTACTCCCACCGCCCGCCGCCCGGTCGGGCTAACATCCGGAAGTGGACAGAGGCGAATGACGGACCCGGCTTGAAAATCAGCATCATCACCGCGGTCTTGAATGGCGCCAAGGCCATCGGC
>CAZIRD010000064.1:0-15160 GCA_964541625.1 uncultured Acidibacter sp.
TCGAGCAGGTGCAGGAAGTCGCGTTTCTCGTTGAAGGCCTCGAACAGGCGCTTGAGCTTCTCGACGCTGGTGAGCTGCGCCGCACCCATCAGGTTGGTCTCGCCGGCGACGATGTAGTCGAGTCCGGTCGTCGGCGGTGATCCACCCTCGTCGAAAATCTTCTGCGCGACGGTAATCGCATCGAGCATCAGGGAGTTCATGTGCTCGCGGGCTTCCTGCAACTGGCGCAGGATCTCCTGCCGGGCTGCCTCCGGAGTGCGGCCGACGAGTTGCTCGTTGAGGAAGTGCGCCGCGCGCCGCAACTCCTCGGCGCTGTGGTGCCGCGCGAGATGGATGATGCGGTTCTGCACCTCGCGGTCGTTGAACACCAGCACCACCAGGACGCGGTTCTCGGAGAGCGCCACGAACTCGATCTGCGTGATCGCGGCGACCACCGGCCGCGGCATGGTGACCACCCCGGCGAGGCGGGTGACATTGGAGAGCAGCTGCGAGGCATTGGCCACCAGCACCTTCGGATCATCGAGCGATGCGGCATCGAGATGCCGACGCACCTCGGCGACCGCCGACTCGTCAAGCGGCTGCGAGCGCAGCAGGGTATCGACGAAAAACCGGTAACCGCGATCGGTGGGAATCCGCCCGGCCGAGGTATGCGGCGAGACCACGAACCCGAGTTCCTCGAGATCGGCCATGACATTGCGGATGGTCGCCGAGGAGAGGCGCAGGCCCGACTCCCGCGACAGCGCCCGCGAGCCCACCGGCTGGCCGTCGCGGATGTAGCTCTCGACCAGCCTGCGCAGCAACTGCTGCGCCCGCTCATTCAGCAGTTCGTAATCGTGCGCCATACGGAAAAACTAACGACTGGCGCGCAATGCCGTCAAGCGACGCGGTATGCCGATTGGTTCGCCCCTGCCGGCGTGATAAAACGGCGCACGTTTCCGCCGAGCATCCCCATGCCCGACACCCGCCGCATCGCCCTCGTCACCCGCTTCGCCGACGCCCGCGTCGCCGAGAGCGCCGCGCTGCTCGCCGATCACCTCGCTCGGCGGGGTCTCGGGGTACTGGCACCGGCCGATGAAGCCCCGCGCCTGCCCGGCATCGCCGCCCAGTTCGTCGACGAGCCAACGCTCGCCGAGGGCGCCGATCTCGTCATCGCCATTGGCGGCGATGGCACCCTGCTCTACGCCGCAAGACTGGTGGCCAGCCGTGGCACGCCGCTGCTCGGCGTGAACCGCGGTCGGCTCGGCTTCCTCACCGATGTGATGCCCGAGGACATGGTCGGCTCGGTCGATGCCGCGCTGGCCGGCGAGTGTCAACGCGACGAGCGCGCGCTGCTGCTCGCCGAGCTCACCACGGCGGACGGCCAACACGCCAGCGGGCTCGCCCTCAACGATGTCGTGCTGCAGACCAGCCGCAGCAGCCACCTCATCGACTTCGAGACCTGGATCAACGGCCGCTTCGTCAACAGCCACGGCGGCGACGGTCTGGTCGTGGCGAGCGCCACCGGCTCCACGGCCTACGCCCTCTCCTGCGGCGGGCCGATCGTCGAGCCCGGGCTCGATGTGGTGGTGGTCGCGCCGATTTGCCCGCATACGCTCTCCGATCGCCCGATCGTGGTTTCCGCGCGTTCGGTCATCGAGGTGCGTCTCGTCGCCCGCCCCGAGTCGACCGCCGAGATCGCCTGCGACGGCCGCTTTCTCGGCAAGCTTAATCCGGGCGACACGCTGAGCGTGCGGGCGGCGGCGCCGCGCATCACGCTGCTGCACCCGAGCGGCTACGACTACTTCCGTCTGCTGCGCAGCAAGCTCAACTGGGGCCGGCGCAGCTTCGATCCGCAGCACTGAGCCGAACCCATGCTCACGCACCTGCACATCCGCGATTTCGCCATCATCGACGCCGTCGAGGTCGACTTCGCGCGCGGCCTCACCGTGCTCACCGGCGAGACCGGCGCCGGCAAATCGATCCTCGTCGACGCCCTGCAGCTCGCGGTCGGCGGCCGGGGCGGCGTCGAGGTCATCCGTCACGGCGCGGCACGCGCCGAAATCACCGCCACCTTCGACCTTGCCGCCGCCACACCAGCGCTGCGCCAGCTGCTCGACGAACAGAGCATCGAGACCGACGACGAACTGGTGGTACGACGGGTGATCACCCGCGAGGGCAAGTCACGCGCCTACCTGAACGGCCAGCAGATCCCGCTGCAGCTGCTGCGCGAGGCGGGCGAGTCACTCGCCGAAATCCACGGCCAGCATGAGTTCCAGACGCTGGTCCGCGGTGCCGCACAGCGCGATCTGCTCGACGCCTTCGGCGGGCACCACGACCTCGCCGCCGAGGTTGCGCGTCGTCACCGCGAGCGCCTCGCCCGCAGTACCGAACTTGAGGCGCTCAGCGCGGCCGCGCGCGACCGCGACGCTCGCCTCGATCTGCTGCGGCACCAGTGCGGCGAACTCAGTGCGCTCGCCCTGCGGCCGGGCGAGGTCGGTGTGCTGGTCGAGGAGCGCGGCCGGCTCGCCAACTCCGGTCGGCTCGCCGAGGCGGGCCGCGGCGTGGTCGAACTGCTTTACGAGGCCGAGGGCAGCAATGCCCATGCGATCGCCTCACGCGCCGTCAGCGTGCTGCGGCAGGCCGCGGCGCTCGACCCGCGCCTGCAGGACACCCTCCCCGCTCTCGAGGAGGCCGTCATCCGCCTCGCCGACGTCGCGCGGGATCTGACCCGTTACCTCGACTCGCTGGAGGCCGACCCCGCCCGGCAGGAAGAGCTCGAACAGCGGCTAGCCAGCATCGAGTCGCTGGCCCGCAAGCATCGCGTTGCGACCGACGAACTACCCGCCAAGGCGGACGAGCTCGCGGCCGACCTCGCCCGCCTCGAGCGGGTCGAGGATGACCTCACCAGCCTGCGCGCCGCCGCCCAGTCCGCCGTGGCGGCTTGGCGCGAGTCGGCCGAGCGGCTTTCGGCTGCACGCAAGAGGGCCGCCGCAGAACTCGCCGCGGAGGTCAGCGCGCGCATGCAGACACTGGGGATGACCGGCGGCCGCTTCGCCGTCGAGCTCACACCGCTCGCCGGCATCGACGGCGGCACCGCCGCGCAGGGTCTCGAGGACATCGGTTTTCTGGTGAGCGCCAACGCTGGCCAGCCACCCCGGCCGCTCGGCAAGGTTGCCTCCGGCGGTGAACTCTCGCGCTTGTCACTCGCGGTTCAGGTCGCGCTCGCCGGTCGGCTGCGCGGCGGCGGCGGCGGATGCATGGTGTTCGACGAAGTCGACTCCGGCGTCGGCGGCGCCGTCGCCGAGATCGTCGGCCGCGAACTTGCGCTGCTCGGTGCCTCCGCGCAGGTGCTGTGCGTGACGCACCTGCCGCAGGTGGCGGCACTCGGCAATCGCCACCTGCGCGTCGCCAAACTCACCGACGGCCAGACCACACGCACGCAGGTCGTGCCGCTGGAGGCGGCAGCACGGGTAGAGGAAATCGCGCGGATGCTGGGCGGCGTCTCGATCACCGACAAGGCGCGCGAGCACGCCGCGGAGATGCTGGCCGACGGCAGTCGGGTCAGTCGGCGCTCGCCGCCGCGCGGTGCGGGCAGTTCTCCTTCCGGCAATGCCCGTAAATCACGAGAGCGTGGTCGCTGATCGCGAAACCGTGCCGCTCGGCAACCGCCGTCTGCCGCTCTTCGATGCCCGAGTCCACGAATTCTTCGACCCGACCACAGTCGAGGCAGAGGATGTGGTCGTGATGCGGACCGGCGTTCAGCTCGAACACCGCCATGCCATCGGCGAAGTGGTGGCGGGTGACCAACCCCGCGGCCTCGAACTGCGTCAGCACGCGATAAACCGTTGCCAGGCCGATGTCCTCGCGCAAGTCGACGAGCCGCCGGTAGATGTCTTCGGCGGAGAGATGGCGGTTGCCGCTGTGCTCGAGGATCTCGAGTATCTTCATGCGCGGCAGCGTGACCTTGAGTCCTGCCTTGCGCAGATCGTTGCCTTGCACGTCGTCGTTCGCCCTTTGGGTTAGACTGCGCATTATGGTCCAGCTCGCCTCTTCGTCTCCACTTGCCCGCCGTTCGTCGTCGTTTGCCACCGCGTCCAGCCCGGCGTTACGGCTCGCTGCGGTACTCGGCAGCCTGCTGCTGATGTCCGGCTGCGTTTACCGGATGGTCGTCCAGCAAGGCAACTTCCTCGACGCGCGCCAGGTCGTGCAACTCAAGGAAGGCATGACCCGCGCGCAGGTGCGCTTCCTGCTCGGCACGCCGATGCTGCCCGACGCCTTCGAACGCGACCGCTGGGACTACCTCTACACGCTCGATGCCGGCAAGGGCCAAAAGCCGGTACGCCAGCGGCTCACGGTGTACTTCACGGACGAAAAGGTCAGCCGCATCGACAATGACGGCGCACCGACCACATTGCCTGCAGACCAACAGCCTGCGGACCCACAGGCGGCTGAGCAGAAATCAGCCGAGCAGACGCCTGCCGCCGACGCCGCGCCCGCGACCTGACCCTCATCCCGGCTTCGCAGTCAGCGGATTGCGGCCTTTCGCAGTCTGTTGGCGCATTGCGCGCGCGCGGCGCGCAGCCTTCGGGTCTACAGCCAGCGGCTGGTAGACCTCCACCCGATCGCCTGCTTGCAGCCGTCGCTCGCGGCTGCAGCTTTCACCAAAAATGCCGACCGGCGCGCTGGCGAGGAACGTCGCCTCCAGACTGCCCACCGGCAGCCGAGCGGCAGCGAGTGCGAGGGCGTCGGTCACCGTGGCCCCGTCCGGCAGTTCGAGTTCGATCTCCCCCTGCCATTGCGGCAGCACCGCGGCGAACGCGCAGCGGATCATGTGCTGCAAGTCATGCGCTGCGGGCCCGCGCCACGAAGGCGTCGACCAGTGACTTGGCCGTCTCTTCGAACACCGGGGCGAACATCGCGCCGGCGAGGCGGTTGGCGAACTCGAAGCGCAATCGCAGGCTGACCTCGCAGCCCGCCTCGCCGAGCGGGCGCAGGGTCCAGAGACCCTCCAGCGCCTTGAACGGGCCACGCACGAGACGCATGGTCACCGACCGCCCGGGATCGAGTTCATTGCGCGTGGTGAATTCGGCATCGAGAGCACCACGGCGCACCCCGAGCGTGGCCACCACTTCGCGTTCGCCGCGCTGCTCGATGCGCGCGAGTTTGCAGCCCGGCACGAATTCGGGATATCGCTCGATGTCGACGATGAGTTCGTACAGCCGCTCCGCCGACAGCGGCACCAGCGCCGATCGCGTCACTTCACGCATGTGGCGCATTCTACGCGGGCAAGGCACGGGCCGCGGGCAGTAGAATGACCGGCCGGCAGCGGCTTACCCATGAAGAAAACCGACCCCAAACCACCCCAGAAGCCCAGCGAAGGTCCGCGCGTGATCGCGGAAAACCGTCGGGCGCGCTTCGATTACTTCATCGAAGAGCGCTACGAGGCCGGGCTCGCGCTGCAAGGCTGGGAGGTGAAATCACTGCGCGCCGGCAAGGCGCAGATCACCGAGGCCTATGTCTTTCTGCGCAACGGCGAGGTGTTTCTGACCGGCGCGCATATCTCGCCGCTCAAGACCACCTCCACCCACGTGATCGCCGAGCCCACCCGCACCCGCAAGCTGCTGCTCAACCGGCGCGAGATCTCGCATCTCGTGGGCGCGGTGGAGCGCAAGGGCTACACCATCGTGCCCTTGGAGCTTTACTGGCAACGCGGCAAGGCGAAGTTGCAGATCGGTCTTGGCAAGGGCAAGCAGCAGCACGACAAGCGCACGACCGAAAAAGAACGCGACTGGGCACGCGACAAAGCGCGTCTCATGCGCCGCGGCTAAGCACGCGCTCGATCCGACCATCGTCGGCGTGGTGCACCACGACCACCGAATGCTCGCGGACTGCGAGCAGTTCCGCGGGACTCAGGCCGCAGCGGGCCGCGAAATCGGCCAGCGAGGGTTCGGCCATGCGCGCACCGCAAACCGCCGCTGCAGGCTGCCGTCGTGTGATCAGAAACTGCCACAGCAACAACAGGCTCGACGTACCGAGCAGGGTCGCCGCCGCGGGCGTCAAGGCGTGGGTCGCAAGTCCCACCTCGCGCGGCAACCCGACACCGTGCACCAGCAGCCGCAGTTGGGGAATTCGGGAGACACCCTGCAGGATGGGCGTCCACAACGAGGCCCAGCCCGTCCACAGCGCGACGGTGAATGATGAGGACAGCATGCGCTGGTACCAGCGGCGGCTGCGACTCGCATCGATGATCGGCGTCGTGTCCATGGTCTCCTTGCCTTGGGCGGTCAATTCGAGCGGATGCCGCGATCGGGACTGACCCAGCGGGCCCGGCGTCCACGACCGCGAGCAATGATTTTCGGATAGGCGGCAACCGTGGCTGCAAAATGGATGACCCAGAAGACCAGCGGGTACCAGATCATCCAGTAGTAGTTGCGGCCGAGGCCGCGATCATAGCGGGAGTCGAGCCAGGCGCCGACTGCGAATTGCAGCAGACAGACGGTACCGAGGATCGCGCCGCTCCATTGGGGTAGGACAGGCGACGCGACCCCCGGAACCACCAACTCCGGAAAGAAGACACCGAGCACCCAGAGCAGGCCCGCTGCGGCGAGCAGGTAACTCCAGGCGAGGCTCGCGCACATTTCGATGTAGAGCGGCCAGAGGTGGGACTGGTCGCGCCGCAGCATCACGTCACGATTGAGCAGGAACACCTGCGCGCCGCCCATCGCCCAGCGCAGGCGTTGCTTCCACAGCCCGCGCACCGTCTCGGGGGTGAGGATCCACACGAGCGCATGCGGTTCGAAGACCACCCGCCAACCCGCGCGCTGCAATTTCCAGCTGATATCGATGTCCTCCGTGAGCATGTCGGGGCTCCAGTAGCCCACGTCATGCAAGGCGCTGCGACGAAATGCACCGATGACACCGGAGACGGTGAAGATCGGCCCGAAATTCTGCTGCGCGCGCTTGATCATGCCGACCATCGAGGAGAACTCGCCGATCTGCACGCGCCCCAGCAGCGTCGAACGATTGCGAATGCGCGGGTTGCCGGTCACCGCGCCGACTTTCGGATCGTTGACGAAATGCCGCAGCATCCAGCGCGCGGCGTGTGGATCGAGCAGCGCGTCGCCGTCGATGCAGAGCAGGATGTCGTAACGCGCCAGCAGCGCACCGGCTTGCAGCGCCAGCGCCTTGCCCTGGTTGCGCGCGAGGTGCACGACCCGCAGGCGCGGATGGCGGTTGGCGAGCACATCGAGAATGGCCGCTGTGCCGTCCGAACTACCGTCGTTCACGGCAATGACCTCGAACTCGGGCAGGTCGAGCGCCAGCGCCGCAAGTAGCGTTTCCTCAGCGTTGTCCTGCTCGTTGAAGCACGGCACGAGGACACTCACCGGCGGCAGCTGCGGCATGGAGGGCGGCTGGTCGAACGGCGGTTCCCGGCTCTCGATACGCCAGCGATAAAGCGACGCGCCGATCATCCAGACCGTCGCCATGACGAGCGGATAGTAGAAAAGGTAGTCGAGCAACAGCGTCGACACGATCAGTCGACCTCCGGGCGGTTCGGTCGCAGCGAAAACACCGCGCGCATCGGCGCAGGGGCCGGATGGTTGTCGAACATCATGTCCGGGTAGTAACCAACGTGCTGGACGCCGAGCTCGTAGAGGCGACGTATGGTGGCGACGAGTTCTTCGGTGGGCACCGGTCGCTGCGCATGCCGCCAGTCGACAGCCTGCAACTCGAAGACCACCTTGCGCATCGCACCGGGGTGCTGCTTGACGCGCTCGACCAGCGCCTGCTGGAAAGCCTCGGGGTCGGCGGCGTTCTCCATGTACGGCATAGCCATGATGGCCGTGAAGTCGTAGTTCGCCAAAGAATTCTCGAGTGCCTGCGCGTACCAGACCTCCGCCTTCGGATTCAGCACGACCTGCGCGTAAAGGTTGCGCGCGGTGACCAAGGCCGGTTGCTCGCGTCTCACCACCGCCGCCATGTCGCGCGCGAACTCATCGAGCGCATTGATCTTGAGGATGGTCCAGCGTCCGAGCAGATCGTCGCTGGCACGGATTTGCTCGACGCTGCCAGGCAGTCCCCAGTCACGATATGCGGCAAGCGCGCGCGGCCCGGCGTCCTCGAAGTCCGAGAGGGTCACATCGTCGTGGAACAGCAGTCCCTCGAAGACCGCCGAGTGGGCGAGATCCTCGTAGATCTCGCGGATGGCGGCGCGCGCCAGCGGCGAGAACGGCGAGAGCCGCCGGTAACCCATGTTGAGGTGGCCGCCGCCGCTGCTCGGCAGCGTCACGACCTGCTCGGCGGCGGCAGGGTCCGCCTTGGGCAGTTCCCAGGCGAGCAAGGGCATCCAGGCGTAAAGCCGCTTGACCGGTGTGCGTGTGCGGATCTGCCAGGCGACGCGGTTGAAGAGGTCGGCGCGCATCGGCATGCGTCGGTTCGGAAAGTAGACGGCATCCGCGGAGCCGTTGCTGTCGGGATCTGAGTAGGCCTGCAGGTAGACAGTGTTGACGCCAAGCCAGGTCAGACGATCGAGCAGATGGGAAAGATTGCGCTCCTGCTGCCGTTCATCCGGGTCGTAGATGAAGTCGAGGTCCACGTGCGCGATCTTCTGCGGACGGTCGTTGTCGGTGAGGTCGTTGTTGCGGTAGGTGATCTCGCGCGCCAGATCGCCAAGACCCATGCTGCGCTCGACGAGGATTCGACGCAGCCCGGAGAGCGGCGTGGCTCGCGTGTTGGCGCCGTCGTCGAGCGTGAGACCGACGATCATGCCGAGCCGATCGGCCGTCTGCCGCAACTCCGCGTTGTACTGGCCGTAGGGCCAGGCGATGACGCGCGGCGAGCGACCGACGCGCTTGCGGATGACCGTCGCGCTTTTTTCGAGATCCGCGAGCACTCGCGCGCGGTAGCGGTTCTCAGGCTCGTACCCGGCGGTACCACCCAGGTAGCGACGGGTGACCGCAGACGGCTGCAGGTTGCCCTGCGGATTGCCGACAACACCGCGATGCAGGTCGTAGGTATGGCTGGCAACCTCGACGAGCCCGCTGTCACTCATCTCGCGCAGCTGCTCCCAGCCGATGAAGGTGCTGCGCGGCACGCGCTTGCCGTCGAAATCGACGGTGGCCGCGCTTTCCTGCCACGAGCCGACGACGGCGATGATCGCCGGAATCCGGAACATGCGCAGCACGGGCCAGGCGTGGGTGTAGACCGACTCGTAGCCGTCGTCGAAGGTCAGCAGCACCGACTTCGCCGGCAAGGGGCGCAGCCCGGCGTGGTCGGCCAGCACGTCATCAAGGCTCACGAAGCAATAGCCGTTGTTGCGCAGCCAGTCGATCTGGCGCACGAAATTGGTGGGCGTGACCGCGTAATCCGGAATCAGCGCCTCGCGCGAATCGCTGATCTCGTGGTAACTGATGACCGTGAGCTGCCGCTCGTTCGCCGCCAAAGAAATCTCGGGACGAAGCAGAAGGAGACAGGCGAAGACGACAATCGCCCACGCACGCAGAAAAACTGAAAACCCGGTCTTGATCATGTGTTGATTGGACTCTTCGACAGCTCTTTCGTAATGAAAGAACGACGCTGCCGTGAAAAGTTCCCCTGACGGCACGCAGTCTAGCAACCGTTGCTGCGCGCAAGCGAAACGTCATCGAAATGAAAGGTTTCGATCGCCAGCATCGTCCGCCTCACGGTTCTCGCTGCGGCCACTCGCCCCACCTACACCCACGATCTGCCTGAGAGCGGCAACGCCGACTCGATCAGTCGGTCTCGCCCTGGATAGCGAGATACTCGTCGTAGCTGCCGCGGTGATCGACGATGCCGCCGCCCGGCTGCAGTTCGATGATGCGGTTGGCAAGGCCGCTGACAAACTCGCGGTCGTGCGACACGAAGACCAGGGTGCCGGGATACTTCTCGAGCCCGATCTGCAGCGACTCGATGGTCTCCATGTCCATGTGGTTGGTGGGCTCGTCCATGAGCATCACATTCGGCCGGCGCAGCATCAGCTTGCCGTACATCATGCGGCCCTTCTCGCCGCCCGAGAGTACCTTCACCGATTTCTTGGTCTCGTCGCCCGAGAACAGCAGCCGGCCGAGCGTGGCGCGAACGATCAGCTCGTCGTCCGCCTTGCCCGTCCACTGCGACATCCAGCCGAGCAGATCGATCTTCTCCTGGAAATCCGCCTGCGGATCCTGCGGCATGTAGCCGGGCTCGGCGTTCTCCACCCAGGTGATGCTGCCTGAGTCCGGTCGCAACTCCCCGGCGAGGCACTTCATGAGCGTGGTCTTGCCGATGCCGTTCGGACCGATGATGGCGATGCGATCGCCTGCCTCGACGTTGAAGCTGACGCCGTCAAGCACCCGCTGCCCGCTGCCGGGATAGCTGAAGCAGAGCTTGTCGACGTTCACGGCCGAGCGGTAGAGCTTCTTCACCTGCTCGAAACGGATGTAGGGGTTCTGGCGCGAAGACGGGCGGATTTCTTCGATCTTGATCTTCTCGATGGCCTTGCGCCGCGAGGTCGCCTGCCTGGCCTTGGAGGCGTTGGCCGAGAAACGGCGCACGAACTCCTGCAGGTCGGAAATGCGATCCTTCGCCTTGGCATTGGCCGCTTCGACGCGCGCCCGTGCCTGCGTCGAGGCCAACATGAAGTCGTCGTAGTTGCCCGGGTAGATCTTCAGCTGCTGGAAGTCGAGATCGGCCATGTGCGTGCACACCTGGTTCAGGAAGTGCCGATCGTGGCTGATGATGATCATGGTCGAATTGGACTCGTTGAGCACGCGCTCGAGCCACCGAATCGAGTGGATGTCGAGGTTGTTGGTCGGCTCGTCGAGCAGCAGGACATCGGGGTTGGAGAACAGTGCCTGCGCGAGCAGCACGCGCAGCTTGAGGCCAGGCGGTACCTCGCGCATCGGCCCGCGATGCAGCGCCTCGCCAATGCCGGCATCGACCAGAATGCTCGCCGCCCTCGCCTCCGCATCGTAGCCGCCGTACTCCGCGAAACGCACCTCGAGTTCGGCGGCGCGCATGTAGTCGTCGTCGCTCGCCTCGGGGTTGGCATAGATCGCGTCGCGCGCGCTCATCGCCGCCCACATCTCGGTGTGGCCCTGCATGACGACGTCGATGACGCGCTCATCCTCGTAGCCGAACTGGTTCTGGTTGAGCTTGCCGAGGCGCAGTCCGGGCTGCAGCATCACGTCGCCCGAACTCGGCTCGAGGTCGCCGCCCAATATCTTGATGAGCGTCGATTTGCCGCAGCCGTTGGCGCCGATGAGGCCATAGCGGTTGCCGTCGGTGAACTTGACGGTAACGCCTTCGAAGAGCGGCTTGGCGCCGAACTGGATGGAGATGTTGGAGGTGGCGAGCATGGGGGCGCGGAGTTTACCGATTCAGCCCCTTGAATTCGCGGCTTTCGGCTATACTTCCTCCGCTTGAGGGGGGCGACCGGCTTCGACGTGGGTTGCGAACCTTCAGGGGCGTGCCGAGGTGCAGTGAACCTCGTAAAACTTTGCTGCAAACTACAGTTGCCAACGACGACAACTACGCTCTGGCGGCTTAATCCCGCCTAACCTCTGACCGGCTGGTGCCTATAACACCGAATCAGGGGACGCGCTTATAGGATCGCGGGCTGCCGTGCGACGGGGCAGTCCCGCTAAGAGTCACCGTGTGCTGGCTGAGCGTCTTCCCTGCTCCTCGGGTAGCGCAAGGCGAGATCCAATGAGAGAGCTACGCGCGTAGATCCTGAAGTCTAGGGCTTGCGGACGCGGGTTCGATTCCCGCCGCCTCCACCAATCGACGAAAAGGCCACCCTTGCGGTGGCCTTCTCGTTGATGGCTGCGGCGCGGATCCGATTGGCCCGGGCTATAGCGCGGTCAAGTAGCCCGTCAGCGCCCGTACCAACCGGTTCTCAAGGTTTTTATGTGGCTTCGTTGCCACCTGCGCATCGGCTTCCACCAGCGCCCGGGCGATGAGAAGCAGGTCACGCGCCACTTCGGGGGCCACACGATCGGCCGGCAGCGCCGACCGGTGCATCGCCAGGAAGGCCATCACGGCAGCACCCAGGCGCTCCTCGTGACTGCGCAGACGCGCGCCAATGGGCAGGCGGCGCTCTTCGTGGTCCAACGCGGCAGCAAAAGTCGGGTTGCGGTATTGCTGGGCAATCGCCAGCCGTGCCAACGCCAATAGACCGTCCCGCAGGCTTCGCCCCGCGCACCCCTGTACGGTCGCCTCGACCGCTAGAGCCAACCTCCCCTGCTCGCGATCAATGAGCGCAGCGACCAGCGACTCCTTGTTGGGAAAGTACTGGTACAGCGATCCGACGCTGACCCCTGCGACCTCGGCCACCCGGTTGGTGTTGAAGCCAGCCAACGACTGCTTGGTCAAAACGCGAGCAGCAGCCTCAAGAATCGTCTCGACGGTGGCTTGCGACCGACGCTGATTGGGCTGTTTGCGAGCTTGAAGTTGCAGACGAGGCATCGGCGACGCGGAAAGCGAGTATGTAAAACGAGCAATTGCTCGCATCATGCCAAGCATGTCGATCAAAACACAAACCCCATTCCCTGCCGGCAGCCAGCCCGACAGTTCATACCGCCGACCGAACGCACTGGAGCAAACCTCAATGAGCTCAAAACGTGTTCCTTTCGAGACGTTCTACCGCGAGGTCTTTCTGCCAGAACATCGGCACCCGCTTAATGTCGCCTTGCACATCGCAGGGACGCTGGCCGGGCTGGCGTGGATTCCGTTTGCTTTGTCGGCGCCAGGGCTCTGGAAGCTGGCGGTGCTGCTGTTTCCCGTAGTGCACGGCGCCCCGGGCATACTCGGCCACCGACTGCTGGAGCGTAGTGCAGAGGTGGGCGACGCACGCTGGCGGAGGAAGGACTACCCCGCCTGGCTGTTCATCATTGCGAACCACCGGTTGACGATAGAGCGGCTCTTTCATCTCAAGTAAAGTCGTCGTCGTCAGGTGCCCTCGAGGGGCATCGTCAATCTTCGAGGACAGCATGGGTAAGTGGACACGCCGCGCATTACTGGCCACGGGCGGTCTCGCCGGCGGAACGTTGCTGGTTGGCGTTGGCGTCGCGGCCTTCGCGCCGAACCGGCTCGCGCTGCGACCTGATGCCGCGAGCGGGCAACTTGCAACCTGGGTACGAATCACGCCCGCGGGCGATGTGGTCGCGATCGTGCCGCACGCCGATCTGGGGCAAGGCACGCACACCGCGCTCGCGATGATGCTGGCCGAAGAGCTGGACGCGGACTGGTCGCGCGTGCAGGTCAAAGAGGCTCCGGCGACGGACGAATACGCCAATGCCCACGTGCTGCGCGGTTTCTTTGGCGACGCCCTGCAGTTGCCGCGCATTCTGGATCGCGGCGCCGACTGGTCGGCATTCAAGCTGACGCAGCTGCTGGACCTGCAGATCACGGGCGGCAGCGTCAGCGTGCGCGGCACGGGCTGGCACGGCCTGCGCGTCGCCGGCGCAGCGGCGCGCGACATGCTGCTGCGCGCGGCGGCGTCACGCTGGTCGGTGGCGGTGACCGAACTGACGACTGCCGATTCGCGCGTCACGCATGCGGCGAGTGGCCGCAGCGCAGGCTACGAGGAATTCATCGCGGCGGCGACACAGCTCGAACCGCCGCAGCGTCCGGCACTCAAGGCCCCGGCGGACTACCGGATCGTCGGCACGCCACGCAAACGCCTCGATGTGCCGGCGAAAGTCGATGGCACGGCCGTGTATGCGGTCGATGTGCGCCTGCCCGGCATGCTGCATGCCGCGCTGATCGCCGCCCCGGTGTTCGGCGGACGCCTGGAGTCGGTCGATCCGGGGCCTGCGCTAAGCCGTGCCGGCGTACGACGCGTCGTCGAACTCGAACAGGCCGTGGCGGTCGTCGCCGACACCCACTGGCAGGCACAGACGGCGCTCGCCATGCTATCGCCTCGATTTGGCGCGGCCGGCCATGAGTCGTTCACGAGCGCTGCCTGGTTCGACGAGCAACAACGCGCGCTGCGCACAGAGCGCGGCGACAAAGATCATGTCGTTGGCGATGTCGAAGCCGCGTTCCTGAACAGCGCGCAGCGCATCGAGGCAGAGTACCGCGTGCCGTACCTCTATCACGCGACGATGGAACCGATGTGCGCGACCGTGCGTATCGCCGACGGCCGCGCCGAAATCTGGACGGGTGTGCAGGATCCGCTGCGGACGCGGCGGCTGGTCGCGCAAGTCAGCGGCATCGATGCGGAACACGTCACGGTCCACAACCACCCGAGCGGCGGCGGCTTCGGGCGCCGCATGCCGCTGGAGGGCGATTACGTCGAACAGGCCACCCGCATTGCCATGGCGATGGCCCCAGCGCCGGTCAAATTGCTGTGGAGTCGCGAGCAGGATCTGCGCCATGGCTACTACCGTCCGGCTGTCAGCGCGCGCTTCGAGGGTGCGGTGAGCGCCGCCGGTACACCGCTCGCGTGGCTGGGGCGTTTCACGGGTCGCAGCGAAGGTCCTGCCGCGCGGCCGCTCTATGCCATTGCCAACCAGGACATTCGCGGTGTGCCGATGCAAAGCCATGTGCCTGAAGGGCCGTGGCGCTCGGTCGCTTTCTCGCAGCACGGCTTCTTCGTCGAGGCTTTCTTTGACGAGCTGGCGCATGCGGCAGGCGCCGACCCGCTCGAATTCCGTCTGGCGCATCTCGGTGAGCGACCGCGGCATCGCGCGGTGCTGGAGCGTCTCGCGAAGCTCTCCGGCTGGCGCACGACGCCGCGCAGCAACGCGGACGCAGCCACTGGCCTGCGGCGCGGGCGTGGCGTCGCGCTCGTCGAGAGTTTCGGCAGCATCGTCGGGGAAGTCTGTGATGTCCTGGTCGCTGCCGATGGCTCAGTGCGCGCCGAGCGGGTTGTGGCCGTGGTCGACTGCGGCATCGTCATCAATCCCGACACGGCCAAAGCGCAGGTCGAGGGCGGCATCCTGTTCGGGCTGTCCGCCGCGCTGGCCGAGGAGATCACGCTGCAAACGGGCGCGGTCGCACAACAGAACTTCCACGATTACCCCTTGCTACGGCTGGGTGAAGCGCCTGCCGTCGAGGTCGAATTCATTGCCTCGACCGCAGCACCCGGTGGACTGGGCGAACCCGGAACGCCGCCGATCGCTGCTGCACTCGTCAATGCCGTGTTTGCAGCGACCGGCGTGCGCGTCCGTGCGCTGCC
>CAZIRD010000065.1:0-15151 GCA_964541625.1 uncultured Acidibacter sp.
GTTCACGGATGAAACCGACCGTATCGGCCACCACGATCGGCGTGCCGCCGGGCAGCGTCACCCGCCGCACCAGCGGATCGAGCGTGGCGAACAGCTGATCGGCGACGTAAGCATCGGCACCGGTCAGCGCGCGAAACAGCGTCGACTTGCCCGCGTTGGTGTAGCCCACCAACGCCACCGAGGGAATCGGGATCTCGACCCGCCGCTGCCGCCCGGTCTCGCGCTGCAGCTTGAGTTTTTCGAGCCGCCGACTGAGCACACGGACCCGTTCGCCGAGCAGCCGCCGGTCGGTTTCGAGCTGGGTCTCACCCGGACCGCGCAAGCCGATACCGCCCTTTTGCCGCTCTAGGTGGGTCCAGCCACGTACCAGCCGGCTGGAGAGGTGGCGCAACTGCGCGAGCTCGACTTCAAGTTTGCCTTCGTGGCTGCGCGCCCGTTGCGCGAAGATGTCGAGGATCAGGGCGTTGCGGTCGAGGACGCGCAGGCCGACAAGCTTCTCGAGATTGCGCTCCTGGCTCGGCGAGAGGGCGTGGTCGACGAGCACCACCTCGGCGCAGCTGTCTACCGCGGCCTGGCGGATTTCCTCGGCCTTGCCGCTGCCGACGAAAAACCGCGGGTCGGGACGCTCCCGGCGCCCGGTGACCGTGACGGCGGCCGTCACCCCCGCCGATTCGGCGAGCTGGGAGAACTCCTCGAGATCCTCGTTTTCGACCGGCCCGCCGAGACCGATGCGCACGAGCACGGCGCGCTCGCCGCCGCGCGGACGCTCAAACACGCGCGGTCGCGATCACTCGGTCGCCTGGGCTTCTGCCCCCTCCGGTTCGTCGGCCGACGGCACACGCACATTGCGCGCGGGTACGACGGTCGAGATCGCGTGCTTGTAGACCATCTGATTGACGGTGTTCTTGAGCAACACGACGAACTGATCGAACGAGTCGATCTGACCCTGCAGCTTGATTCCGTTGACGAGGTAAATGGACACCGGAACCCGCTCCTTGCGCAGCTGGTTCAGGAAGGGATCCTGCAGAGACTGGCCCTTGGCCATGGTGTAACTCCTTGTTTTGTATATACGCCCCGGTAAAACCGCAGCGCTCACCCCCCCTCCGACAAATCTACCACGGTGGGGGTTCCTGATCGCGACGCAAGCGACACAAAACTCATCTCGTCCACCAAGCGTTCACCGGCGCCGGCGATGAACGGATCGACCCTGTGCCAGCCCGGATCGGCATTGATCCAGGTCAGCTGCCGCTTGGCGAGCTGCCGCGTTGCCGCGACGGCCCGACGCACTGCCTCCTCGAACGAATACTCACCGCGCAGATGCGCCCACAGTTGGCGGTAACCGACCGCGCGCAGCACCGCGGCACTGTCCGGGATATCGGGGCGGACCCGCAGCCTTTCAACCTCATGCAGGAACCCCGCCGCCAGCATCGCGGCAAAGCGCTCGGCGATGCGCTCGTGCAGCGCGAGCCGATCGGCGGGCACCAGTGCGTAGCGATGCAGACGCAGCCCTGCCGCCGGCGATCGGGTCTCGCGTTGCCACTCGCTGATCGGCCGTCCGCTGGCCGCATAGACCTCGAGCGCACGCTGGATGCGTTGCGGATCGTTCGGATGGATGCGCCGCGCCGCCACCGGGTCGATGCGGGCGAGTTCGGCATGCAGCGCCGGCCAGCCGACCTCGGCCGCCCGCGCGTCGAGCTCCGCGCGGATCGCCGGATTCGCGGTCGGCAAGGGCGCGATGCCGCGCACGAAGGCGTTGAAATACAGCATTGTGCCGCCGACCAGCAGCGGCGTGCGGCCGCGCGCATGGATCTCGCCGATGAGGCGCAGCGCATCGGCAACGAACTCGCCGGCGCTGTAAACCTCGGCCGGCTCGCGGATGTCGATCAGGTGGTGCGGGATCCGCGCGCGCGTGACCTCGTCAGGCTTCGCCGCGCCGATGTCGAAGCCGCGGTAGACCTGCGTCGAGTCGACGCTGACGATTTCGATCGGCGCCCTCGCCGCAAGCTGCAGCGCCAGCCCGCTCTTGCCGCTCGCTGTCGGCCCGGCGAGCAGGATCACCTCGGGTGCCATCGACGGCGCCGGCACGCTCATCGACCGCGCAGGAACAGTTGATCGAGTTGCTCGAGGCTGAGCAGCGTCCAGGTAGGCCGGCCGTGGTTGCACTGGCCGGCGCGTTCGGTGGCTTCCATGTCGCGCAGCAGCGCGTTCATCTCCGGCAGCGTGAGTTTGCGGCCAGCGTGGATGGCGCTGCGGCAGGCGATGTTGCCGAGCAGTCCGTGCGCCGTCGCCTCGAGGTGATGGCGGCCGCGATCCTCGGCCAGGTCGCGCAGCACGTCGCGCAACAGCGGTGCCGGATCCACGGCGGCGAGCAGCGCTGGTACGGCGCGCACCGCGAGGCGTCCGGGCCCAAGGACGTCGATCTCGAAACCGGCCTGCGCGAACTCCGCTGCGCGCGCATCGAAATCTTCGGTCTCGTGTACCGCCACCTCCACCACCCGCGGCTCGAGCAGCCGCTGCATCGCCGGCGTCGCCCCGAAGTCACGTTTCATGCGTTCATAGAGCACGCGCTCGTGGGCGGCGTGCGCATCGACCAGCACCAGTCCGGCGGCGCCCTGCGCAAGAATGTAGGTCCCGTGCAATTGCGCGAGTGCCGTACCGAGCGAGCCGTCGGCAGTTTCCGCCGCAACCGCTTGCGCGGGGTCAGCGACGGCACTCAGGGCAAGACCGGTCTGCGTCGGCGGCGCGCCGAGCATCCAGGGCGACCTCGGCAGCGGTGCAGTCGCCACCTCCGAAAACTCTCCCAGCCCATCGGCCCGCGCCGTCGGTGCAGCCACGCCCGCCGCCACGCCGAGTGCCTCATGCACGCTGCGGAACACGAAATCATGGACCTGCCGCAGGTCGCGGAAGCGCACTTCGAGTTTCTGCGGGTGGGCATTCACGTCGACCCACTGCGGGTCGAGATCGAGGTAGACGAGATACGCCGGTTGCCGGCCGTGATAGAGCACATCGCGATAGCCAAGTCGGATCGCCCCGGCGAGGACACGATCACGTACCGCTCGCCCATTCACATAAGCGAACTGCTGATCGCTGCTGCTGCGCGCCGCCTGCGGCTGGCCGAGCCAGCCCCACAGGCTCACCGACCCGGAGCGGCGCTCGAACGGCAGGGCCTCGGCGATGAACTGTTCGCCCATGATTGAACCGATCCGCTGACGCTGCGCCTCCGGCGTGCCAGCGAGCGGTGCATCAAGCAGCACACGTCCGGCATGTCGCAAGCGGAAGGCGACGTCGAAGCGCAGCAGCGCGAAGCGCTCCACGAGACGTGCGATGTGGCCGAGTTCGGTCGCCTCGGCGCGCAGGAATTTGCGGCGGGCCGGCACATTGTGGAAAAGATCGCGGACCTCGACCAAGGTGCCGCGCGGTTGCGGAGAAGGGACGACGGCCGACACCTCGCCGCCATCGACACGAATCTCCGCGCCGTGCGTCGCCCCGGTGACGCGCGAGGCGATCCGCAGGCGCGCCACGGAGCCGATCGACGGCAGCGCCTCGCCGCGGAACCCGAGCGAGCGGATCGCCGCGAGATCCTCGAGGCTGCTGATCTTGCTGGTGGCGTGCCGCTGCACAGCAAGCGGCAACTCATCGGCCGGGATGCCGTGGCCGTCATCGAGCACACGGACGAGCCGCGTGCCGCCACCCTCGATGTCGATGTCGATCGAGCGAGCGCCGGCGTCGAGGGCGTTCTCGACGATTTCCTTGACGAGCGAGGCCGGCCGCTCGACCACTTCGCCGGCGGCGATCTGGTCGATGAGCGCCCCGGGCAACTGACGGATGGGCACGCGGATTTCTTAGAGGTTGCCGGAGCGCGTCGCGGCCGACTCGGCCGCCGTGGCGACGACGGTGCGCGCGGCGTCGCGCGCGCGCGCGAAGCGTGACCCGTCGGGCGGATGATCGGTGAAGTACTGCCGCACGCCGTCAAAGATGGCCTCCGCCAGGGCTTCGCGCCGCTCGGCCTGACCGAGCAGTCGCTCGTCGGCGGGACTCGAGATGAATGCCGTCTCGACGAGCATCGAGGGGATGTCCGGACTCTTCAGCACCACGAACCCGGCCTGCTGAACCTGCGGCTTGCGCACATCGTTGACGCGCCGCAGCGAGCGCAACACCCGCTCCGCCGCAACCATGCTCTGGCTGATCTGCGCCGATTGCGCAAGATCGACCAGCACCGAGGCGATCACCGGATCCTTGTCGTCGAGCGAGACGCCGCCCGCGAGATCAGCCGCGTTTTCACGGTCCGCCAGCAACCTTGCCTGCTCGTCGGTCGCGCCCTTCAGCGAGAGCACGTACACCGACGAGCCCGAGACGCTGCGGTCACGCACCGAGTCGGCGTGCACCGAGACGAATAATTGCGCCCCCGCCTCGCGTGCCCGCTTGATGCGTTGCCGGAGGGTGAGGAAGTAGTCGCCATCGCGGGTGAGGATGGCGCGCATGCCGGGTTCGCGGTTGATGCGCGCGGCCAGCTCGCGGGAAATGTCGAGCACCGCGTCTTTCTCGCGCAGTCCGCCGAGACCGATTGCGCCGGGGTCCTGCCCGCCATGGCCGGCATCGATGGCGACGATGACATCGCGGCCCTCGGCCGGCGGGGCATGCTCGGTGCGGATCGGCTTGAGCGTCGTCGCGGCTGCCGGGGCGGCCTCAACGACCGCCGGCGCCACCGCCGCTGCAGCCGTCACCTCCAGGCTGAAGCGACGCGCCGGAGCGGACGGCGGCCGCCACTCGACGGTGGATCCTGGTGCGAGTTCGAGCACCAGCCGCAGGCTGCCGTCGGTCTGGGGTCCAGTGCGCAAGGCCCTGACCGCGCCGCTCGGAACCGGCAGGGAGAGTGCAGGCCGCGGCCGGGTTGCCGGGAAATCGATCACCGCTCGCAGCGGCCGTTGCAGCAATAAAAACCTGGGCAGCACCTCGCTGCCGAGTTCTACCTGGACGCGCGTCGCCGCACCGCGGCCTGCGGCGCCCTCGCCGGCCACCACCTGCACGCCCTGCAGTTGATGGCTGGCCCCGTTGCGCGCCGCGCCGTCCGCCGCCGAAACGATGATCAGCAGTCCGGCGAGCGCCACGAAGAGCGCGCGCACAGCACGAGGACCGAAGCATTCCACCAGCCGGATCATGGGCGGGAAATGTACGCGCAAGGGCGTCAATATTTCAACAAAAATCAACACCCTGCAGCCGAAAACTCAGGCGCTCGGGAGGCCCTGGCAAGCCATGTCTCACCGGCTGCCGAGAGCGCGCGGAGGGTTACCCGGTGACGGTCGGCTGCGGCCTCGAGCTGCAGATCCAGGTCGGCTTGCGGCAAGACCCCGGCCGCCCGCTCAGGCCACTCGACCAGCCAGAGCACGAACGGCTGGTCGTGGTCGGCGAGGCCGAGTCCGTCAACCTCCTCGGCATCGACGAGCCGATACAGGTCAAGGTGCAGCACCTGCCAAGGCGGCACGGCATAGGCTTCGAGCAGTCCGTAGGTCGGGCTCTTGACGGCGCCGGTGACCCCGCGCGCGCGCAACAGACCGCGCACCAGCGTGGTCTTGCCAGCGCCGAGGTCGCCATGCAGGTACACCCGCAGGGCGCGCGGCGGCGGCGCGTCCGGCAAGGTACCCGCCAGCGCCGCGCCAATCGCCTGCGTCGCAGCGTCATCCCGCGGGCAACACGCCAGCTGCATCATGCGCCGCGCGTTCCGCCAGCCAGCACCTCCGGCAACAGCGCCGCCATCTCGCTGGCCAGCAGACCCCGGTCGATCCGGCCGTCAGGTTTGGAGCCCTCGACCCTGGCCGCGGCCAGGTCGCCCGCGAGCGCATGCAGCAGCACGCCGCTCCGCGCGGCGAGCGGGGCGTCCAGCCCTTGCGCGAGCAGGGTCGCCACGACGCCGGTGAGCACGTCGCCCATACCCGGCACCGCCATCGCAGGATTGCCGTAAGCGCAGAGCCAAGGCAGCGGGTGATCGCTGACCAGCGTGCCGGCGCCCTTGAGGACAACGGTTGCGGCGTGACGCGAACGCATCCCGCGCAGGGCGTGCAGCCGGTCAGCCTGCACCGCCGCGGCGGTGGTGCCGAGCAGGCGCGCGGCCTCGCCGGGGTGGGGCGTCAGCACGCATTGCGGGGGCAGTGGCACAGTCGCGCCTGCCGTGGCCATTGCGGCGGACGTTGCGGATGTCGCCGAGGCAGCGAGCGCGGCGTCGGCGAGCAGATTGAGCGCGTCCGCATCGAGCACGGTCGGCAGGCCGCGAGCGCAGGCAGCATCGAGCGCGAGCGAAAACGTGTTACGGCCCCAGTCCCCCTGACCGAGCCCGGGACCGATGGCGACCGCATCGGCGGCCGCCATCAAAGACGACACCACCGAGGCAGCCGCGACCGGCGCCGACGGCAGCGACCGAACCATGAGTTCCGCGCAGCCTGCGGCGATCGCGGTCACCGATTCGGGCGCCGTCAGCACCGTGACCCGGCCTGCACCGGCGCGCAGCGCCGCCTGCCCCGCCAGCCGCGCCGCACCCGGCATGCCCGCCGCACCAGCGACCACAAGCACATGACCCAGCTCACCCTTGTGCACTTCACGCCGCCGCGGCGGCAGCGCATGAGCCAACTGTGAACGATCGAGCAGACGGATAACGGCACGCCGCCCGGCACGCTCGCGGATGCGTGCATCGACGCCCAGCGGTTCGAGCACGACGTCGCCGGCATGATCGGGCCCGGCTGCGAGGTACAGCCCTGCCTTGCGGGCGATGAAGGTCACGGTCGCCACGGCTGCGATAGCTGTTCCGCGCACGACGCCGCTGTCGGCGCAGAGTCCGGAAGGGATATCGAGCGCCAGCACCGGCCGCCGCGCGGCGTTGATGGTATCGATGATGGCGGCAGTCTCCGCCCTGACGTTATCGACGAGACCGATGCCGAGCAGGGCATCGACCACGACATCAGCCCGTGCGATGCGCAACGTAAGTTCGCGGGGCTCGTGCGCGAGGATCGGCACGCCCGCGTCGCGACAGTCCGCCGCCGCCTTGGCGGCATCGCCAGTCAGACGGGCGGGGTCGACCACGGCCAGCACCCGGGGTGAGAGGCCCGCGAGTCGCGCAAGCCGCGCGAGCAGATAACCATCACCGCCGTTGTTACCGCCGCCGCAGATCACGAGCAGGTCGCGGGCCACCGGCCAGCGGGCGCGCAACTCGCGCAACGAGGCCGCGGCCGCCCGACCCATGAGTTCGTAGCCGGACACGCCACCGGCGATTGCCGCTGCATCGAGCGCGCGGACATCTTCCGCGAGATAGAGACTGTCCATCACCCTCGTCCTGCGACGCCTCGCGCCGCTGCGCGGCATCGCCTTGCCGCGGCCGAGTATACGAGGCCCGATATACTTGAGGCATGTCTCGCGCCGATCTGCGCGCCCTGCGCCGCGAACTCGACTCCCTCGCTGCTGCGATAGGCTTTTCGGCGGTCGGCGTCGCGCATCTCGAGCTGGCCGAAGACGAAGACCATCTGCTGCGCTGGCTGGCGGAAGGCCGTCATGGCGACATGCACTACATGGCGCGCCACGGCACGCGTCGTTCGCGGCCGGCAGAGCTCAAACCGGGCACGGTCTGCGCGATTTGCGTGCGTCTCGATTACTGGCCCGCGCAGGCCACCGAGGCAGCTGCGGTGCTGCAGTCCCCCGAACTCGGTTATGTGTCGCGCTATGCGCTCGGGCGGGACTACCACAAGATCCTGCGCAACGCGCTGCAGGATCTCGCCGACCAGATTGAAGCGAAGATCGGTCCGTTCGGCTATCGCGTGTTTGTGGACTCCGGGCCGGTGCTGGAAAAGGCTTTGGCGCGCAATGCCGGGCTCGGCTGGATCGGCAAGCACACCAACCTGATCGCGCGCGACGCCGGTTCGTGGTTTTTTCTCGGCGAGATCTACACCGATCTGCCCCTGCCGGCCGACCCCGCCGTTGGCGCGCACTGCGGCAGCTGCGAAGCCTGCATCCCTGCCTGTCCGACTGGCGCCATCACGGCACCCTGGCAACTCGATGCGCGCCGCTGCATTTCCTACTTGACGATCGAACTGCAGGGCGCGATCCCGGAACCGCTGCGACCGCTGATCGGCAACCGTATCTACGGCTGTGATGACTGCCAACTGGTGTGCCCCTGGAACAAGTTCGCGCAGGCGGCCGCACACCCCGATCTGCAGGCCGTCCGCCACGGCCTCGACGCGGCGACACTGGTCGAACTCTTCGCTTGGAGCGCCGAAGAGTTCGAGCAAAGATTGCGGGGCTCCGCGATCCGGCGCATCGGGCACGAACGCTGGTTGCGCAACATTGCCGTCGCGCTTGGCAACGGGCCTCCTGGGGGCGAGCAAGCACAGCGCGCCTGCGCCGCACTGCGCGCGCGCGCCGAGGATCCCTCAGCGCTCGTAAGGGAACATGTCGCTTGGGCGCTCGCCCGTTTGCAGAGCCACGTGGAGGCTGCAGCCCACGCGCCGGAAGTGGCGCGCTAGCGTCGTTGGTCAGAGCCGCCTCTGTTGGCGGCGCGTGCAACTAGATGCGCGTACAGCGCTTGTTGTCGATCAGCCGCGCGCGGCCAAGACTGGCGGCGCACAACACCACGAGATCGCTCTCGGAAATGCTCGGCTTGTGCAGCGTGTTGACGCTGACCACGGAGAAGTAGTCGACCTCGAAGCCCGAGGCGGTGAGCGCCTGACGGGCCTTGGACTCGATCTCGAGGATGTCGGTCAACGACGCGGAGCCCGACTCGATCGCCTCGGCGGCCTTGGTGATCTCTTCATAAATCCGCGGCGCGATCTTGCGGTCTTCTTCGTCGAGGTACTGGTTGCGCGAGCTGATGGCGAGACCGTCCGGCGCGCGCACGGTCGGCCCGGCGAGGATGGTGAGCGGCATGCGCAGCTCTTCGACCATGCGCTTGATGATGGTCAGCTGCTGGAAATCCTTCTCGCCGAATACCGCGAGATCCGGCTGCACGATGTTGAACAGCCGGTTGCAGACGTTCAGCACGCCCTCGAAGTGACCCGGACGCTTGGCACCGCAGAGAATGTCGGTGAAGCCGGGCACCGAAATGCTGACGGCGTTCTTGAGACCGCGCGGGTAGATTTCCTCGACCTGCGGGCGATAGAGCAGATCGCAGCCAACACGCCGCAGCGTTTCTTCATCGAGCTCCGGCGTACGGGGATAGTGGTTGAAATCTTCGTTGGGCCCGAACTGCATCGGATTGACGAAGGTGCTGACCACCGTGAAGCGCGCAGCCTTGCGGGCCTGGCGGATCAGCGCCGAGTGCCCCTCGTGAAGGTTGCCCATGGTGGGAACGAAACCGATCTTGCGGTTCCCTGCCCGCCACTCCTTTACCTTTTTTCTGACTTCCTCAATTGAGGTGACGATTTCCATCGTGCCGTCATGTTAACGCTGATTTCAGGAAAAACAATGCTCTGGCGCAGGATATTGAGATGATTTCGTCGCCGTGACGTAAGTTCGCAACGCAGTTGCAACATTTCCGCCACGCTCCATGCAATCGAGCACGAATCGCGGCTTGCGGCCCATCGTAATCCCGAGGACATCATAAAGCACCAAAATTTGGCCGTCGGTGTGCGGCCCGGCGCCGATGCCGATGACCGGCACCGAGAGGGCGGCGGTCACCCGCTGGCCGAGTTCGGCGGGGATGCACTCGAGCAGGATCAGGTCGGCGCCGGCCTCCTCCAAACGCTGCGCCGACTCGATCATGCGCGTGGCCGCGTCGGGCTCGCGCCCCTGCACCCTGAAACCGCCGGTCTTGTGTACCGACTGGGGCTTGAGGCCCAAATGGGCACAGACCGCAATATCATGACTGGCAAGAAATTTTACCGTTGCGAGCTGCGAGGGCCCGCTCTCCAGCTTGACCACCTCTGCTGCCCCCTCCTGCATCAGTCGGACCGCATTCGCCAGTGCCATGTCTGGCGTCGGGTAACTGGCGAACGGCAGGTCGGCCATGAGCAGGGGTCGATTGAGCCCGCGGGCGACCGCACGGCTGTGGTAGACCATGTCGTCCATGGTCACCGGCACGGTGGTGTCGTGACCCTGGATCACCATGCCAAGCGAATCGCCCACCAGCACCACGTCAACACCGGCCTCATCGACCAGCGCCGCGAAACTCGCGTCGTAGCAGGTCAGCGCGGCGATTTTCTCGCCCGCCGCCTTCATGCGGGCAAGCGTGGCCAGGGATACCGGTGGTCGGTCCGAGTCGCGGGTCTGCAATTGCGGGTACAAATATTCCTCCTCGGTTCGCGTCGAGATCGCGCGCTCAGGTCTGCAGCGTCGCGTGGCGCAGCGGGTTGAAGTAGAGACGGCCACGCCGCATGCGGCGCACGGCACCCAGCAGTTCAGCGTAGTCGGCGTCATTGGCCGCGGGGTCGATCGTGGCTGCATTCACGATCAGCAGCGGCGCCGAATCATAGTCATGGAAAAAGCGCGCATAGGCCTCGTTGAGTTTTTCAAGGTAGGCCCGCTCGATCAGTTGCTCCGCCTTGATGCCGCGACGCCCGATGCGCTCGAGCAGCACATCCACCGGCGCCTGCAGGTAGATCACGAGATCGGGATGCGGCGGGTCGATGACCACCCGCGAGTAGATCTGCTCGTACAGGCCGAATTCCGCCTCATCGAGAATGACCCTTGCGAACAGCCTATCCTTCTCGAGCAGGTAGTCGGCCACCCGCGTGGTGGTAAACAGGTCCTCCTGACGCAGCGTCGCCAGTTGCTGCACACGCTGGAACAGGAAGTGCAGCTGTGCAGGCAGCGCCGCACCCGCCGGATCGCGGTAGAAGCGCTCGAGGAAGGGGTTGGCTTCAGCCTGTTCGAGGATAAGTTCCGAGCCGAGGGTCGCCGCGAGACGCCGGGCGAGCGAGGTTTTACCGATACCGATCGGCCCCTCGATGACGATATAGCGGTGGGCGGCTTCGTCCGTCATGTCGCTTCCAGCCGCTCGAGGCCTCGATCGACGACCGCCGCGGCGAGTTCCTCGACGAGACCGAGGCCGGGAATCCGCAGCGCGGGGGCAATATCCCGCAGGGGATACAGAACGAAATCACGCGCCGAGATGCCCGGGTGCGGCAGCGTCAGTTCCGCGGAATCCAGACGGCTCTCGCCGTGGACCAGCAGATCGAGGTCGATCTCGCGCGGGCCCCAGCGGACGCGTGGCGCGACACGGCCCAACTGGACTTCGAGCGCACGCAAAGCACGCAGCAGATCGAGCGGCTCGAGTCGGGTGAGGAGGCCGACCACGGCATTGATGAACGCGCCCTGCTCGACCGGCCCGAAGGGCACGCTGCGATAGCAGGGCGAGACCGCAATGACGCGACACCCCTGCAGCGAGTCGATCGACGCGACGGCCCGCGCGATGCACGCGCGCGAATCGCCGAGGTTGCTGCCGAGCCCGACATAGGCCGGCTGCCACAACTCAGCCGGCGCCTGAGCCGCCACCGCCACGTCCGCGTCCGCCCCGGCTGCGGCCACCCCGCCGTCGGCCACTGCGGCGTCGACCGCCGGGCCCGGAGCCGCCGGCAGCACCCGAGCCGCCCGTCGCCGCACCACTGCCAAGACGCCCCAGCGCCTCGGCCATCGTCGCCTGCTGGTCGGGCTTGGCCGCCTGCAAGCGCGACCACCAACCGACCAGCGCCTGATCCGCCATGCCGAATTCGGCACGCAGCTGCAGCAGATCGAACGCGGCACGGAAACGGGGATGTTCTAGGGTGCGCAGCGCGCGACGGCCGCGAGGCACTTCGAGACGCGGCTGCAGCGCGAAGATATCGCGCACCGCAAGGATGAAACGGCGATGCACCGAGACCCGCTGGTAGATCTCGCGGAATACGCTGTCGACGACGTCGAGGATGACCGACACCTCATGCCACTCGGCACGCGGCCTCTTCTCGATCGCAAGCCCGATCGGCCCGTAGAGCAGCAGCGCGAACAGGAACGACGGCGTCACCGGTCGATCCTCGCGCACCCGCGCATCGGTGTTGACGAGGCCCTGGATGAGCATGCGCTCCGGCGCACTGCCCGGGTGGCGACGCGCGAATGCGGCCACCGACGGCAGCAGCACATCGAGCAGACCGCGCTCGAGCAGCACCCGGTAGCTGGCTGCGCCGTGCCCGGTGAGAAAGAGCTTGAGGGTCTCGTCGAACAGCCGCGCTGGCGGGACACCGGCCAGCAGCTCGCGCAGCCGGGCGATCGGTTCGGCCGTCGCAGCCTCGATGCTGAAGCCGAGCTTGGCCTCGAAACGCGCCGCGCGCAGCATGCGCACCGGGTCTTCCCGGTACCGGGTCTCGGGGTCACCGATTAGCCGCAGCCGGCGAGCCTTGATGTCCTCGAATCCCTCGGTGTAATCCCACACCGAGAAGTCGGCGATGTTGTAGTAGAGGGCGTTGCAGGTGAAGTCCCGACGCCAGACGTCATCGTCGATGCTGCCGTAGACGTTGTCGCGCAGAATGCGACCGCTTTCGTCCACGACCCGCTCGAGTGATTCGTCGAAATCGTGCACGTCGCGGGAGTCCTCGACTTCCTCCGGCAGGACGACCGACTCCTCGCCGGCCGCCTCGAACTCATCGCCCTCGCCGGCGTCGACCGGCTCGACGACTTCCTCACCCTGCGGCGGCGCTCCGGATGCGCGGAACGTCGCCACTTCGATGATCTCGCGCCCGAAAAACACGTGCGCCAGCCGAAAACGACGGCCGACGAGCCGACAGTTGCGGAACAGTCGTTTGACCTGCTCCGGCAGTGCGTTCGTGGCGACGTCGAAATCCTTGGGTTCCAGGCCGAGCGAAAGATCGCGCACGCAGCCACCGACGAGAAAGGCCTCGAAACCGGCCTCCCGCAAGCGGTACAGCACGCGCAGTGCATCGTTGGATATCTTCGAGCGCGAGATCGGATGAGAGTCGCGCGGGATGATGCGGGCGAGACGGGGAACGGCCTCTGTGGAGGCGTGTGGGGAAGTCAATCTGTTTTTATCCGCTTCGAGGTACGAGCCGCTTGAGCAATCAGGGCGGGTGCATATAATACCGCGCCTTTCCGGCCTGCTGTTCGGCACTACGCTCCTTTCGTCTAGAGGCCCAGGACATAGCCCTCTCAAGGCTGTAACACGGGTTCGAATCCCGTAAGGAGCGCCACTAAATCAAGGGGTTGCGGCTCATGTGCCCCAGCCAGCGGCACCCCGAGGACCATCCGGCTTTGCCAGCGACCCGTCGATGGACACCAAGCGACTGAACGACATCCTCGCCAGCCCGAGCTATCGGCTGGCCGAGGACGATGGCGATTTTCTCGAGAGCGACCATGCGCGGCCGATCCGGCTCGCGCTCGAATTCCATCGCACCGACACCTATCTGCGCGCCTATGGCATCGAGAGTACGGTGGTCGCCTTCGGCAGCGCGCGCGTGCCCTCGCCGGAATCGACCGAGGCGACGGCCGAGCAGCGTCACCAGTACGAGGAGGCGCGCCGCTTCGGCTACGAGTTGAGCCGCGGCGCGCTGCACACGACAGGATGTCATCGCCTGGTCGTCGCCACCGGCGGCGGGCCGGGCCTGATGGAAGCGGCCAATCGCGGCGCGAGCGAAGCGGGCGCGCCGACCATCGGCTTCAACATCCGCCTGCCGCACGAGCAGTTCCCGAATCCCTACATCACGCCCGGACTCGCCTTCCAGTTCCGCTACTTTGCGCTGCGCAAGATGCACTTCATGTTCCGCGCGCGCGCCCTCGTCGCCCTGCCCGGCGGCTTCGGCACGCTCGACGAAGTCTATGAAGCGCTCAATCTCGTCTCGACGCGCACCATCGCGCCCATCCCGATCGTGCTGGTCGGTCGCCAGTACTGGGAGCGCATGCTGCCGCTGGATGAGTTGGCGCGCGAGGGCTACATCTCGGCTGCAGAGCGTGCGCTCGTGCAACACGTCGAAACCGGCGCGGAGGCAGCGGCCTACGTGCTCGCCCGCTGCGGCTGCGAAGACGCGCCGACCGTTTGAGGCAACAGTCCATTGAACGTCGCGCCGGCAGTTCGGCAGACGTTCAGCGAGGCGACATGCGGATCGCGCCATCGAGGCGCACACACTCACCGTTGAGGTAGCCGATCTCGATCATCGAGATCGCGAGCGCCGCATATTCATCAGGAGAACCGAGTCGCTTGGGGTGCGGCACCGAGGCTGCGAGCGCTGCCGTGACCTTCTCGGGCAGCCCCGCAAGCAACGGCGTTTGAAAGATGCCGGGCAGGATGGTGTTGACGCGAATTGCCTCGTTCATGAGATCGCGCGCCACCGGCAAGGTCATGCCAACGATGCCCGCCTTGGAGGCCGAATAGGCCGCCTGACCCACCTGTCCGTCCTCGGCGGCGACCGAAGCGGTGTTGATGATCACGCCGCGATCACCCTCGGGCAGCACTGCCAGCGACAGCATGCCGGCGGCGGACTTGGCGATGCAGCGGAAAGTGCCAACCAGGTTTATCTGTACCACGCGGTCGAAATCAGCCAGCGGAAAATGCCGCGCGCTGCCGCTGTCGCGGTCGCGGGAAACCGTCTTGATACCGTTGGCGATCCCGGCGCAATTGACGAGGATGCGCTCCTGACCCTGCGCGGCGCGGGCGCGCGCGAAACCCGCCTCGACGCTGTCGTCACGGGTTACATCGACCTGGCAGTACACCCCACCGATGTCCGCAGCGACCGCCGCCCCGCGTGCCTCGGCGACATCGAACACGGCCACACGCACGCCGCGGGCGGCCAGTGCGCGTGCAGACGCCTCGCCGAGACCCGAGGCGCCACCCGTGACGACGGCTGCGATGGAAGAATCGAGTTTCATGGCATGCGGTCTCGCGCCTGATCAGTAGGAGCGCGGCAGACCGAGTTCGTGCTCGGCGATGTAGGAGAGGATCAGGTTGGTGGAGATCGGCGCGACCTGATAAAGCCGCGTCTCGCGGAACTTGCGTTCGATGTCGTATTCCGCCGCGAAGCCGAAGCCGCCGTGGGTCTGCAGGCAGGCATTGCCCGCTTCCCAGGATGCCTTCGCGGCCAGGTACTTCGCCATGTTGGCCTCGGCACCACAGGGCTTGCGCGCATCGTAGAGTTCGCAGGCCCGGTAGCGCATCAGGCTCGCGGCCTCGGTTTCGATGTAGCTCTCGGCGATCGGG
>CAZIRD010000066.1:0-15024 GCA_964541625.1 uncultured Acidibacter sp.
GCGCCGCCCGACCGCGAGCGACTGCAGGCACCCGAGGAGCAGGAGAAGATCGACCGACCCTCGGCCTGCATCCTTTGCGCCTGCTGCTCGACGTCCTGCCCGAGCTACTGGTGGAATGGCGATCGTTACCTCGGGCCTGCGGCGCTGCTGGCCGCCTACCGCTGGATCATCGACAGCCGCGACGACGCGACCGGCGAGCGCCTCGATGCGCTCGAGGATCCGTTCAAGCTCTATCGTTGCCACACCATCATGAACTGCACCGAGGCCTGTCCGAAGGACCTCAATCCCGCCAAGGCGATCGCCGAAATCAAGAAAATGATGGCCGAGCGCGAGCACACTTGAGCAGCCTCGGACGGCTGCGCTGGCATTGCCGGCGTGGCATGAAGGAGCTCGACGTGCTGCTCGAACGCTGGCTGGACCGACATGCCGCCGCGGCACCGGCGGCTGACCGGCAGCACTTCGAAGCCCTGCTCGGTCTGCAGGATCCCGAACTCGCGCGATTCCTGCTGGCCGGCGAGGCCCACCCGGACCCGGCCGTCCACGACCTGATCAGCCGCATCCGTCAGGGCTGATCAGCCATCCACCGTGCGGTTACACTGCTTGGCCATGGGAGCCGAATCGTGAATCGCCCGCGCGAATTGCCCGCCATTGCGAACTTTCGCAAAGACGCCGTGTCACAACGGACGCAATGCTCATGGCTGCGGCGCAACTCGATCGTGACCCCATCGTGAGCATCGAGCAAAGCGATCTCAGCCTGGTGCAGCTCGCGCAGCGCGGCGACCCCAAGGCCTTCGATGCGCTGGTACGTCGTTACCAGCACAGGGTCGTGAAACTCGTGATGCGTTACGTGCGTGACCCGGCCGAGGCGGAAGACATTGCCCAAGAAGCGTTCATCAAGGCCTACCGTGCATTGCCACGGTTCCGCGGCGACAGTGCCTTCTACACATGGCTCTATCGCATCGCGATCAACACCGCCAAGAACGCGCTCGCGTCGCGCAAGCGCAGTCCGATCGAGTACGACCTTGATCGCGCCGATGGCGATGAACCGAACCATGAAGTCGCGGCCCGCATGAAGGATACGGCGACACCCGAGGCGCTCGCCCTGACCGAGGAGATCCGCTCCATCGTCACCGGGGCCATCGACGCCTTGCCGGAGGATCTGCGCAAGGCCATCCAGTTGCGCGAACTCGAAGGCATGTCCTACGAAGAGATAGCCAACGAGATGGAGTGCCCGGTGGGCACGGTGCGCTCGCGCATATTCCGTGCCCGCGAGGCGATCGACGCCCGTCTGCGCGAAGTGTTCGACGGCGGCCTTGGACGCGGAGAGGTGATCGGATGAGCAGCGGCAACGACTCCACGGGGAGTGCGGACATGACGGGGATCACGGGCATGACGGGAATCACATCCACGGACGACGCCAACGAACGCGACAGCCAGTTGTCGGCCATGTACGACGGCGAGTTGTCGGCGGGCGAATGCGAGCTGGTCGCTCGCCGCTTGTCGCGTGACGAAAACCTGCGCCAAAGTTGGGCGAACTACGCACTGATCGGCACCGTGATGCGCAGCGAGGCGCTTGCCAACCGGGAACTCGCGCCACGCGTACTCCGCAGTCTCGCTCCCGATACGCAAAGTCATCGCGAGTCGCCACCGCGCATGCCGCGCTGGGCCGTGCCAGCGAGCGGACTCGGTCTTGCCGCCGGCGTGGCGGTGGTGGGTGTGTTCGGCGTGTTGTGGCTGGGGTCGGCGTCGCGCGAGCCGGTTTCGACAGCGTCCATGCTGCCGCCGGTCAGCACCAAGGGCGCCGAAATCGTCATCCCCGCCCAGCCGGTCGAACGGATGGTGGCCGCGAATGAGCCGCCGAAGGCCAAGTCCACGGCTGCTGCGGCATCGGACGAGACGCCGGCCGGCAATGGTGAGCCTTTGAGCTACGTCACACCGCCCGTGAACTCAGGCAGTCGTGCCGCGAACTTCGGTGTCGAGCTCGCCGGCTACGTCGGTGCGCACAGCGCCGTTTCCGCGCCGATGCTGCGCCATTCCGCCATTTCCGCAGTGATCGCTGCGGAGGCCGCGGTGTCGGTCGAGGAGTCGCTGCAGACCGACCCGGCGGATGCGGCACCTGTCGCGGCGGAGGCGGTGCGGTGATGAACGGGGTCCGGTCAGGTCCGGGCCGTCATCGCGGTTGGTGGGTCATGGCGTCGCTGCTGTCGCTGTTACCGGTCAAGGCGATGGCCCAAGACGCGCGCGACTGGCTCGAGCGCATGAACCGTGCGCTCGCTGAAAAAAGTTACGAAGGTACGTTCTTCCACGAACGGGGTGGACACTCCGAATCGATGCGCATCCATCATCGGGTGCGCGATGGCGAGGTCGCGGAACGTCTGGTGTCGCTGGATCGCTCGGGGCGAGAGTTCATCCGCCTCGGTGACGAGCTTTCTTATGTTCTGCCCGACCAGCGCGTGGTGCTGGTCGAGCGCCGGCCACGGCGCGGCGGGTTGCTGCCCAACTTCCCGCGTCTCGACGATTACACGGCGCAGTTCTATCGGCTGGAGCCTGTGCGGCAGACGCGATTCAACGCGCGCGATGCGCGACTCGTTTCGCTGGTGCCGCTCGATCCCTATCGTTTCGGTTATCGGGTGTGGATAGACGCTCGTACCGGTATGCCGCTCAAATCCGAACTCTACGATCGCAGTGGACGGGTGCTGGAGCGCATCGTATTCGCGACGCTGCAGGTGGTGGCGGATTTGTCTGACGCCACGTTCAAGCCCGGGATCCCCACCGAGGGGTTCCGCCGGATCGAGAGCGAGGGCGGGGTGCGATATCGCACCGTCGCCGATAGCGCGGCGGTCTGGACTGTGCGCACTGCGCCGCAGGGGTTCCGAGTAACCCAGCGCGGCGAGCAACTGCTGCCTGGCGCCGACGAGCCGGTTTCGCACCTGGTGCTCTCCGACGGTCTCGCCTCGGTGTCGGTGTTCATCGGCGCGCGCATGCCGCCGCGCTCGGCTAAGGAAATCGCCGTCGAGCGTCAGATCGGTGCATCCGCCGCGTACTCGACGTTCCTGCACGGCCACCATGTCGTCGTGGTCGGCGAGATTCCCGTGCAAACCGCTCGACTCATCGCCGCGGGGCTGATCCAGGGGGGCGGCGTGGTCGGCTTTCGTGCGGACGAGGCGGGGCGGCCCGGCGTGCCGGCGAGGCCCGCTGAGCCCGGACGCCCCGCAGAGCCTGCGCGACCGCGCGAGGCGGCGGGTGTCATCCAGTCGCCGCCGGCCTTTGCGCCGCAGCGTCCGTGAGCGGCTCGAGCAGCGCAGGCAGGCTTACGCTGTTGACCCGCGAAGGCTGTGGCCTGTGCGAGGAGTTCGCCGACGAGCTCGCGCAACTGCGTTCGACGCTGCCCTTGCCGCCGCTCGATTCTCTGGACGTCGACTCCGACCCGGAACTGTTGCGTCGCTACGGCCACAAGATCCCGGTGCTGCTCTGGGACGGTGCGCCGATCGCCGTGACGCGGCTGGATCCGGCCGAGATCGAGCGGCTGTTTCGCCTGCGCTGACGGCTTCCGGGCCGCCAACCGGTATACTCCGCCGTTTGTCCAAGAGCCCCGGGTCGCTACGGGGGATCACCTGAGTCCGATGCAGAACATCCGCAATTTTTCGATCATCGCGCACGTCGATCACGGCAAGTCGACGCTTGCCGACCGGCTCATCCAACTCTGCGGCGGGCTCGAGGCCCGCGAGATGCAGAATCAGGTGCTCGACTCGATGGCCCTGGAGCGCGAGCGCGGTATCACCATCAAGGCGCAGAGCGTCACGCTGTACTACAACGCCGCCGACGGGCAGCGCTACCAGTTGAATCTCATCGACACGCCCGGGCACGTCGACTTTTCCTACGAAGTTTCGCGTTCGCTCGCCGCCTGCGATGGCGCGCTGCTGGTGGTCGACGCCTCGCAGGGCGTCGAGGCGCAGACCGTGGCCAACTGCTACACCGCCATCGAGCAGGGTCTCGAGGTGCTGCCGGTCATCAACAAAATCGACCTGCCCTCGGCGGATCCGCCGAAGGTCATCCGCGAGATCGAGGAAATCATCGGCATCGAAGCCCAGGATGCCGTGCGCGTCTCGGCGAAGACCGGCGAGAACGTCGGCGAACTCCTCGAGGAGATCGTGCGACGCATCCCGCCGCCGAAGGGCAGTCCGGACGGACCGCTGCAGGCGCTGATCATCGACTCCTGGTTCGACAACTACGTCGGCGTGGTGTCGCTGGTGCGGGTGGTCAACGGCAGCATCCGCGTCGGCGACAAGATCCGCGTGATGTCGACGGGCCGCAGCTGGCAGGTCGACAAACTCGGGCGCTTCACGCCGAAGTCCATCGGCACGCCGCAGCTCGGTGCGGGCGAGGTCGGCTTCGTGATCGCCGGCATCAAGGAAATCGACGGCGCCCCGGTGGGTGACACCATCACGCTGGACAGCAAGCCCTGCAGCGCGCCGCTGCCCGGGTTCAAACAGGTGCAGCCGCGGGTGTTCGCCGGCCTCTTTCCGGTGAACGCCGACGACTACGAGGCATTCCGCGACGCGCTCGCCAAGCTGCGGCTCAACGACTCGGCGCTGCACTACGAACCGGAGGTCTCGGGGGCGCTCGGCTTCGGCTTCCGCATCGGCTTTCTCGGCCTGCTGCACATGGACATCGTCCAGGAGCGGCTTGAGCGGGAGTACGACCTCGATCTCATCACCAGTGCGCCGACCGTGGTCTACGAGGTCGGCCTGACCGACGGCAGCAACGAGTATGTCGACAACCCCGCCAAGCTGCCGGCGCCAAACCGCATCGCCGAAATCCGCGAGCCGGTGATCATCGCCAATATTCTGGTGCCGCCGGACTATGTCGGCGGCGTGCTGCAGTTGTGCACCGAGACGCGCGGCTCGCAGAAGAAGATGCGGTACCTCGCCAATCAGGTGTCGCTGCAGTATGAGCTGCCGCTTGCCGAGGTGGTGCTGGATTTCTTCGACCGGCTGAAGTCCGCGAGCCGCGGCTACGCCTCGTTCGACTACGAATTCAGCCACTTCCAGGCCGCACCGCTCGCCAAGCTCGACATCCTGATCAACGGCGATCGGGTCGATGCGCTGTCGATCATCGTCCACCGCGACAGCGCCTACCAGCGCGGCCGCGAGCTGGTCGACAAGATGCAGGAGCTGATCCCGCGGCAGATGTTCGAGGTGGCCGTGCAGGCGGCGATCGGCACCCATGTGATCGCGCGCGCGACCGTCAAGGCGCTGCGCAAGAACGTGCTCGCCAAGTGCTACGGCGGCGACATCAGCCGCAAGCGCAAGCTGCTCGAGAAACAGAAAGAGGGCAAGCGGCGCATGAAGCAGGTGGGCTCCGTGGAGATCCCGCAGGAGGCTTTCCTCGCGGTCCTCAAAGTGGGCAGGAAGTGACGACATGATCGATCTCATCATCTCGGCGATGGCGATGCTGGCGCTGCCTGTGGCGCTGGTCTGCGTGGTCGATGACTGGTTCATCCGTCCGCGACGTCAGCTCGTGCTGAAGGACGGGCAGCCGAGCCCCGATCCATTGCTCATGCGCGTGCTCTACGCCGCCCTGCCGCTGCTGGTGATCGCGGTGTTCTTCCGTCTCATGTCGGCACAGCGTGCGGACTTCAGTCTGGTGCTCATCGTCATCACCGCGGTGTCGGGCGTTGTCTGGGCGATCGATCACTGGTTGCTGGCGCCGCGCCGCATCGCCGCGGGTCGCGCGGTCGGCCGTGAACCCGACTCGCTGCAGATTCCCGGGACGATCGACTACGCGCGCAGTTTCTTTCCGGTGATGGCGGTGCTGCTGGTGCTGCGATCGTTCTTTTACGAGCCCTATCGCATTCCCTCGGACTCGATGATGCCGACCCTGCTCGACGGCGACTTCATACTGGTCAACAAATACGCCTATGGTGTGCGTTTGCCGGTCGTGCACCGCAAGGTCCTCGAGATCGGCAAGCCCGCCCGTGGCGACGTTGCGGTGTTCCGTTTCCCGCCCGACCCGACCGTCAACTACGTCAAGCGGGTTGTCGGTCTGCCGGGCGATCTCGTCGAGGTCCGTAACGATCAGCTGATCATCAATGGCGCGCCGGTACCGTTGGTGCAGCAGGGTCGTTACGAGGATGGCTGCTATCAGAACATGAGGATGGCCAAAGAGACGCTCGATGGCCGTAGCCATGAGGTGCTGCATTGCCTCAGTTCGGACATGCTGTCGGTCCCGCCGCTGCCGTCCTGCAACCGCAGCATCATGCAGGGGTACATCTGCAACGAGTCCACCGCCGGCATCAACCCTGACTCGGGCGACCGTTTGATGCGGGTGCCGGAGGGGCAGTACCTGATGGTCGGCGATAATCGCGACAATAGTTCCGACGGTCGTGTCTGGGGCTTCGTGGATGAGTCGCTGCTGGTCGGCCGGGCGAGTGCGATCTGGTTCAACTGGGATCTGCAGCGCTCGGGCGGACCGAATTGGTCGCGCATGTTCACGAGCATCGAGTGAGCAGTTCGCGTCCCGACTGGCCGCAGCGCTGGTTGCGGGAGGCACTCGGTTACGCCGCCAACGACGCGGCGCTGTTTACCGCCGCGCTGACCCACCGCAGCGCTTCGGGACGCAACAACGAACGGCTCGAATTCCTTGGCGATGCGGTTCTGAACCTGTTGGTCGCGGAACTTCTCTACCAGCGCTTTCCGGCCGCCAACGAGGGTGATCTCAGCCGGTTGCGCGCGAGCCTGGTCAGCGAGGGTCCGCTGGCCGGCATCGCGCAGCGAATCGGACTTGGCGACGAATTGCTGCTCGGCTCCGGCGAACTCAAGACCGGAGGCTTCCGCCGCGAGTCCATCCTCGCCGACGCCTTCGAGGCGACTATCGGTGCCGTCTACCTCGACTCGGGTCTCGACGCGGCGCGGGGTCTCGTGCAGCGGCTCTGCCTGCCTTTGCTCGAGGCCTTGCCGCAGGCTGCGGAACTCAAGGATCCGAAGACCCGGCTGCAGGAGTGGCTGCAGTCACGCGGCCTGCCGTTGCCGGCGTATCTGGTCGAGGACGTGAGCGGCGAGCCCCACGACCAGCATTTTTCGGTGCGCTGCGAGGTGACGGCGCTGGAACTCGCCGCACCCGGCGAAGGTTCGAGTCGGCGTCGTGCCGAACAGGATGCGGCACAGCGGGTGCTCGCCAAGATCGCGGAGCGCACATGAACGAGACGGATATTCCCGAGACCCGGGGCGAGAGCGTGTCGGCGGAGGATTTCCGCGCCGGCTTCGCTGCGCTCGTTGGTCGGCCCAACGTCGGCAAGTCGACGCTGTTGAACGCGCTCGTCGGCGAGAAGCTGTCGATCGTCACGCCGCGACCGCAAACCACCCGGCACCGCATCACCGGCCTCGTCAACCGACCGGGACTGCAGGTGGCTTTCGTCGATACGCCCGGGCTGCATGCCGGTGCAAAGCGGGCGCTGAACCGGGCGATGAACCGCACGGCGGCTGCAGCCCTGCACGATGCCGATCTGGTCGTGTTCGTGGTCGAAGCCCTGCGCTGGACCGAGGAAGATGAAGCGGTGATGCAGCGCATCCGCGAAAGCGACCGGCCTGCGCTGGCCGTGGTCAGCAAGGCCGATGCGGCGCGACCGCGCGAGCGCATGCTGCCGTTCATCGCCGAACTCGCGGCCCGTCATCCGTTCCGTGCCATCGTGCCGGTGTCGGCGGTCCGTGGCGAAAACCTCGAGGCGCTGATTGCCGCGATCGGCCGCGAGTTGCCGCCGTCGCCGCAACTCTTCGACGAGGCCGATCGCACCGATCGCGATCTGCGCTTCCGCATCACGGAAATCATTCGCGAGAAACTCACGCTCGAACTCAATCAGGAAGTGCCATATGGCATCGCCGTGGAGATCGAGAAGATGGAGCGCGAGCAGCAGGATGGGAGTGAACGCGAACTCATCCACGCGGTCATCTGGGTCGATCGCGAAGGCCAGAAGCCGATCGTGATCGGCGCGGGCGGCGCGCGTCTCAAGCGCGTCGGCAGTTCGGCGCGGCGCGAGATCGTCGCGCTGCTCGGTCGGCGCTGCCACCTCGAGCTTTGGGTCAAGGTGCGGGAAAACTGGGCCGACAGTGCCCAGGCGCTGCGCGCGCTCGGCCTCGAATAACGAATCCAAAGCCATGGGCAAGGGCAGCCGGCGCATCGAACTCGCCCCGCTCTACGTCCTGCACCACCGGCCGTGGCGCGATACCAGCCGCATGCTCGATGTATTCAGTCGCGATCATGGGCGGATGATGCTGTTCGCGCGCGGGGTGCGCGGCCCGAAGTCGCGCACGGCCTCGTTGCTGCAGCCGTTTCGGCCGCTGCTCGCCTCCTGGAGCGCCGGCGGCGAGGCGGGTCAACTGACGCAGGTCGAGGCGGTGCCCGGCGAGTATCTGCCGCTGCCCGCGGGTGCGCTGCTCAGCGCCTGGTATCTGAACGAACTCGTGCTGAAGTTGACGGTGCGCAACGATCCGCAGCCGCTCGTTTTCGACCTTTATCACGCCACCCTCGATGGGCTGCGTGCCGGCGAGGCGGTAGCGGCGGTGCTGCGTCGCTTCGAGCGACAGTTGCTGGAGTTGCTCGGCTACGGCGTCGAGTTCCGCAACGACGCCCGCGACGGTCGGGCACTGCAGGCCGACGCGTATTATCATTTCCACCCCGACCTTGGCTTCATTGAAGTGTCGGGTGAGGCGCCTGCTACGGCGTTCTCCGGCCGGGATCTGCTCGCTGTCGCCGCCGACGAGTATGCAGATCCCGCGGTGCTGGAGACGGCGCGGCAGGTGCTCAGGTTGGCCCTCGATCGTGCGCTCGAGGGTCGGGAACTGACAACGCGCGCCGTGGCCCGTTCGGTGGTCCGGCGGCGTCGCGGGCAGGAGACCGGGACGTCATGACTGGCAGCATCGCCCTCGGGGTCAACATCGATCACGTCGCCACGCTGCGACAAGCGCGGCGGGCGAAATACCCGGACCCGGTGCATGCGGCACTTGCCGCCGAGCAGGCGGGCGCCGACAACATCACGCTGCATTTGCGCGAGGATCGCCGGCATATCCAGGACGCCGATGTCGAGGCACTGGCGCCGCTGCTGCAGACGCGCATGAACCTCGAGATGGCGGTGACCGACGAGATGATCGCCATTGCGCGGCGTATCCGACCGGCCGATTGCTGTCTCGTGCCCGAGCGTCGCGCCGAGGTCACGACCGAAGGCGGTCTCGACGTCGTCGGCCAGATCGGTCGCCTGCGCGAAAGTTGCGCGCTGCTGGTGGCTGCCGGCATTCGGGTTGCGCTATTCATTGATCCCGAGCCGGCGCAGATCGAGGCCACCGCCCGTGCAGGCGCCACGGTGGTCGAGTTGCACACCGGCCGCTACTGCGAAACGAGCGGAGCGACGGCGGCGCGCGAACTCGAGCGCCTGCGCGCCGGCGCCCGGCTGGCGGCGACGCTGGGTCTCGAGGTCCATGCTGGCCACGGCCTGCATTATCAGAATGTGCAGCCGGTGGCGGCCATTGCCGAAATCACCGAACTCAATATCGGCCACGCCATCGTCGCCCGCGCGGTGTTCGCCGGACTCGCTGATGCGGTACGCGACATGAAGGCCCTCATGGTGGCAGCACGCCGATGACCACGCTCGTCTTCGACATCGAAACCATCCCCGATCTCGAACTTGGCCGTCGCGCCCTCGATCTCGACGGGCTCGGCGATGAGCAGGTCGCCAAGGCGATGTTCGCGCATGCCCGCCAGCACGGTGGCAGCGAGTTCTTGCCGCATGAGCAGCACCGCATCGTCGCCATCTCCTGCGTGCTGCGTCGCGCCGACACGCTGAGGGTGTGGAGCCTTGGTGAGCCCGGCGCGGATGAAGCCGAACTCGTCGGTCGTTTCTTCGACGGTATCGAGCGCTACACGCCGACGCTGGTCTCCTGGAATGGTGGCGGCTTCGATTTGCCGGTGTTGCACTACCGCGCGCTCAAGCATGGCGTCGTGGCGAGGCGCTACTGGGAGACGGGCAGCGAGGATCAAAGTTTCCGCTGGAACAACTACCTCAGCCGATTCCACGAGCGGCATACCGATCTCATGGACGTACTCTCCGGCTACCAGCCGCGTGCCAAGGCGAGTCTGCAGGACATGGCCTTCCTGCTTGGTCTGCCCGGCAAGCTCGGCTTCTCGGGCGACAAGGTCTGGGACGCCTACGCCGCGGGCAATCTCGATGGCATCCGCCGCTACTGCGAGACCGACGTCCTCAACACCTGGCTCGTCTACCTGCGGTACCAGCTGATGCGCGGCCACCTCGATGCCGCCGGCCTCGCGGCGGAAGAGACGCGCGTGCGCGAATATCTCGCCGCGTCGGGCGAGCCGCATTTCGCGGAATTCCTCGCCGCCTGGCCGCAGACTGGCGGCCCGCAGACCCGCGGCTCGCAGACTGGCGCGTGAGCCGCGGACCCATGCCGCCCGGGCCGCCCGAGGAGGCGGTGGTTGCGGCACTCAACCATGATGGCGAGGGCGTCGTTCGCGAGGCCAAGACGGTATTCGTCTCCGGCGCCTTGCCCGGCGAGCGCATCCGCTACCGCCGACTGCGACGGCATCGGCAGCACGATGAGGGCGAGCTGCTGGAGGTGCTGGCTGCATCGCCGGTGCGCACCACGCCGCGATGCGCACACTTCGGCGTCTGCGGCGGCTGCGCGCTCCAGCATATGGAGCCGGCGGCGCAATTGCTCGCCAAACAGGAAGAACTCGCCGGCAACCTTGCACGCATCGGCAAGGTGGCGCCCGATCGGTGGCTGGAGCCGCTCGCCGGTCCGGTTTGGCATTACCGGCGGAGAGCGCGGCTCGGGGCCAAGTTCGTCCGCAAGCGCGGTCGAGTGCTGGTCGGCTTCCGCGAGCGGCAGAAGCCTTACGTGGCGGCGCTCGAGCGCTGCGAAATTCTCGCGCCACCGCTCGACGGCCTGATCGCGCCCCTATCGGCGCTGCTGAGCGGACTCGAGGCCCGCGAGAGCATTCCGCAGATCGAGGTCGCGGTTGGCGACAACACCAGCGTGCTGGTGTTCCGCCACTTGACCGACCTCACGGCCGCCGACCGTGCGGCCCTCGCCGATTTTGGGCGTGCGCATGACTTGCATATCTGGCTGCAGCCCGGTGGTCCGGCGAGCGTGGCGCCGCTTGCCGGAGCGCCGGCGGTGCTTGAGTACCACCTGCCCGCCGAGGGGCTGCGCTTCGAGTTCCAGCCCACCGATTTCGTGCAGATCAACGGTGCGGTCAATCGCCTGCTGGTCGCGCGTGCGATGGAGTTGCTCGAGGTGGATGCGAGCCACCGCGTCCTCGATCTTTTCTGCGGGCTCGGCAACTTCACGCTGCCGATCGCCCGTCGTGCGCGCGAGGTGGTTGGCATCGAGGGCGAGGCGGGCCTGGTGGCCCGGGCGGCCCACAACGCCCGGCTGAATGGTCTCGACAATGCGCACTTTCACGTCGCCAACCTCACCGAGCCGGGCGGCGGCGCGGCGGCGCTCTCCGGTCGCTTCGACCGGATCCTGCTCGACCCGCCGCGCGCCGGTGCGATCGAGGTACTGCCGCGGCTGGTCGAACTCGGCGCTGCGCGGATGGTCTACGTCAGTTGCCACCCCGGCACCCTGGCGCGTGATCTCGGCGTGCTCGTGCACGAACACGGCTACCGCCTGATCGCCGCGGGTGTGATCGACATGTTTCCGCACACCAACCACGTGGAGTCCATCGCCGTGCTCGAGAAGGCTGCGAACGGAAAGACCCGATGACGCTCGGCCCGCTGATGATCGACCTAGAGGGTACTGCGCTGCAGCCCATCGAGCGCGAATTGCTGCAGCACCCCTTGGTGGGCAGCGTGATCCTCTTCGCGCGCAACTATGCCGACCCGGCACAGTTGCAGCAGCTGGTCGCAGATATCCACGCCGTTCGTTCGCCGGCGCTGATCGTCGGCGTCGATCACGAAGGCGGCCGGGTGCAGCGTTTCCGCGAGGGCTTCTCGCGACTGCCGCCGCTGCGGCGCATCGGCCATGAGTACGACGCCTCGCCCCGCGCGGGACTCGCCCTCGCTCGCGAACTCGGCTGGCTGATGGCGGCGGAGTTGCGCGCCGTCGGCGTTGATCTGTCGTTCGCACCCTGCGTCGATCTCGACTATGGCGTCAGCGAGGTGATCGGCGATCGTGCGTTGCATGCACGCTCCGCAGTGGTGGGCGAACTCGCCGTCGCCTACATGCATGGCATGCGTGCTGCGGGCATGGTGGCTACAGCCAAGCATTTTCCCGGGCATGGCGCGGTGGTCGCGGACTCACACCATGCGCTGCCGGTCGATCGGCGCGAACTGGCCGACCTGGAGCCTGACATCGCACCGTACCGGCTGCTGATCGCCAACGGCCTCGCCGGCGTGATGGTGGCCCACGTGCTCTATCCGCAGATCGACTCTGTGCCGGCGAGTGCCTCGCGGCGCTGGATCCGCGGCGTCCTGCGCGATGAACTGCGCTTCCAGGGTGTGGTGTTCGCCGATGACCTCTCAATGGCGGGCGCGGCGGCAGTGGGCGGCATCATCGAGCGTGCCGAGCGCGCCCTCGATGCCGGCTGTGACGTGCTGCCCGTCTGCAACCACCGCGAGAGCGTGATCGCGCTGCTCGAAGGCTGGCGTCCCGCAACCGACGCGGCGGCATCGTTGCGCCGGGTTCGTCTGCGCGGTCGGGGCCAGTGGTCGCGAGAGGGCTTGCACGCCTCGCCTGAGTGGAGTGCGGCGCAGCGGCTACTCGAGCGCTGCACGGCGGCGCCGGACCTGCGCCTCGCGGCTACGGTTTCGCCGGGGTGACCACCGCGACCACGCCGAGCCCGGGGTGGTCGAAGTAGTTCTTTTCATTGAGGCGGATGCGGCGGATCTCGCTCATCTGCAGCGCCGCGCCGCCTTCCGGTGTGTAGCGCAGGTTCATGCCGAAGTGCAGCAGGGCGCCGCGCTCAAGCAGGAAATTGCCGCTGAGTCCGGCAACGCGCACGCCAACCTGTTCGACCGGCAGGCCACCGCGCGCGCCCCAACTGCTGGCCGACTGGGTCCAGCCGGCATGGGCAAGCACGCGATAGCCGGCGGCGACGAGTTTCTGGCGTGCGCCCGCCAACTGCAGCTGGGTTGCCGGCATGCCGCTCACATAGCGCGCGACCTGCGTGGCGCCCTGCGCCGTATCGCCGGCGGCCGAGCGGGCGGCGGCGGCGCCGGGCTCGCCCTCACGCGGGCCGTTCATGCGGAAGACCAGCACTTCGACGTTGTAGAGGCTGGCGGCGGTGCCTTGCGCCGCTGCGGGCACGGACATGGCGATGCCCGCAACGCCGAGGAGTAGCGGCAGGCGCAGGACGCGCAGCTCTGGCAGGACGCCTAGCTCGGGCAGGGCGCGAAGCAGACCCAGGATGCGGATCAGGCCAAAGGTTCGAGGCAGACGGGCGGACATGGCGTGATGATAGCGGACCCGCGGCGGCCGGATCAGGCGGCTGGCGCGAGCTTCTGCAGCAGACCGCTGACGAACTCGAAGCGCTCGGCCTCGTCCTCGAGGTCGCGCGAGACGCGCAGCTTCAGCGGTCCCTCGAGCCGATACTCCCGCGAGCGGTCCTGAATCAGGCGGATCACGGCGCGCGGGTCGACTTTGTTTTCAGTCTCGAACAGTAGATAGCCGCCGTGCGCGCCGAAATCGAGGCGGCGAATGCCGAGCCGCTTGGCCAGGCCGCGCAGGCGCGCGTTGCGCAGCAGGTTGTGCGTCTGTGCCGGCAATTCGCCGAAGCGATCGACGAGTTCGGCGGTCAATTCATCGAGACCCGCGTCGTCGGCCGCGGCGATGCGCTTGTAGAGCGCAAGGCGTACGTGGACGTCGGCGACATAGCTTTCCGGCAGCAGCGCAGGCACGCGCATTTCGATCTCCGATTGCGCGGCGAGCGGTGCCTCGAGATCGAGCTTGCGGCCGTCCTTCATTGCCTTGACCGCGCGATCGAGCATGTCGAGGTACATGGTGAGGCCAACTTCGCTCATCTCGCCGCTCTGCTCCTCGCCGAGCAGTTCACCGGCGCCGCGGATCTCGAGATCGTGGGTGGCGAGCACGAAGCCGGCGCCAAGATCTTCCAGCGACTCGATGGCTTCGAGGCGCTTGAGCGCATCGCCCGCCAGCGCCTTGCGGGACGGAATCAGCAAATAGGCGTAGGCCTGGTGGTGGGAGCGGCCGACGCGGCCGCGCATCTGGTGCAGCTGCGCGAGCCCGAAGCGGTCGGCGCGGTCGATGAGGATGGTGTTCGCGCTGGGCACGTCGATGCCGCTTTCTATGATGGTCGTGCAGACGAGGATATCGAAGCGGCGGTGGTAGAAGTCCACCATCAGCTGCTCGAGGTCGCGCTCGCGCATCTGTCCGTGACCGACGCGGATATTCGCCTCGGGCACGATCTTGGCGAGATCGGCGGCGACTTGCTCGATGTCGCGTACCTCGTTGTGCACGAAGTACACCTGACCGCCGCGGCGCAGCTCGCGCAGGATCGCCTCGCGCACGCTGGCGTCGCTCCACTCGCTGACGAACGTCTTGATCGCCAGCCGCTCGGCCGGCGGCGTGGCGATCAGCGACAACTCGCGCAGTCCGCCGAGCGCCATGTTGAGCGTGCGCGGGATCGGCGTCGCCGTGAGGGTGAGTACGTGCACCTCGGCGCGCAGTGCCTTCAGCCGCTCTTTATCGCGCACGCCGAAGCGGTGCTCTTCGTCGACGATGATCAGCCCGAGATTCCGGAAGCGCGCGTCGGCGTGCAGCAGGCGATGTGTGGCGATGAGGATGTCGACGGTGCCTTTCTCGACGCCCTCGAGCACTGCGGCGGACTCGCGGCTGGAGCGGAACCGCGACAGCGACTCGACGCGTACCGGCCAGTCGGCGAAGCGGTCGGCGAAATTGGCGGCGTGCTGCTGGGCGAGCAGCGTGGTCGGCACCAGCACCGCGACCTGCTTGCCGGCCTGCACGGCAACGAAGGCCGCGCGCATCGCCACCTCGG
>CAZIRD010000067.1:0-15005 GCA_964541625.1 uncultured Acidibacter sp.
CGTCGACGGCGGAGCCGAAGACCTTGCCGGCCGCCGCGCCGGCCTCGCGCCGCTGGTGCAAGACCTGCTCGCCTGAGCCGGCGAACCAACCCGCTGGCGGAAAACCCTAGTCCTCGCCTATACTTGCCGGCCCTTTCGCAGGTATTCCGGGACCACCCCGGGGGCTTTCCGCACATGGCTCGCATCACCGTCGAAGACTGTCTCCAGAACGTCGACAACATCTTCCAGCTCGTGATCCTCGCGTCGCAGCGGGCACGCCGGCTGGCGAACGGCGCCGAGGCGACCGTGCCCTGGGAGAACGACAAGCCCACCGTCGTGGCGCTGCGCGAAATCGCCGCCGGCACGGTCACCCCGGCAATGCTGCTCGAGCCGGAGCCCGAGCCGGAACCGGAGCCGAGCCTGCTGCCCGACATCATGGAACCGGATCCGGGTTTCCGCGCGCCGCAGTTCGGCCTCGGAGACTGACCGGACAGCCCTCGCGGGCAGAGGCGACGTGGACTATGCGGAGACACTGCTCGGCCTGTTGCCCGGCGGGTCACGCAGGACCCCGGGCCTCAAGGAGCTGCTGAGCGCAGCCGGCGCCTACCTGCCCGCCGAGCAAGTCGAGCGCATCCGCGACGCGGCGGAGTTCGGCGCCGAGGCCCACCGCGGCCAGCGGCGCAAGACCGGCGAACCCTACATCGCTCATCCGGTGGCGGCCGCCGAAGTGCTCGCCAACCTGCGTGTCGACACCGACACGATCGTCGCCGCGATCCTGCACGACGTCATCGAAGACACGCCGATCGCCAAGGAAGAACTCGCCCGGCGGTTCGGCGAGAGCGTGGCCGAGATCGTCGACGGCGTCACCAAGCTCGATCAGATCCAGTTCAAAAGCCGCGAGGAAGCGCAGGCGGAGTCGTTCCGCAAGATGCTGCTCGCGATGGTGCGCGACCTGCGCGTCATCCTCGTCAAGCTCGCCGACCGGCTGCACAACATGCGCACCATCGAGGGCATGTCGCCGCCGCGCCGGCGGGCGATCGCGCGCGAGACCCTCGACATCTACGCGCCGCTCGCCGAACGGCTCGGCCTCTACGCCATGAAGCTGGAGCTCGAAGATCTCGGCTTCCGGGCGCTCTACCCGCAGCGCCACCGGGTGATCGCCAAGGCCCTGAAGCGCGCCCGCGGCAACCAGAAGGAATTCCTCGGGCGAATCTCCGAGAACATCTCCAGCGCGCTCGCCAAGGCCGGCATCGCAGCCGAGGTCGACACGCGCGAGAAGCACCTCTACAGCATCTACCGCAAGATGCTGCGCAAACGCATACCGCTCGCCGAGATCGTCGACGTTTACGGCCTGCGCGTGATCGTCGATTCGGCCGACAACTGCTATCGCGCGCTCGGCGTGGTGCACGGTGCCTACCGGCCGATGCCGGGTCGCTTCAAAGATTACATCGCGATCCCGCGGGTCAACGGCTACCAGTCGCTGCACACCACGCTGTTCGGACCGAACGGCCTGCCGATCGAGGCGCAGATCCGCACCCGCGACATGCACCGCATCGCCGAGTCCGGGATCGCCGCGCACTGGAAGTACAAGTCGGGCGAATTCTCTGCCGGGCACGAACAGGCCCGCGCCCGCGAGTGGCTGTCGAACCTGATCTCGATGCAGGAGGCCGGCACCTCCGAAGAATTCCTCGAAAGCGTGCGCGTCGACCTCTTCCCCGACAAGGTGTATGTGTTCACGCCGAAGGGCAAGATCCTGCGCCTGCCGCGTGGCGCCACCGTGGTCGACTTCGCCTACGCGGTACACACCGATGTCGGCAACCGCTGCGTCGCCGCCAAGATCGACCGGCGTCTCGCTCCCCTGCGTACCCAGCTGCGCAACGGCCAGACCGTGGAGATCGTCACCGCGCCGGGCGCAATACCCAACCCCTCGTGGGTCAACTTCGTGATCACCGCCAAGGCGCGCGCGGCGATCCGCCAGTACCTCAAGGGCCTGCGGCGCTCGGAGGCGATCGAACTCGGCCAGCGGCTGATCAATCAGTCGCTCGCGGAATTCAACCTGTCGCTCACCGACATCGACCCCAACACGCTGCTCGCCACCGCCGGCGAACTCGGCATGGCCGATGCCGATGAACTGTTCGAGAAGGTCGGTCTCGGCGAGCGGCTCGCGCCGCTCATCGCGCGGCGTCTCGGACCCGCGGCCACGCCGGCGGCTACCGGCGGCGAGGACACGAGCGCACCAGCGCCGCTCGCGGTCGCCGGCACCGAGGGCCTGCTGGTCAGCTACGCCCGCTGCTGCTTCCCGGTGCCGGGCGATCCCATCCTCGCCTACCTCTCGAGCGGTCGCGGCATCATCGTGCACCGCGAGGACTGCGCCAACGTCGACGACTATCGCAAGCATCCGGAGAAATGGATCTCCGTCACCTGGGCCGAACAGACGCCGCAGATGTTCGGCAGCGAACTGCGGGTCGAGGTGGAGAACCGCATGGGTGTGCTCGCGGCTGTCGCTGCGGCGATCGCCGGCACCGAGACCAACATCGACCATGTCGAACTCGAGGAGCGCGATGCGCAGACTTCGGTGCTGGTGTTCGAGGTCCGCGTCCGCGACCGCAAGCACCTCGCGCAAGTGATGCGCGTAATCCGTCGCATGCCCGACGTGCTGCGGCTGTCGCGTACACTTGCAGTCAGGACCCGCGACGAATGAGCCGCGCACTCCGCGCGGTCGCTCACCGAGCGCCGACCCGCCAATCCGGAGATTTGCCATGACGCGACAGATCATCAGCACACCCGACGCGCCACAGGCCATCGGCACCTATTCGCAGGCCGTGCGCGTCGGCCCCGCGGTCTACATCTCGGGGCAGATCCCGCTCGACCCTGCCACCGGCCAACTGGTGAGCGGCGAAATCGACGCCGAAATCCGCCGCGTGTTCGACAATCTCGCGGCGATCGCCAAGGCGGCAGGCGGCTCGCTGCGCCATGCGGTGCGCGTCACCGTCTACCTGACCGACCTCGTCCATTTCGCCAAGGTGAACGAGATCATGGCGCAGTATTTCCCGCAGCCCTGGCCGGCGCGGGCGGCGATCGGCGTCGCCCAGCTGCCGCGCGGTGCGCGCGTCGAGATCGACTGCATCCTGCATCTCGACTGATCGCACAGCGCGCGTAGCGCCGCGTGCCCTGATGAACGAACAGCGTGAACAACGCCCGGTGACCGCCCTGCGCGGCGTCGGCGAGGCGCTCGCGGCACGGCTCGCCGTGCTCGGCGTCGAGAGCGTGCAGGATCTGCTGTTCGTGCTGCCGACCCGCTACGAAGACCGCACGCGGGTGCAGCCGATCGGTTCGCTGCTCGCCGGCGGTCGGGCCGTGGTTGAAGGGGAAGTACAGCTGACCGAAGTCGTCTACCGGCGGCGGCGGCAGATGCTGTGCCGGATCGCCGACGGTTCGGCATTCCTGACGCTGCGCTTCTTCCACTTCTCGGCAGCGCAGCAGCAGGGACTCGAACGCGGTATCCGGCTGCGTTGCTTTGGCGAAGTGCGGCGCGGGCCGCTTGGCCTGGAGATGATCCATCCCGAGTACCGGCGCATTTTTGATGAGCGCACGCCGCTCGAGGACTCGCTGACACCAATCTACCCGGCAACCGAGGGCGTGAGCCAGGGACGTCTGCGGGTGCTGATCGCGCAGGCGCTGCGCGAACTCGACAGCGCCGGCGTACGCGACTGGCTGCCGCCGGCGCTGGTCGCGCCGCTCGGCCTGCCGGCGCTGCGCGAGGCCTTGCGCTATGTACACCGGCCACCGCTCGATGCGGATCTCGATGAACTCGATGCCGGCAGGCATCCCGCCCAGCGCCGTCTCGCCTTCGAGGAACTGCTCACCCACCAGACCGTGATGCGCCGCCTGCGCGAGTCGGCCCGCACCGAGGCGGCATGGTCGCTGCAGGACGCGGCCGGACTCGAGGCGAGGTTCATCGCCCAGCTTCCTTACGCGCTGACCGCTGCGCAGCGCCGTGCACTCGATGAGATCAATACCGACCTCGTCGCGCTTCGTCCGATGGTGCGCCTCGTGCAGGGCGATGTCGGCTGCGGCAAGACGGTGGTGGCTGCAGCGGCGGCGGCGCGCGCGGTCGGCAGTGGCCGGCAAGCGGTGCTGATGGCGCCGACCGAACTCCTTGCCGAGCAACATCAAAGAAATCTGCAGGCCTGGTTCCGGCCGCTCGGGGTCACGGTCGCGCTGCTGTCGGGGTCGCAGCCGGCACGTACGCGGCGCAGCGCCATCGAAGCGGTCGCCTCCGGCGAGGTGCAGATCGCCGTCGGTACGCATGCCCTCTTCCAGGAGGGCGTCGGCTTCCGCGATCTCGCGCTGGTGATCGTCGACGAGCAGCATCGCTTCGGCGTGCAGCAGCGCCTGCGGCTCGCCGAGAAAGGCGAGGCCGGCGGCCGGCACCCGCACCAGCTGATCATGACTGCGACGCCGATCCCGCGCACCCTGGCGATGACGGCCTATGCCGATCTAGACGTCTCGGTCATCGATACGCTGCCGCCCGGCCGGACGCCCGTGAAAACGGTGGTCGCCGCAGAGACGCGACGCAACGAGGTGGTGGCGCGGATCGACGCCGCCTGCCGCAGCGGCCGGCAAGCCTACTGGGTATGCCCTTTGATCGAGGAGTCGGAAGAACTCCAATGCCAGGCGGCCGAAGAAACGGCCGCGGTCCTCGCCGAGGCGCTGCCGCATCTCGTGGTCAAGCTGGTGCACGGACGGATGAAGCCGAAGGACAAGGAAGCAACCATGCTGGCCTTCAAGGCGGGCAGCATCCAGTTGCTGGTTGCCACCACCGTGATCGAAGTCGGCGTCGACGTCCCGAACGCCACGCTGATGGTCATCGAAAATGCCGAGCGCATGGGGCTCGCGCAACTGCACCAGCTGCGCGGCCGCGTCGGCCGCGGCGCGCACGAGAGCGGCTGCGTACTGCTCTACCGCGCACCACTCGGTGCGCTGGCGCGGGCGCGACTCAATGCCATCCGCGACAGCAACGACGGCTTCGAAATCGCGCGGCGCGACCTCGAGTTGCGCGGCCCCGGCGAACTGCTGGGCACGCGGCAGACCGGGCTGGCACGCATGCGCGTCGCCGACCTGATCCGCGACGCCGACCTGCTGCCGCGCGTGCAGGAAGCGGCCGAGACCCTGCTCGCGCGTCACCCGGATAGAATCGCGCCCCTGACGATGCGATGGATCGGGACCGATGACAGGTATGGCCGTATCGGCTGAAGAATCGACGACGCCGGCCGTACCCGCCAGCGTCATGTGGCTGCCGGGGCAGGCGCTCAACTGCTATGTGGGCGATGCCGCGCTGCGTTCCTGGCTGCTGACGCCGGGCCTGCTCACGCTGCGCATCCGCGCAGCGGCCGGTGCAGGCTTCGTCATGAATCTGCTGCGCGAGGAACGCGTAGCCGACGCGCATTGGCGTGAAATCGACATGGGTTGCGACGGCGTACCGTGGATGTTCGCGCACACGCGCATCCCGGCCGCCACGCTCGCCGCCCAGCCTTGGCTAGGCTCGATCGGCCGGCGCACGCTCGGCGAAGCGCTCGCCGGCCGTGCGGCGCTCGAGCGCGAGGACTTCCGCTACGCGCAGTGCTACCCGGACACCTGGCTCGCCGGCCGCGCGCTGGCGCATGCCGGCTTGCCGGCACAGCCGTTGTGGATTCGGCACTCGGCGTTCCGCACGGCGGGCGCACCGTTCGATCTCTACGAAGTCTTCCTGCCGGCCATCGGCCGCCGCTGACCCACACGCACCGCCGATGCCCCGCGCCCTGGTCCGTCGACTGCATGAGTACGCGCTGCTCACCCGGCTCAACCGGCCGATCGGCACGCTGCTGTTGCTCTGGCCGGCGCTCTGGGCACTATGGCTCGCGGCCGGCGGACTGCCCGATCTCGCGCTGCTCGCGATCTTCCTCGTCGGTACGCTGCTGACACGTTCCGCCGGCTGCATCATCAATGATTTCGCCGATCGCGACATCGATCCGCATGTCGAACGCACGCGTGAACGCCCGCTGGCCGCTCGGCGCGTCTCGCCACGGGAAGCGATCGGCCTGTTCGTGGTGCTGATGCTGCTCGCACTCGTGCTCGTGCTGCAACTCGATATGCGCACGGTGCTGCTGTCGGTCGTTGCGGCGGTCCTGTTGCTGACCTATCCGTTCTTCAAGCGCTTCTTCCCGGCACCGCAGCTCTATCTCGGCATCGCCTTCGGCTGGGCGGTGCCGATGGCTTTCACGGCCGTGCAGGGCGAGGTGCCGCCGAGTGGTTGGCTGCTGTTCGCCGCGACCGTGACCTGGGCCGGCATCTACGACACCTTCTATGCGATGGTCGACCGCGACGACGACCGGCGCATCGGCGTCCGCTCTACCGCCCTGCTGTTCGGCCGCTACGACCTGCTCGTCATCGCGCTACTGCAGGGTGTGATGCTACTGCTGCTGGTGGCGGTTGGCGTGCTCGAAGGCCTCGGCGTGTTCCACTATCTCGCGCTGCTGCTGGTCGCCGTGCTCTTCGCGCTGCAGCTGCGCGCTGCGCGCAACCGCGAACGGCAAGCCTGCTTCCGGGCCTTCCTCGACAACAACTATGTCGGCCTCGCGGTGTGGGTCGGCATCGGCATCGCCACGCTCCAGCGCTGAACGTCGACGAAGCCGACAGCCAGCAAGGCAGCGCGCGCCGCCTCGAGTGTCGCCCCGGTAGTCATCACGTCATCCACCAGCGCTACGCGGGGCAAGGGTCGGCGGCTCGCTGCCGCGAGCGCACGCGGACCCGCCACGAAAGCGCCGGCGACATTGCGGCGTCGTTCGGCAGCATGCAACGCCGTCTGCGGCGCGGTGGATCGCTCGCGCCGCAGCCAGTCGTCAGCCACTGCGAGGTGCAGGCAGGCCCCGGCATGCACGGCAATCAGGCGCGCCTGGTTGTAGCCGCGCGCCGCAAGTCGCTGCGGGTGCAGCGGCACGGGCAGCAGCAGGTCGGGGCGCACGAGCCGGCCGGAGGCGAAGGCCGCGGTGGCAGCCATCGCGAGCAAGCTGCCCATCAGTCGCGCCGCCGACCGATCGCCGTGGAACTTGAGCGCCTTGAGGGCGGCATCCGCCGGCGCGGCGTACCTCATCGCCGAGAACACCATGGCGGTATCGGGGTCGATCGTGTTGCGATCATCGGGTAACCACGGCAATGTGGCCTGACAGCGTGCGCACAAATCGAGATCACCGAGATCACCCGCCGCCCTGCAGAAGTAGCACCGCGCGGGCAGACACCAGAACGCCCAGCGTCGCCAGGCGGGCATTGTCGACTTCAAGTGTTGGCTCAGGTTGACATCCTCCCCCGCCCTTGCGGAACATCCGCGGCGGCGGCGAGGGAGGCTGCCCGGCAAGCGGCCGACCGGCAGCAGTCGAATCCCGCCGAACGCGGCGGAAATGTCTCGGGGAAGGCGATGAACAACGACTCGATCCGCCACGACTGGGCTCTTGAAGACGTCGAGGCGCTGTTCGCGCTGCCCTTCCAGGACCTGCTGTTCCGCGCACAGTCGGTACACCGTCGCCACCAGGCGCCGAACACGGTGCAGATGAGCACCCTGCTGTCGGTGAAGACCGGCGCCTGCCCGGAGGATTGCGCCTACTGCCCGCAGAGCATCCGCTATGACACAGGGCTCGGGCCCGAGTCGCTGATGGCCGTGGCCGACGTCGCCGCCCGCGCCAAGGCCGCGCGCGAGGCCGGCGCGACCCGGTTCTGCATGGGCGCCGCCTGGCGCTCACCAAAGAAACGCGACATCGAGGTGATGACCGCGATGATCCGCGAGGTGCGGGCGCTCGGCATGGAGAGCTGCGCCACGCTGGGCATGCTGACCCGCGAGCAGGCAAAGGAGCTCCGCGACGCGGGACTCGACTACTACAACCACAACATCGACACCTCGCCGGAGTTCTATGGCGAGATCATCAGCACGCGGGACTTCCAGGATCGTCTCGATACGCTCGAGGCCGTACGTGAGGCCGGCATGAACGTCTGTTGTGGCGGCATCGTCGGCATGGGCGAGACGGTGCGTGACCGGGCACGCATGCTGCAGGTACTGGCCAATCTCGAGCAGCATCCCGAGAGTGTGCCGATCAACCAGTTGGTGGCCGTGCCGGGCACGCCGCTCGCCGGCCAGGCACCAATCGACCCGTTCGACTTCGTGCGCACCATTGCGGTGGCGCGCATCCTCATGCCGCTGGCGGCGGTGCGCCTGTCTGCGGGCCGCGAAAAGATGTCGGACGAATTGCAGGCGCTGGCCTTCATGGCCGGCGCGAACTCCATCTTCTACGGCGAGAAGCTGCTGACCACCGGCAACCCGGATGTCGAGCATGACCGCGCGCTGCTCGAGCGGCTCGGCATGCGCACCGCCAGCGGCGCGCCGGGTGCGCTGCACGCCTGACGCCGGTGCGCTGCACGGCCGAAGCGCGCGCCACGGCGCTGCGTGACATCGACGCGCGCCACCTGCGACGCCGGCGTGAGCCGGTCGATGACGGTCGTGTCCACTTCTGCAGCAACGACTACCTCGGACTGGCGCGCGATCGGCGGCTGGCCGCAGCCATGGCCGAAGCGGCGCGACAGCTCGGCAGCGGCTCGGGCGCGTCACACCTCATCAGCGGCCACTGCAGCGAGCACGACGCACTGGAGCGCGAACTGGCCGAATTCACCGGCCGCGAACGCGCACTGGTGTTCTCCACCGGCTACATGGCGAACCTCGGCGTGTTCTCGGCACTCGCCGACCGCCGCGACCTGCTGGTCTGCGACGAGCTCAACCATGCCTCGCTGATCGACGCCGCGAGGCTGGTGCGCAGCGCTGCCAACCATCGCTATCGACATGCGGACGCCACGGCCGCAGGCGTGCTGCTCGATGCCCACCGACAGGCAGCGGACGCCGACCACCAGAGCGGCGCTTTCGTGGTCACGGACGGCGTGTTCAGCATGGATGGCGATCTTGCACCGCTGCCGGCGTTGGCTGCCGCGGCTGCCAGGCACCAGGCGTGGCTGGTTGTCGACGATGCGCACGGCATCGGCGTGATCGGCGCGAACGGCGGCGGCTGTTGCGAATTCTTTGCCCTCGACGCGCGTGCCGTACCGGTACTGGTCGGCACTTTCGGCAAGGCACTCGGCAGCTTTGGCGCTTTCGTTGCCGGCGACGCCGACATGATCGAACTGCTCATTCAACGCGCCCGCACCTACATCTTCACCACTGCCTTGCCACCGGCCGTGGCGGCGGCGACCCGTCAGGCCCTGCGCTGCGTACGCCAGGAACACTGGCGGCGCGAACATCTGCAGGCATTGATCGCGCAGTTTCGCGATGGTGCGACGCGTCGCGGCCTGCCGGTCAGCGACTCGGCCACGCCGATCCAGCCGCTGCGCCTCGGCAGCGAGACCGCCGCGCTGGCGGCGAGCCGGCGTCTCGCTGAACTCGGCTACCGGGTGACCGCCATCAGGCCACCGACCGTCCCGGCCGGCACGTCCCGTCTGCGCATCACGCTCTCGGCCGCACATAGCCCGGCGCAAGTGGACGGCTTGTTGACGGCGCTGGAGGAATCGGTGCTCACTGCCGCCTGTCGTTCACAGCTCAACCCGGAGATGGCCGGAGGGTCGAACCGATGAAGTCCGATCAAGCCAGTACCACGGCTCTTGCCACCTCACTCATGCGCGCGCTGCACACGCGTGCCGACCCCGCACCCTTCATCGATGACCCCTGGGGCGACCGACTGGTACCACCGCAGGTGGCGGAGTTGCTGCACCAGCGCGCACTCGGCAGTGCATCGTTCATCGCCACGCTGCCACCGGACAGCAGCCGACCCGAGGTCGTTGCCGCCTATCTGCGCTCGAGCGCAGCCTATTCGGCCGTGCTCATCCGCACGCGCTTCACGGAAGATGCGCTACACGCCGCGCGCGCGGCGGGTACCACGCAATACGTGCTCGTCGGTGCCGGCTTCGACAGCTATGCGCTGCGCATGCCGAGCGGGCAGCGACCGTTGGAGGTTTTCGAGGTGGATCACCCCGCCACGCAGAACCTGAAAATCGTCCGTCTGCGCGAACAGTTTGCCGCGGTACCGGAGTGTGTGCATTTCGTGGCCGCCGACCTCGCTGCGGAAACGCTGGAATCGGCGCTGGCGAGGACCTCGTTCAAGCGCTCGGCAACATCGTTCTTCTCGTGGCTCGGCGTCTCGATGTACCTGACCCGGGACGCCAACCTCGCCGCGCTGCGCGCGATCGCCGCCTGCGGCGCGCCGGGCAGTGAGCTGGTCTTCACGTACATAGACCAGAAATTCTTTGGCGCGCAGCCGCAAGCGGACGGCGGCATGCAGCAGTTGAGCGCACAGGTGCAATCGCTGGGCGAGCCATTCCTGTCCGGCTTCGACCCGGGCGAACTGCGCCGCGAACTCGCCGTACTGGGCCTCGAGTTGCTGCAGGACTTCGCCGATGACGACCTGATAGACCGCTACGATCCACAGCAGCGAAACCGCCTGCGGAAGAACGGCGGCTTCAGCCGCATCGCCCATGCCCGGGTCGCCGCAACATGAGCTTCACTCCGGTCATCTTGCTGATCGTCGCCGCATTGTTCTGCGGCATGCTGCTGGCCTTCGAGTTCGGGCGTCGTCTCGGCATCGCCCGCCTCGCGCGTGATCCGGACGGCGTAAGCAAGGGCAGCGGCTCGGTGGAAGGCGCCGTGCTTGGCCTGCTCGGCTTGCTGCTCGCGCTCACTTTCTCGGGCGCCGGCGCCCGCTTCGAAGAGCGCCGTTTCATGATCGCCAACGAAACCAATGCGATCTCGACCGCCTACCTGCGTCTCGACCTGCTGCCCGCCGAGGCGCAACCGGCGATCCGCGGGCTTTTCAGGCAGTACCTCGATGCGCGCGTGGCGGCATACCGCAATGTGTCCGACCCGGACGCCATGCAGGCAGCACTGACGCAGGGCAGCGCGCTGCAGGATCGTATCTGGAGCGCAGCGGTAGACGCCGTGCGCCTGCCGCAGACGCCGCCCCAGGCCGGCATGTTGCTGCTGCCGGCGCTCAATGAAATGATCGACATCACCACTACGCGTGCGGTGGCCTTCCAGAACCATCCCCCGCGGGTCATCTACCTGCTGCTGGGCGGCGTCGGCCTCGCCTGCGCGCTGCTGCTCGGCTATGCCTCCTGCGGCACCAAGGTTCGCAGCTGGTTCTACATCCTGCTCTTCGCAGCGACCATTTCGCTCACGCTGTTCGTGATCCTCGACCTGGAGTTTCCCCGCTTCGGGATGATCCGCGTCGATGCCGCCGATGAGGCGCTGGTCGAACTCGGGAAGATAATGAAGTGATCGATGCGGCCGCCGCAGCACGCGCGGAGTTGCTCGACCGGATCGGGCACTTCGCGCTTACGCCGCGCTTGATCCTCGATGTCGGCGGCAGTCTGGGACCGGAGGTCGCCCGGTTGCAGCAAAGATTTCCCGCCGCGCAAATGATCGTCGTCAACCTCACCGACATCAACGAGACCGTGGCGGCGCGGCAACCGGTACAACCCGGGTGGCGACGCGCATGGGGAAAACTCCGTGCCCGACTCGGCGGCCCGCCACCGGCTCCTCTGCACATCGAGACCGCTGTCGACCGGCTGCCCTTCGCCAGCGCCAGCGTCGATCTCGTAGTCGCCCACTGGCTGAGGCCTGATCCGTCTGCCCTCGACGCCATGCTCGCCGAACTGCGGCGCGTCCTCGTACCAGGCGGTCTTTTTCTTTGGAGTACCACCGCTGACGGCTTCGACCTGCACGGCCTCGGCAGCGCCCTCAGCCATGCAGGCTTCGTCGAGCCGGTGCTGGACATCGATCGCCACGTCGATGGCGAGGTCATCCACGCGGCCGCGTTCGCGGGCAATCCGCCTCCGGATGATCCGCGTCACGATGGCACGACGTTTGAAACGAGCGTGCCGGTTACGGCGATCGGTCGCCGCCCTCGTCAGCCCACATGAGCCCGCCCAGCTTTGCTCCGGGCGCCGCGCGTGGCGTGTTCATCACCGGCACCGACACCGAGATCGGCAAGACGTTCGTATCGACAGCCCTGGCAGCCGCCGCCCGAGGCCGCGGACGGCGCGTGGCCGTCATGAAGCCGATCGCCGCCGGCGCGGAACCGACGCCACTCGGTCTGCGCAACGACGACGCGCTGGCCTTGCTGGCCGCAGCGCGGGGAACCTCGATCGACGCCCCGATTTGCGCGCAGGAGTACCAGCGTGTGAACCCCTACTGCTTCGCGCCGTCGGTGTCGCCGCATATCGCCGCCGCCGAGGCCGGGGTAACGCCCGACATCGGCCTGATCGCCGGTGTCGCCCGGGAGCAGGCGGAGCGGAATGACTGGCTGGTGGTCGAAGGCGCCGGTGGCTGGCTCGCGCCGATCAGTCCACAGCTCTCCATTTCGGATCTGGCCGTCGCGGTCGGTTTGCCGGTGGTGGTGGTGGTCGGTTTGCGGTTGGGATGCCTGAACCACGCGCAACTGACGTGTCGCGAGGTCGTCCGATCGGGGCTGCCATTTGCCGGTTGGGTCGCCAACGAACTGGATCCCTTGATGCTTCGGCTCGAGGAAAATGTCAGCATGTTGACATCCAGGCTCGGCGCAGCGCCTCTCGCCCGGTTCCGAGCGGGCGCGGAACCACGCGACCGCGCCAACAGCGCTGACCAGCTGTTCGACCGCTTGGTGGTCGCGTGAAATCATCGGGTGCGCACGCAACCTTCTGAAATCGCTGGAATTTGATCTCGCTGGGGGATGATCGTCGCATGTCGGCCGAGACCCGCATCGTCATCGCCCCGCATTGCTCGCTGTCGCCGCGGGCAGCGCGCTGGTTTTTCGTCAGTATCTGCTTCGCCTCGCTCTCGATCGCCCTGCCGATCTCCCTGCTCGGCTTCTGGCTGGTACTGCCTTTTGCAGGACTGGAGATCGCCCTGCTCGGCTGGGCACTGCGCGCCAGCATGGCGCGCCGTCATCACCGGCAAACCATCATCATCTCCGAGACCGCGGTCGCCATCGAAGACCAGAGTCCGCCGCGGCCGCGTCGCGTCGAGTTCCCGCGACACTGGGCACAAGTTAGAATCCGCGCCGGGGGTTCGCCGCTGCATCCGAGTCGACTGACGGTCGAGTCGCATGGTCGCCGGCATGAGATCGGAAGCTTCCTCAACGAGCAGGAGCGTCTGGGTCTCGCCAAGCGATTGAAGCGCCTGATCGGCCGCGTGGACGAATCACCCCCGTTGACCATCCAGGGTGGGACCGCCTGACCGGCGCCCCGCGCTGTGGTCAGCGGCCGTCGCAAAAATTTCGAGCAACCGGATAGCCCATGACCAGACATTTCCGTACTGCCCTCGCCGCCGCCGTCGCGATCCTGGGAGGCCTTGCGCCACTCGCCGCCCGAGCCGAATGGGGCAACCTGAACATGACGGTGGGTGTCACCGAACTCTCGCGCGAGATCCACTCGCTGCACATGACCATTTTCTGGTGGTGCGTGGCGATCGGCGTGTTCGTGTTCGGCTGGATGATCTGGTCGCTGGTGGCATTCCGCAAATCGCAGGGCGCGAAGCCGGACACCACGATGGTGCACAGCACCAAGGCCGAAATCATCTGGACCGTCATCCCGGTGGTCATCCTCGTCATCATGGCGATCCCGGCAGCGCGCACGCTGATCGCGATCGAAGACACGCGCAACACCGAAATCAGCATCAAAGCCACCGGCTACCAGTGGAAGTGGCAGTACGAGTACCTCGGCGAGGGCGTGAGCTTCTTCTCGCAGCTTGACCGCGCGAGCGACGAAACACGCCAACTCAAGTCCGGCCTCGACCCGAAGGCGGTCCCCGACTACCTGCTCAACGTCGACAACCCGCTGATCGTCCCGGAAGACACCAAGGTGCGCATGCTGCTCACCGCTCAGGACGTGATCCACGCCTGGTGGGTGCCGGCCTTCGGCATGAAGAAGGACGCGATCCCCGGCAACGTCAACGAGCTCTGGTTCAAGGTCGACAAGGGCAAGACCGGCACCTACCGCGGCCAGTGCGCCGAACTCTGCGGCCGCGATCACGGCTTCATGCCGGTGGTCGTCAAGGTCGTCACCAAGGAAGAGTACAAGGCCTGGATCGCCAGCCAGAAAGCGGCTGCGGCGCCGGCCGCCGAACCTGCCGCGGACGCGGCAGCCGCGCCGACCGTAGCCGCCCTGCCGGCGGCCCCGCGCGGCTGATCGCCGCGCCACCGGCGGCAACGACCGGCTCCAAAGAATTCATCGCGAAAGATTTCATCGAGAGAGAACGAAGATCATGGCCAACACCGCAACCCACGACCACGCGCACGACGACCACGACCACAAGCCGCATGGCCTGAAGCGCTGGCTCTTCGCGACCAACCACAAGGACATCGGCACGATGTACCTGGTGTTTGCCTGCGTATTGTTCTTCATGGGCGGCGCGATGGCGCTGGTGATCCGCGCCGAACTCTTCCAGCCGGGGCTGCAGTTCGTCGATCCGGGCTTCTTCAACTCGATGACCACCATGCACGCGCTGCTGATGATCTTCGGCGCGGTCATGCCGGCCTGGACGGGCCTCGCCAACTGGATGGTGCCGATGCAGGTTGGCGCGCCGGACATGGCGCTGCCCCGCCTCAACAATTTCAGCTTCTGGCTGCTGCCGTTCGCGTTCACGCTGCTGCTGCTGACGCTGTTCGTCCCGGGCGGCGCGCCGGCCGGCGGCTGGACGCTCTACCCGCCGCTGTCGCTGCAGGCCGGCGACAGCTTCCCGCTGACGATCTTCGCGATCCATCTGATGGGCATCTCCTCGATCCTCGGCGCCATCAACGTGGTCGTGACCATCCTCAACATGCGCGCTCCCGGCATGGGGCTGCTCAACATGCCGCTGTTCTGCTGGACCTGGCTGATCACCGCGTATCTGCTGATCGCGGTGATGCCGGTGCTCGCGGGCGCGGTCACGATGCTGCTCACCGACCACTTCTTCGGCACGAGTTTCTTCACCGCCTCCGGCGGCG
>CAZIRD010000068.1:0-14707 GCA_964541625.1 uncultured Acidibacter sp.
GCTGCGCGACATCGAGCGCACCATGCGCCAGCCCGTGCCGGTGCTGCCGACGCCGCAGTTCGAGATCAGCGAGGTCAGCCGCCCGAGCGCTTCGCCTGCCAACCGAGCCCCTGCAACTCCGCCACGAGCAGGTCGCGGTGGTCGCCCTGGATCTCGATCACGCCGTTTCGAACCGCCCCGCCGCAACCGCAGCGCTTCTTGAACTGCCGCGCCAGATCTTCGAGAGCCGACGGCGCGAGCGGCAGGCCGGTGATCACGGTAACGCCCTTACCGCCGCGGCCCTGAGTCTCGCGCCCGACCCGTACCACCGCCGCGCTACCGCCCTTCAGCGGCGCAACCAGCCCGCCGGCGAGCGCCTTGCGCTTTGCGTCGATGTTCATGGGTCGGAGTCTAGGCGATGTGACCGCGGGCTAGAATGCCCGCATGAACAGCATTTTGATCCGCGGTGGCCGCGCCTGTTGGCTGCCGCTTGTTGTCGGGCTGCTCTTCACGGGGCTGCTCGCGGTGCCCTCGGCTGCGTGGGCGCAGCGTCCGGCTGATCCCGAGGCGGAGTTTCGCGAACTCGTCGAGCTGCTTGCCGGGCGTTACTCGGGCGAGATCGTCGATCCGACCGATCCGGCAGGCCAGCGGCGCACGATGCTTCACCACAAGATCGTGCGCGTCGAGTTGCCGGCTTTCGGCGAATACGTTTTTTATCACCAGATCGCGCGTGATGGTCTCGATTCGGCGCAGCCCTGGCAGCAGAAGCTGTACGTCTTCGAGCGTGACCCGGCGCGAACCTCGAACCTCATGCGCTCGTTCATCATTCCGGGCGCTGCCGGCCTCGCCAATTTCGAGTCGGATCCGGTGAAGCTGGCGCGTCTGGCGAACGTCGCATCGCCGCTGGCGGCTGGCTTCCAGGGCTTCCCGCCCGGCTGCGAGATCCGCTGGACGCGCGAGTCCGCCGGGGTGTTCGTCGCCCGCGTGCGACGGCAGGACTGCAGCTACGACAGCCCGGCCTTCAAGCAAAGAATTTCGCCGGACATGACCTACCGGCTGACGCGCGCGGATTTCGGCATCGAAGACCTGCTCTACGGGGCCGACGGCAGCCCGTTGTTTCCTTCGCGCGGCCTGCTGGTGGTCGCTCGCCGGCCTTCGACCATGGCCGCGGTGCTCGCGGCTTCGACGCCCGTCGAGTGGCGACAGCCGGATCCGGAACGAACGCTGTACATGGACCTCGATGCCGGCCGGGTGATCTTTGAGCTGTCGCCGGCGTTTGCGCCGCAGCACGTCGCCAACCTGCGCGCACTCACCCGGTCCGGTTGGTTCGACGGCCTGAGCATCAACCGGGTGCAGGACAACTTCGTCACCCAGTGGGGCGACGCGGACGGCAAAAAGCCGATCGTCGGTGCAGCGGCGCGCGTGCCGCCGGAGTTCGAGCGCGCCTGGACCGCGGAGCTCGGCTTCACTGCGCTGCCGGACGGCGACCTGTTCGCACCCGCGGTCGGTTTCGTCGACGGCTTTCCTGTGGGCGGCGATCGTGGCGCAGGGCGCATCTGGCTCGCGCATTGCTACGGGTCGCTGGGCGTCGGCCGCGATAACGCCGTGGATTCGGGCAGCGGTGCCGAACTCTACGCCGTGATCGGTCACGCACCGCGCCAGCTCGATCGCAATATCACCGTACTGGGTCGCGCACTGCTCGGCATGGAATTACTCGCTGCCCTGCCGCGCGGTACGGAGGCACTCGGCTTCTATGCAACGGCGGCAGAGCGAACGCCTATCCGCAGCCTGCGTTTCGCCGCCGATTTACCGCCGGCGCAGCGGGTTCCCCTCGAAGTGCTGCGCACCGACACCGCATCGTTCGCGGCGCTGGTGGAGGCGAGACGCAATCGGCGCGATGACTGGTACAAAGTACCCGCCGGCAGGATCGACCTCTGCAGCGTGCCGCTGCCGGTGCGGCGGGTAACGCCATGAAGTCCTCGGTCATCGTCGTCGGCGCCGGCATCGGCGGGCTCGCCGCGGCACTCGGTTTGCTGCGCACCGGGCAGCAGGTGCGCGTACTCGAACAGGTGGATGTGCTCGGCGAAGTCGGCGCGGGGCTCAGCATTACGCCGAACGCCGGCAAGGCGCTGCGCCATCTTGGCCTCGAGCAGGACCTCGTGCGCATCGGCAGCAATCCGCCGGCTGGCTGTATCCGTCACTATGCGACCGGCGACGTGCTGGTGCAGTTGCCGCAGGATCGCAGTCGCGAGCGCTACGGCATGCCGCTCTACCACGTACACCGCGCCGATCTGCATGCCGCGCTGCTGGCCGCGGTTCAAGCACTCGATCCGCGCTGTGTGGTCACTTCGGCCACCGTGCGCAGCGTCGAGACGAGTACGGCGGCGGCGACTGTCGAGCTGTCCGACGGTACGCGTCACACGGCGGACTGGCTGATCGGTGCCGACGGCATCCACTCGGCGACGCGCGCGGCGCTGTTCGGACCCGATCATCCCAACTTCACCGGCTACGTGGCCTGGCGCGGGCTGATCCCCGGCGGGATCGTTCCGCCCGATCTCCTGGATCCGCCGCTCTGCATGACGGTCGGTCCGCGTCGTTTGCTGATGCGCTATCCCTTGCGCGGCGGTTCGCTGGTCAACTTCGTCGCCATCGCGCGGCGAAGCGCCTGGATGGAAGAGGGCTGGTCGGTGCGGTCCAGCCTCGAAGAGTTGCTCGAGGAGTTCGCGGACTTCGAGCCGCACAGTCTGCGTCTGCTTGAACTCACACCCGTCGATCGCCTCTTCAAGTGGGGGCTGTTTGACCGTGATCCGCTGCCGACCTGGACACGCGGCCGGGCGACGCTGCTCGGTGATGCCGCACATGCGATGCCGCCGTTCACCGGCCAGGGTGCGGTGATGGCACTTGAGGATGCGGCCGTGATGGCGCGGGTGGTGGCGACGGCGGTCGACCCGGATGAGGCGCTGCGACGCTACGAGGCGGCGCGCCACGCGCGGGTCAGCGCAGCGCTCGCCATGTCGCGTTCACGCGCCGCGCTGTACTTCGCCGACGATCCGCAGCAGCAGGTGAAGGCGCTGGCTGCCGGCATGGCCGAGCTGCGCACGCTCTACGATTACGACGCGGGGGCCGTATGAAGAAGACACTGGTGATCGTCGCGAGCGTACTGGCCGCGCCGATGGTGGCGGCGTTGGCGTGGACGACGGGTCTGTTCTCGGGACCGACCCAAGTCTGGCAAACGATGCTGTTCGCCTGGCCGGCGAGCATTGCGGCCCTCTGGATGCTGCTGTCGATCGTGCTGCGGGTAGCGCCCGCACGCCGTCCGGAGGAACGTCCGTGGAGCACTCTCTCCAAGCTTTTCCATTGGGGGATGGCTCTGGCCATCCTCGGCACCACGGCGCTGATGTACTTCATCGTCAATTTCGGCGACTTCGACAATCCGCAGGTGCGTGCCGAGTACGGCCGCTGGTTGAAGCACCACAAGTCGCTCGGTCTGATCGTGCTGTTTCTGGTGGTGTTCCGCTGGCTCTGGAACCGGTGGCGGCAGCGACCGACACTGCCCTCGAGCATGTCGGTCGGCCAGCAACGGACGGCGCAGGCAGCGCACGGTCTGATCTACCTCGCGATGCTGATCGTGCCGCTGCTCGGCTGGACCGCCTCGATGACCTACGGCGGGCGCACACATTTCTTTGGTCTATTCGAGCTGCCGGTCTGGCTGCCGAAAAACATCGCCTGGGCCAACGTGCTGCAGCCGGCTCATATCTGGGCGGCCTGGGGCCTGCTCGGACTGGTCGGCCTGCATGTTGCGGCCGCGCTCTGGCATCACTTCGGGCTGCGCGATGCGACCCTGGTGCAGATGTTGCCGAGGATCACTCGCGGCGCGAGCGCGCCGCGCGTTCGAGGCGGCTGATGCCGAGCGAGCCGCTGCGCACCACCTCGAGCAATTGCGCGCCCTTGGCGAGCTCGGTGATGAACTTGTCGATCTCGGCCTCGCTCGCGGTGAGCTCGACGATGAACCCGTCGCTTGCCGGATCGAGTACGCGGCCACCCGCCCGCACCACGTAGCCGCGCACGGCGTCCGACTGTTCGAGCCGGACCTTGAGCTTCAGCAGCACGAGCTCGCGCTCGATGTGCTCGCCCTGGGTCATGTCCTCGACGGCGACCACGTCCACCAGCTTGTTGAGCTGGCTGACGATCTGCTGGATCACCGCGTCGGAGCCGCGGGTGACCAGCGTGATGCGCGAGACGGTGGGATCGTCGGTGGCGGCCACCGACAGCGACTCGATGTTGTAGCCGCGGGTCGAGAACAGGCCGGCGACGCGGGTGAGGGCACCCGCTTCGTTCTGGAGGTTGATCGCGATGATGTGGCGCATGCGTCGCGAAGCATATTGCACGGAGCGCCTGAACTGGTAGTCTGATCGGCCCGCCGCCCGTTTTTCAGTGGTTTTCCGCATGTCCCAACCTGCCGCGACCCGCAACGACGCACCGGCCCGCCACCCGCGCGCCGGTCAGACCATGTCCGGCGCGGAGATGATCGTCCAGGTGCTCGCCGACGAAGGCACGACCACCATCTTCGGCTACTCGGGCGGCGCGATCCTGCCGACCTACGACGCCGTGTTCCTCTACAACCAGTCGCGCGCGGCGCAGCAGTTGCCGCAGATGCCGCTGATCGTGCCCGCAAACGAGCAGGGCGCGGGGTTCATGGCCGCGGGCTATGCGCGTGCCAGCGGTCGGGTCGGCGTCTGCCTCGTCACCTCCGGTCCCGGCGCCACCAACACCGTGACGCCGGTGCGCGATTCCATGGCGGACTCGATCCCCATGGTCGTCATCTGCGGTCAGGTGCCGGTTGCGGCGATCGGCTCCGATGCCTTTCAGGAGGCACCGGTTCCGGCGCTGATGGGCGCGGTGGCCAAACACATCTTCCTCGTCACCGACCCGACCCTCCTCGAAGCGACGGTGCGCACGGCCTTCGAGATCGCCCGCACGGGTCGTCCCGGCCCCGTGGTCATCGACGTGCCCAAGGACGTGCAGAACTGGACCGGTGAGTTCAAGGGCGAGGGTGTGCTGCCCATTCCCGGTTACCGCAAGCGGCTGTTTGCTTCCACGCATGCCGCCATCGAGGACGACGAGGCGGCTGAATTCTTTGCCATGCTCGCCGCCGCGAAGCGGCCGCTGCTCTACGCGGGCGGCGGCGTGGTCAATGGCGAGGCCGCTGCGGCGCTCACCGCCTTCGCCACGATCTTTGGTGTGCCGGTGGTGACCACGCTGATGGGCATCGGCGCCTTCGACACCACCCATGCGCTGTCGATGAGCATGCTCGGCATGCACGGTGCCGCTTTCGCCAACTACGCGGTCGAAGACTGCGACATGCTGATCGCGGTCGGCGCGCGTTTCGACGATCGCGTCGCCGGCGTGCCGGCGCGGTTCGCGCCCAAGGCGCGAAAGATCGCCCATCTCGACATCGACCGCGCCGAAATCAACAAGGTCAAGCGCGTCGACTGGAGCCATGTCGGCCAGTTGCAGGCCGCGCTCGAAACCCTCACCGCCTACGGGCAACGCATCGGCTTTCGGCCTGATCTCGCCGTCTGGCACGCTGAACTCGCCGCGCTGCGCCAGCGGCATGCGATGAACTACGACCGCGACAGCGCGCTCATCCAGCCGTATTACGTCATCGAGGAGATCAACCGCCAGACGCGCGGCGAGGCGATCATTGCCACGGGTGTTGGCCAGCACCAGATGTGGGCAGCGCAGTATTTCGATTTCCGCCGGCCGCGCCTGTGGCTCACTTCGGGTTCGATGGGCACGATGGGTTTCGGGCTGCCGGCCGCCATCGGCGCGCAGTTTGCGAATCCAGGTGCGCTGGTGATCGACATCGACGGCGACGCTTCGATCCGCATGAATTTTGGCGAGCTCGAGACCGTCACCACCTACGACCTGCCGGTGAAGGTCGTCGTACTCAACAATTTCGGCGACGGCATGGTCAAGCAGTGGCAGAAGCTGTTCTTCAAGGGGCGCATGTCGGCGAGCGACAAGTCGCTGCACAAGAAGGACTTCGTCAAGGCGGCGCAGGCCGACGGCTTCGGTTACGCGGTGCGCCTCGATCGCAAAGCCGATGTGCCGCGTGTGATCGCCGAGTTCATCCGATATCCCGGACCGGCATTCCTTGAAGTCATCATCGATCCGGATGCCGGTGTCTATCCGATGGTCGGACCGGGCCAGTCCTACGACGCCATGATCACCGGCGAGCACATCAATGCGCGCCACGCGGTGAAGGAAGTCGAGGCCCCGGGCCCCTCGCAGATGTTCTGAGCGCTGCCGCGTTCGCCGCGGTCAGCCCGGCGCTCAGCCCATCTCCAGCAGGCGCCCACCGGCCGGTGCGTCGAGCGCGAGCGACTTCACCAGCGCGAACACCTCCTGGCCCGGCGAAAGCGCGAGCGTTGAGATCGCCGCCGGCGTCACGGCGGCGAGCAGGCGCTGCGGGCCGACGGCCAGTTCGACCAGTACCGAGCCATCGCCGCGGTCGCGCCATTGCACGAGGCGCGCGCGCAGTACGTTGCGCACCGACAGGCCGACCGGCGCCTGTGTGGCGATGATCACTTCGTTCGCCGGCACGTAGGCCCGGGTACGCTGGCCAGCTTCGAGCGGCAGCAGCGGAATGCGTACCTGCTGGCTGTCAAGTTCAGCGATCCAGCCGTCGCCATCGAGGTCGCGGCCGCGGACCTCGAGGGTGAGCAGGCTGCCGGTGTCGGCGCGCATCGACAGCAGCGGTGTATCGGCCCGGCCGATCAGGGAGTCGATCGGGCCGCTCGCCAGCAGCCTGCCGGCATCCAGCAGCAGCAGATGATCAGCGAGCCGCAACACTTCGGCGAGGCTGTGGGTGACATGGATGGCGGGTATGGCGAACTCGCGCTTGATGCGATCGAGCAGCGCGAGGATCTCCGCCTTGCGCGGCGTATCAAGCGCGGCGAGCGGTTCGTCGAGCAGCAGCAGCGACGGTTTCGAGAGCAGCGCGCGGCCGAGCGCGACACGCTGACGCTCGCCTCCCGACAGCTCGCGCGGCCAGCGTTCGAGCAGCGCAGCGAGTCCGAGCGTCTCGATGACCTGTCCGCGTTGGATACTGCTTGCGCGGGCCGCCGCGCGCCGCGCGCCGTAATCGAGGTTGGCCGCAACGTCGAGGTGCGGGAACAGCAGGCCATCCTGTGGTACCCAGCCGATGCCGCGGTGTTCGGTCGGCAGCAGCACGCCGCGTGATGTATCGACGAAAGTCTGCCCGGCGACAATGATGCGGCCACGATCGGGCCGCAGCGATCCGGTAAGCAGATCGAGCAGCGTCGACTTGCCGGCCCCCGATGCACCAAAAACGGCGGTGACGCCGTGGTCGGGAACCTCGAAGTCCACATCGAGGCTGAACGCGCCGCGCCGACAGGCGACCTCGACGCGGATCATTGGCGCGCGCTCCAGCGCTGCGCGCGCCGGCCCAGCCATTCCGCGGCGAGCAAGGCGAGCACGGCGATCGTCATGGAGATGAGCGCCAGCCGCAGCGCGAGCGGCTCGCCGCCGGGCGTCTGCAAGGCGCCGTAGATGGCGAGGGCGAGGGTCTGCGTTTCGCCGGGGACATTGGCGGCGAAGGTGATGACCGCGCCGAACTCGCCGAGGCACATGGCGAAGCCGAGCACTGCAGCGGCGAGGATCCCGGGCAGGGCGAGCGGCAGCGTGATGCCGAGGAACCGATCGAGCGGGCCGGCGCCCAGCGAGCGCGCGGCGAGCTCGAGTCGCGGGTCGATGGCCTCGATGGACAAGCGGATGGTGCGTACCATGATCGGCAGCGCGACGATGCCTGCCGCGAGCGCAGCGCCGCTGGTGGTGAACACGAGACGCAGGCCGAATGTACTGTCCAGCCACCGACCGAGCGGGCCCTGCACGCCGAGCGCAAGCAGCAGCAGATAGCCCACGACCACGGGCGGCAGCACCAGCGGCGAGTGCACCAGCGCATCGAGCAGCGCACGCCCCGGGAACCGACGCCGCGCCAGCAGCCAGCCGAACAGCAGCGCCGGCGGCAGCGTGAAGGCCAGGGCGCGCACGGCCACCCGCAGACTGGTGAGCACCGCCAGCCATTCGGAGTCGGACAAGGTCACGCGCGCATCCTATACTTTGGCGATGAAATACCTGCACACGATGGTCCGGGTCACGGACCTCGAAGCCTCGCTGCGATTCTATCGGGACGCCCTCGGACTCGAGCTGCTTTCGCGCAAGGACGTGCCCAAGGGGCGCTACACGCTGGTGTTCCTCGCCGCCGCCGGCGATCACACGGCGCAGTTGGAGCTGACCTACAACTGGGATCCCGAGGCGTACAGCGGCGGGCGTAACTTCGGCCACGTTGCCTATGCGGTGACCGATATCCACGCGACCTGCCAGCGGCTCGTCGACCATGGCGTCACCATCCTGCGTCCGCCACGCGATGGCCGCATGGCTTTCGTGCGCTCGCCGGATGGCATATCGATCGAGTTGCTGCAGGCGGGCGAGGCGCTTGCGCCGGTGGAGCCCTGGCTCTCGATGCCGAACACGGGGACCTGGTGATGCCCCGCGGTGGCCGTGCCTGCAGCCTGGTCGCCGCGGTATTGATGCTCGCGGCCACCGTTGGCGCCGCTGCCTCGTCCGCCGATACCGACGCGGCGCTGGCGCAGTGGCGTGCGACCTTGCAGTTAATGCCGGACCGCGCCCGCGGCGAGACCTTGTTCGCGACCTGCGCCGCCTGCCATGGCGCCGACGGCATGGGACAGCGTGATGGCGCCGTGCCGGTCATCGCCGGCCAGCATCGTGAGGTACTGTTGCGTCAGCTCGTCGATTATCGCCAAGGTCGTCGCTGGGACCTACGCATGGAGCACGTCGTGCACCTGCGGCGTCTGCAGACGCTCAATGATCTCGCTGACGTGGCTGACTTCATCGCTGCGCTGCCGGCGAACGGCGTGGTGGGTACAGGCAACGGCATCCATCTCGACAGCGGTGCGGCAATCTATCTCGAGCGCTGCGCGGATTGTCACGGTGCAACGGGGCAGGGCGATGCCGGTCGCGGCATCGCGCGGCTCGCGGCGCAGCATCAAGCCTACCTCGTGCGCCAGTTCCTCGACGTCGTCGAGGGTCGACGGCCCCCGCTGTCGGCAACCCACGACAAGTCGATGAGCGGCCTCGACCAGGCGCAGATCGACGGCATCGCCGACTATCTCTCACGGATGCAGTCGCGGCGGTGAGCGGGCGCGTGGTCTGCGAGCCTGCTGACCAAGCGAAGGCGCCGCGTACCGGGCCGCGCAGGAGGGTCGGTCTGCGATCCTCGCTTGGGCTGCTGTGGCTGATGATCGCCGGCTGCTCCACGCCACGCGCCTACCTCGGCGAACCGCTGCAGCGCGTCGATCCGCAGCAGGGCTATCACGGCTCGGTGATACTGCAGCAGCGCGCCGCCGACGATCTGCTGTTCCTCGTCAGCCTCTCCGGTGGCGGCATGCGTGCCTCGGCGATGGCCTATGGATTGTTGGAGCAGCTGGCCGCTGACAGGATCCCGCGTCCGACGGGCAGTACGCGATTGCTCGACGAGGTCGATGTGCTGTCGGGGGTGTCCGGCGGTGCGGTCACAGCGGCCTACTACTCCTTGTATGGCGATCGTTTGTTCACGGACTTCGAACGCAGATTCCTCGATCGCGACGTGACGGCAGCGCTGCGCCGCCGGGTTCTGCTCGACCCGCGTAACTGGCTGCGGCTGGCTTCGGCGGAGTTTTCCCGCGGTGACCTGTACGCCGAGTACTTCGATCGCAAGTTGTTCCGCGGCGCCACCTTCGAAGATCTTGATCGCAGCGGCCGGCGGCCGCTGCTGCTGATCAACGCCACCGACATCGGCCTCGCCTCGCGCTTCGAGTTCACGCAGGAGAGTTTCGATCTGATCTGTACTGACCTCGCGCGCTATCCGCTGTCGCGCGCGGTTGCCGCGTCATCATCGGTGCCGGTGATCTCCACGCCGATTACGCTGCGCAACAACGCCGGGCGCTGTGGTTATACGCTGCCGGGCTGGGTCGACGCCACGCTACGCATCGACGACCACAGTTCACGGCAGTTTTTCCGCGCCTCTGCACTGAAGGCGCGGACTGACGCCAGCCGCTTTGCCTACCTGCATCTTGTTGACGGTGCCTTGAGCGACAACCTCGGCGCAAGAGCGCTGCTCGACGCGCTGAACGACGACGAGGACCGCATGGGTCTGCAGCGCCTGCCAACCGCATCGGGTTCGCGCCGCATCGTCTACATCTCGGTGAATGCCGGCGACTCAAAGTCCACGCGGGTCGGCATGAGCCGCGATCCTCCCGACATGTTCGAGATGCTGCGGCTGATGGGCACGGTGCCGGTCGATCGCTACACCGCCGAGAGCAGGGTGCTGCTGCGCGAAGCCTTGCAGGCGCATGCGCGACGCATGCATGCCGAGCTTCATTACATCGAGATCGAACTCGACTCGCTGCGCGAGGACGATGCACTCGCTGAGCTCGTCGAGCTGCCCACGAGTTTTGACCTGCCCCGCGAGCAGGCTATCGCGCTGCGTTGTGCAACGCGTCGCCTGCTCGAGGGCTCGGCCGACTATCGGCGACTGCTTGCCGCGCTCGGCGGTGCGCCTGCGCTACCCGCAAGCTGCGCCCGCTGAGCACCGCGCGGAACCTTCAGTCGTTGCAGAGAATCTTCACCTTGCGGACCGCAAGGTCCACGGCTTCGGCGGTGACTGCGTTGACCAACTGGTCCTTGGCGGCTGCGCACTCCGCGGCGTCGTTCTGGAATTGCGGCTGCAACTGCGCAATCACCGGCCTGGAGGCGGTGTCGCAGGACTCACGCGCCACGCGCCGGATATTGTTGGTGCTACCGGTCTCTTCGACGACTACACAGTCACCCACCATGATGCCGGTCTGGTCGCTGACGATGCGGATCGATTCGTTGCTGCCGGTGCGCACCGTGTAGGTCATGCCGTCGCGGCTGCCCTCGGTCGCGCTGGCGATGATTGCGCCCGTGCCGGCGCCGATGATGGCATTGCGCGCTTTCTTGCCGCCCGACTGGCCGGACGCCGACAACAACCCCACCGTACCGCCGATCAGCGCGCCCTTGCCGGCGTTCGAGTCGAGGCGGGTACGCTCGGCGCGTTCGACGGTGCCGGTGGTCACGCGCACCGCGCTGCCGCTTTTGCCTGCGGCCTCGAGCATTGCCGGTGCGAGCAGCGCCAGTGCGAGACCGGCGCACACGGCGATGTGCCGGATACGCGTGGTCGACGGTGCGAAAGCCTGCCGCAGTGAAGCGCGCTGCGGGGTTGAAACAGCATTGGTCATGGACTCTCTCCTCGTAAATTCCGTTGATTGTCGGAACGGTTGCGGACGGCAACCCGTTCACCAGGTCATCGAGATGCCTTTGGTCTTGAGATAGGGCTCCAGCCCCTCCTTGCCGAACTCGCGCCCCCAGCCCGACTGCTTGTTGCCGCCGAAAGGCATGGCCGGATCGATGGCAGCGTGCATGTTGACGCTGACCTGGCCCGAGTCGATCTTGCGGACCATCTTCATGGCGGTGCCGAGATCGCGGGTCCAGACGCTGCCGGAGAGGCCGTAGATCGTGGCGTTGGCCGCCTTCGCCACGGCATCGAGATCGTCATCGCCGAAACGTTGTACGCACAGCACTGGACCAAAGATTTCATTCTTCACCGGGGTCATCTCGCTGGTGGTGCCGGCGAGCACCGTCGGCTCGAAGAAATAGCCGGGGCGCTCGGGTGAGCGACCGCCGCAGACCACTTCCGCGCCTTCGCGCCGACCGGCGTCGACGAAGCCGGCCACGCGGTTGCGCTGCTCCGCGGAAATCAGCGGGCCGAATTCGGAGGCGGGATCGAGCCCCGGTCCGATCTTCATTGCGCGGCCGACCGCCGCCACGCCTTCGACTACCTTGTCATGGACTTTCTCGTGCACGAAGAGTCGCGTGCCGGCCATGCAGTTCTGGCCCTGCAGGAAGAAGCACGCCCGCGCGGCGCCGGGGATGACCTGCTCCAGGTCGGCGTCAGGGAACACCACCACCGGTGACTTGCCGCCGAGTTCCAGCGTCACCTTCTTGAGGTTGCCCGCAGCCGCCTTGACGATCAGCCGGCCGACCTCGGTGGAGCCGGTGAAGGCGATCTTGTCGACACCCGGATGCGCGGCGAGCGCGGCGCCGGCGATTTCGCCAAGACCGTTGACGATGTTGATCACGCCGTCCGGCACGCCCGCTTCCTGGCACAACTCGGCCAGCCGCATGGCGGTGAGCGGCGTGAGCTCGGCAGGCTTCAGCACCAGCGTGCAGCCGGTGGCCAGTGCCGGGGCGATTTTCAGCATCACCATCGGCAGCGGCGAATTCCATGGCGTGATCGCGCCGACCACGCCGATCGGCTCGCGCAGCGTGAAGGAAATCGCCTCGCCGGGCAGCTTGCCCTGCGGCGCCGCGGGGATGGTCGCGCCCTCGATCTTGGTCGGCCAGCCCGCGTAGTAGCGGAAGAACTCCGGCACCACCATGCCGCAGACGTACTGCGCGAGCGGTGTGGGCAGGCCGTTGTCGAGGATTTCGAGTTCGCAGAGTTGCTGGAAGTTGGCGAGGATGAGATCGGAAATCTTCCACAGGACGGCGCTGCGCTGCGCCGCAGTGAACTTCGACCAGGGACCCTCGAACGCAGCGCGCGCCGCCTTGACCGCGGCGTCGATCTCGGCCGCACCGCCTGCGGCGCAACGGGCGATTTTCAGACCGCTGGCGGGGTCGTGGATATCGATTTCCGGCCCGGCGCTGGAGTGTACCCAGCGGCCGTTGATGAAATGGCCGTGGCGGCGGGCGAGGAAGTCCAGCGTCGCTGGCGACAGCGCATAGCGGGACAGGGCGGAATCGGCACTCATGATGACCCCCGGCAGATGACTGCCCATCGTTGGCGAGCCATCGTAAGTCAAGGTTGAGCCGCTGGTCCACGCTCGCTAGGCTGCGCTGTTCGTAGAGGAGTCACGAGACGATGAACGCGCTGGATGCTACGCATGGGTTGCTCGATAGCCGCGAGGCGCGGTTCGCCGGCAGCATGCCGGTGATCGTGGTCGGCGGCGGCGGCTGCGGACTCACGGCGGCGCTGGCCGCTCAGCAGGCAGGTGCCGAGGTGCTGGTACTCGAACGCGACGCATCGACGCTGGGCACGACCGCGATGTCGACCGGGTTGATCCCGGCGGCGAACACGCGTCTGCAGCGTGAACGCGGCATCGTCGACTCGCCGGAGCTCTTTGCCCGCGACATCGTCGGCAAGACCGGCGGCGAAACCGACGCGGGAATCGCGCTGGACCTCGCGCGCGCTTCGGCGCGCACCGTCGAGTGGCTGATCGACGATCATCGCGTGCCGCTGTCGCTGGTCGACAGTTTCCTCTACCCGGGCCACAGCGTGAAGCGCATGCACGGGACGCCGAACCGCACCGGCCGCGAACTCATGGGAGCGCTGGCGGCCGCCATCGGTCGCCGCGGAATCGACGTGCTCACCGAGGCGCTGGTGAGCGAGCTCTTCGTCGACCCCGATGACCAGCGTATTCGGGGTGTGCGCATCCGCCGTCCTGACGGCAGTGCAGAGGACCTCGGCTGCGAGGCGCTGATCCTCGCCTGCTGCGGCTTCGGCGGCAATGCCGAGATGGTGCGCCGCTTCATCCCCGAGATCGCCGAGGCCACTTTCTTTGGTCATCCGGGCAACAAGGGTGACGCCATCCGCTGGGGCCTGGGACTGGGCGCCGCCATCCGCGACATCCACAGCTATCAGGGCCACGGCGGTCTCGCCGCCGGGCGCGGCGTACCTATTCTTTGGCCGCTCATCATGGAGGGCGGCTACCAGGTCAACGTCCGCGGCGAACGTTTTTCCAACGAGGCCAAGGGTTACTCCGAGCAGGCCGTCGAAGTGGTGGCGCAGCCCGGTCATGTCGCCTGGGACATCTACGATCAGCGACTGCACGAGCTCATGCTCGAGTTCGATGACTATCGCGAGGCCGTCGAGGCGCGGGCGATCCTGCAGGCGGACGACGTACGCGCGCTCGCGGCGGTGGCGGGTATCGACGCGGACGGACTTGCGCGCACGGTTGCCGAGGTCGAGTCGCTGCAGCGCGGCGAGCGTGCCGACCGTTACGGACGTGATTTCACGGGTAAACCCGCGCTGCGCGCACCGTTTTTCACCGTGAAGGTGACCGGTGCACTGTTTCATACCCAAGGGGGGCTCGCCGTCGATGGCGAGGCGCGCGTCTTGCGCGAGGACGGATCCTGTCTGCCTAACCTGTTTGCCGGTGGCGGCGCGGCACGCGGCGTGTCGGGCGCAGGCTCTTCCGGCTACATGGCGGGCAACGGTCTGCTGACCGCAACCACCTTCGGCCGCCTCGCCGGCGAGGCGGCGGCCCGGCTCGCGCGCGGCTGACGCCGCGCACGAGCCGGACCTTGCCCGATCAGTTCATCTTGTAGTTGATCGAGAACAGGTACTCACGCGGGCGCAGCGGGATGAAGCCGCCGAGGAAGCCGCGCGAACCGGTGGTGATCACGTACTCGTCGGTGAAGTTCTTCACCGACACGCGGGCCGACCAGTTGTCGTTGAAGGCGTGGCTGACGAAGGCGTTGCCGGTGCTGTAGCCCTTCACCTTGAAGTCGTTGGTCGCCGCCGTGATGTAGTCATCGGTGGTGAACCAGTCGGCGCCGACAGTAG
>CAZIRD010000069.1:0-12624 GCA_964541625.1 uncultured Acidibacter sp.
GATACATTGCCACCGACGACCTGCGCATGGCCGTCAACGCAGCGCTCACGCTGTCACGGCCCTTGCTCATCAAGGGCGAGCCCGGCACGGGCAAGACGCAGCTCGCTCTCGAGGTCGCGAAATCGCTCGACCGGCCGCTGTTCGAGTGGCATGTCAAGTCGACCAGCAAGGCGCAGCACGGCCTCTATGAATACGACGCGGTCTCGCGCCTGCGCGACTCGCAGCTGGGAGATGCCCGTGTCGCCGACATCCGCAACTACATCGTGCGCGGCAAGTTGTGGGAGGCGTTCGAGTCGCCGACGCCGCCGGTACTGCTGATCGACGAGATCGACAAGGCCGACATCGAGTTTCCGAACGATCTGCTGCGGGAACTCGACCGCATGGAGTTCTACGTCCATGAGACGCGCGAACTGGTGCGTGCGCACCATCGGCCGCTGATCATCATCACCAGCAACAACGAGAAGGAACTGCCGGACGCGTTCCTGCGCCGCTGCTTCTTCCACTACATCCGCTTCCCGGACGCCGAGACGATGACGCGTATCGTTGATGTCCACTACCCCGGGTTGAAGCGCGAGCTGCTGGCCGAGGCGCTCGGCGCCTTCTACAAGGTTCGCGAGACGCCGGGCCTCAAGAAAAAGCCGTCGACCTCCGAGCTGCTCGACTGGATCAAGCTGCTGCTTGCCGAGGACATCCCGCCCGAGGTGCTGCGCAGCGACGATCCGAAGAAGGCGATCCCCACGCTGCACGGCGCGCTGCTCAAGAACGAACAGGACGTCCACCTCTTCGAGCAGCTCGTGTTCCTCAACCGCCGCGTGCGCTGAGCGGGCAGCCGGATCCCGGGGTCCACGCGGTGCTGGTGCGTTTCTTCTTCGAGTTGCGCGAGGCCGGCATTCCGGTCTCGCTCACCGAATTCCTCTCGCTGCTGCAGGCCCTCGAAGCGCGCGTGGCGTCCTGCTCGGCCGAGGAGTTCTACTGGCTGGCGCGGCTCGCGCTGGTCAAGGACGAGCGTCACTACGACCGCTTCGACCGGGTTTTCGCGGTGCATTTCGCCGGTGCCGAGCGACTGTTCGCGAAGCTGGTCGCCGAGATTCCGGCGGAGTGGCTGCGCAGTCTCGCGGAGCGTCTCTTCACTGCCGAGGAACGTGCCCAGGTCGAATCGCTCGGTAGTTGGGACAAGCTGCTCGAGACCCTGCGCCAGCGGCTTGCCGAACAGCAGGAGCGTCACGAGGGCGGCAACAAATGGATCGGTACGGGCGGCACGTCGCCGTTCGGCTCGGGGGGCTACAACCCGGAAGGCGTGCGGATCGGTGATGCCGGTGCGCGCCAGCGACGTGCCGCGAAGGTTTGGGAGTCGCGCGAGTACCGCAACTTCGATGATCAGCGCGAACTCGGTACGCGCAATCTCAAGATGGCGCTGCGCCGGCTGCGCAAGTTCGCCCGCCAGGGCGCCGCCGACGAACTCGACCTCGACGGCACGATCGAGGCGACCGCGCGCAACGCCGGCTGGCTCGATCTCAAGCTGCGTCCCGAGCGGCGCAATGCCGTGAAGGTCTTGTTGCTGCTCGACGTCGGCGGTTCGATGGACGATCACGTGCGGATCTGCGAGGAGCTTTTTTCGGCGGTACGCAGCGAGTTCCGCCATCTGGAGTATTTCTACTTCCACAACTTCATCTACGAGACGCTGTGGAAGGACAACCGACGCCGTCATGCCGAGCGCACCCCGACCTTTGATCTGCTGCGTACCTTCAACGCCGACTACCGCGTGATCTTCGTCGGCGATGCAACCATGAGTCCGTACGAGATCGTGCAGCCGGGCGGCAGCGTCGAGCACTTCAACGAGGAGGCGGGTACGACGTGGATGCAGCGCATGACGGCGCATTTCCCCCACCTCGTCTGGCTGAACCCGGAACCGCAGGAGCGCTGGGAGTGGGCGCCGTCGGTGCAGTTGACCCGACAGCTCGTCGACGGTCGGATGTTCCCGCTCACCCTCGACGGTCTCGATCGCGCCACGGCTGCGCTGCGGCAGAAAAGCCTGCCTGCCTGAGGGCGCGCTGCGCCGCCGGTCGCTGTCAGCGCAGGAAGTCGAGCAGGACGCGACGCTGGGTGATGCCGTCCTCGTAGCCGCGGGCGATGAGTTCGCGGGTATATGAGGCCTCGAAGAGCAGGTAACTTGCCAGCAGGCCGCCGGACTCGCCGCGCGCGCCGATCACCGCGAGCAGGGTACGCAGCGCGCGCGGCAGCGAGCCGATATGGCGCGCCGCCACCGCACGTGGATCGGTGCCCGGCGCGAGGCGCAGCGCGCGGATCTCGCGCAGGCCGTCGAGCGGTGCGGCGGCATCAAGGATCATGCGGTTGGTCCGCTCGAGCTGGTCGAGGTCTGCATCCACCTGGTCGCTGAAAAGCGTGTCGAGCAGGAAACCGAAGATTTCGCCGGAGGAGGGCGTGTGGTCGATGCCGATCGAGCCACCGAGTCCGGCGGCGTTTTGCGCGCGCACGCCGATCACCAGCAGGCGGGCAGCACCGAGGTGGATGGCCGGGGAGAGCGGCGCAAGTTGTCGCATCGCGCCGTCGCCGTAGTAGACCTCGCCGATGCGCACCGGCGGGAACAGGAACGGGATCGCCGCGCTCGCCATCAGGTGATCGAGATCGAGCCGCTCGCGGGTACCGGCGCGGCGCACGCCGCGCCAGGCCGCGACCTCAGGCGCCGCCTCGAAGAATACGCGGTGATGACCGCCGGCATAGCTGGTCGCGGTCAGTGCGAGCGCACGCAGGCGGCCGGCGGCGATATGGTTGCGGATCACATCCCAATCGATGCGTTCGGCCAGCAGTCCGCGCAGCGGCGAGTTGTCGAACAGCGACGGCGGCGCGGTGATCAGGCGGCCGCCGGAAACCGCCGACAGTCCCCAGCGCAGACCGGCGCCGAACATGGCAGCGAGACTGGCGCGAAACACCTGACCCACGGAGAAGTTGGCCCAGACGTCCTCCAGCCGGGTGATGCCCTCGCGCCAGTTGCCCGCATGGGTCGCGAGCACTGCGGCGCAGACTGCGCCCGCCGAGGTGCCGACGATGATGTCGTAGGGCGATTCATCGCCCGGCCAGATGTCGGCGAGGGCCTTGAGTACGCCGACCTGATAGGCGGCGCGCGCACCGCCGCCGGACAGCACGAGGGCGCGTCGCCCGCTGCCCGTCACGGCAGTTTCGGCGGCCCGGCTGTTGCTGCTCACGTTGCGGACGTCATCGCGGTCGGTCACGGTAAGTATTGTGCCGCTGATGCACAGCCCCGAAGATACACCGTCTCCGTAATCCAGACAGCCGAGGAGGCTACAGCGATGTCCATCCGCCAGATCTTCACCGCACTCGCGGCCAGCGCGCTCGTCGCTGCCCTGCTCCTGCCGACGGCGGCGCAGGCCGATGCGCCCAAGGTCGGACAACCGGCTCCCGATTTCCGACTGCAGGATCAGACCGGCAAGTGGGTCACCCTCAAGGAGCAGCGCGGCAAGTGGGTCGTGCTCTACTTTTATCCCAAGGACAACACGCCGGGCTGCACCACCCAGGCCTGCGAGTTTCGCGACGACATTTTTGCGTTCCGCCGTGCCAACGTGGTGATCCTCGGCGTCAGCGTCGACGACCTCGAGTCAAAGAAGGACTTCGCCAAGGAGCACAGCCTGCCGTTCCAGGTGCTGGCCGATCCCGACAAGCAGGTCACCAAGGGCTACGGCGTGCTGACCAGCATGCTGGGGCTGATGGAGTTCGCGCGGCGCGACACCTTCATCATCGATCCGCAGGGCAGGATCGTGCGTCACTGGGAGAAGGTCGACGCCACCGGGCACTCGCAACGGGTGCTTGCCGAGCTGAAGAAGTTGCAGGCGCCCGGCGCCTGAACAGGGCGCCACTCGCCACACCGTCCGTAGGCAGCAGTTTTCACACAGGGGGCAGGATCACATGTCAGAGCACAACAAACCCGTCGTTACCGCACGCCGCGATTTCCTCACCCATGCGGGTGGTCTTGGCGGCGCACTCGCCGTCGGCGCCTCGGGTCTCGCCGGCATGACGCTCGGCGGTCCCGCGGCGATGGCCGCGGCGACCATGACTTCGCGCTACGGCACCGGTCCGGGGCTGAAGGGGCCGTACCTCGATCTCGCCACGGGTCGGGGCAACCAGCTCGCCTACGCGCGTATCCAGGGCGATCTCGATTTCGGCAAGCAGAAGTACTTCTGGTTCAAGGGCTACCTGATGGCCGTCGAGCCGAACAAGAAGATCGTCGACCTGATGGGCACCTCGGGGTTCGGCGCGATCCGCCTCGCCCAGGGGCCGGACGGCGCGATCCGGCGCATGTGCCGCGAGATCATCGTCTACACCGATCTGCGCAGCGGCGAAGTGCTCGATGACTGGAAGAATCCGCTCAGCGGCGAAACGGTCAAGGCAGTGCACGTCGACAACGATCCGTTCAACTACCTGATCGAGGACCACTTCCCGCAGCCGCCGAGCTTTGGCGGTCTCAACAAGGAAGCGCCGCCAAAGATTCCCTTCATCCTGCCCTGGTACCAGCACGGCGACATGGCGGAGATGGAGATCCACATCCACCTCGCCTACCCGAACGCGCTGCAGCCGGACAAGTGGCCGCGTGAGTCCTCGGGTCCGATCGTGCAGGTGTCGGAGTTCTTCGCCCATCACATCAAGGTCGCCGACCTGCAGAACCCGAAGCTGACCACCCTCGACTACACCGGCACCTGGAACCGCGTTACGCCGTGGCTGCCGTGGATGCTGATGGGGCAGCGACCCGGTTTCTGCCAGTACGCCTGCTTCATGGGTACGACGCCCGATCTCGAGCAGGTGCTCTCGCGGCAGGTCCTCGACTATGCGCACAAGAACTACGCCAAGTACTTCGAGGCGCCGACCGAGTGGTCCGATGCGCACAGCCTCTCAAGCCTCGAGCATTACGCACTGCGAGCCAAGCCGGCACCGGTCAAGTCACCTGCCCCGTAGTCGCGCGGCGTGCTGAAGGTCCTGCAAAGAGTGATCGCGGCGCAGCGCACCTCCGACGGAGCGGGGGTGACGCTGTACCGCAGCCTTGGTCAGTCGCCCTTCGCGCGGCTTGACCCGTTTCTGATGCTCGATGAGTTCGGCAGCGACCGGCCGGACGAGTACATCGCCGGCTTTCCGCCCCACCCGCATCGCGGCTTCCAGACCGTGACCTACATGCTCGAGGGGCACATGCTCCACGAGGATCATCTCGGCAACCGCGGGCATCTGCGCAGCGGCGGCGTACAGTGGATGACCGCCGGCCGCGGTGTCGTCCATTCCGAGATGCCGCAGCAGGACAGCGGCCTGATGCGCGGCTTCCAGCTGTGGGTCAATCTGCCGGCCCGCGAAAAGATGTGTACGGCGGCCTACGAGGACATCGACGCCTCGCGTATCCCCGTTGTGAGCGGTGCCGGGTGGCAGGCCAAGGTCGTTGCGGGAAGTTTGCAGCCTGCGGCCGTGGCGGCGACGACGGCGGCCGCCAGTACGGTGACCGGCCCGGTCACCGGCGTGAGCAGTCGGCCGATATTCTTTGATGTCGTGCTTGGGTCGGGCGGCTGCTTCGAGCATCCGTTGCCGGCCGGCCACGCGACCTTCGTGTACGTTTACGAGGGAACCCTGGAGACCCTCGCGGGCAGCAGCCTGCCGCAACAGGGGCTGCTGCGCCGCCAGGGCGGGGTATTCGGCGACGGCGAGGGACTGCGGGTGGCGGCGGGGGTGGCCGGTGCGCGCTTGCTGTTGCTCGCTGCGGCACCGATCGGCGAGCCGATCGTGCAATACGGGCCGTTCGTGATGAACACCCGCGAGGAGATCGACCAGGCCGTGCGCGACTATCAGGCCGGCCGGCTGGTGGGCAGCGGCTCCAGCGCGTAGGCGGCGATCGCCTCGCCGACACCCTTCAGTTTCAGTTCGCCGACGGGGCGAAGTCCGGTGGTGTCGCGCAGGCGCGCGTGAGTGGTGCCGCTGACGAGCACGGTGCTGTCGAATTCCTTGTTGGCCGCTTCGAGTCGGGCGGCGATCACCACCGTCTGCCCGTAAGCCGTGTAATTGAAGCGGCGCTGTCCGCCGAAGTTGCCCACCAGGGCGTCGCCCGAGTGGATGCCGGCGCGGGTACGGCCAAGTTTGAGGCCGTACTCCGCTTGAACCTTCGCGCAGTAGGCCGTCGAGAAGGCCTCGATGTCGCGCGCACAGGCCACTGCCCGGTCGGCGTGATCCTCGTGCAGCACGGGCGCACCGAACAGCACCACCACGCCGTCGCCGGTGAGCTTGTCGAGCATCGCCTCGTGGCGCCAGAGAACCTCGAACAGGCCGTCAAAATAGCCGTTGATGATCGGCGAGAACTTGTCGACCGGCGTGTCGGCGACGAAGTTCGAGGAGTTCTCGAGGTCGGTGAAGAGCACGGTGATGTTGCGGATGCCCGCGCCGAGTTGCACCGGCTCCGAGCCGTCCTCGATGCGACGGATGACCTGCGGTGCGAGGTAGCGCTCGAGTGCGGTGGCATACAGTTTGCGCTCGTCGGCCAGTTGGGTGGCGGCAACCCGACTGACCACAAAGAATGACAGCGCGAACGAGGTGAACGGCGTCACCAGCGGCATCATGACGCTGAACTGCCACATGGCGACGCCGCCCGCGACCACCACCACGATCACGCCGCCCGCCAGCCAGCGCAGGGAACTTGCCCAGCCCGACACCGAGCGGCCGAGTGCAGCCCCGCCGAGCGCCGTGAGCAAGGCGAACGCGGCGACGATCGGCAGACCCGGTATCTGCACCGAGTCGCCGGCAACCAGTTGCGCCAGCGCATGGGCATGCACTTCGACGCCCGGCGTGCCATCGATGTGACCGGCGAGGAAGCGCAGCGGGGTGTTGTGCATATCCTCGTGCGGCGTGTCCGCGTCGATGCCTGCCGAGCGGGTGACCCGGCCGATCAGCACCGTCTTGCCGGCGAAGAAGGTCGACGGCAGCAACTCGACGTCGGTCGCCGAGAACGACGGTCCGATCGCGCCGGCGTTTTCGTTGCGCACCGACGGGTGGGGCGCGCGGAAGTGCAGCAGGAACTGTCCGCTGCGGGTCGGCGGCGTACCGGCCGCGCGGGCAAGTGCTCCGGCGAGCGACGGGATCTTGCCCGGCGTGGCGTCGTAGAGGCGGACAACGTCGTCGTAGGAGTTGCGCACCAAGGCCCGGGCGTCGGCGTAGGTCACCCCCGGCAGCACCGGGAAGTCCTTGCCGGGCTGCAGGGTCGGGTCGGCGACCACCACGACCGGCATGCCGAGCGAGCCAAGCTTATTGGCGACGGCGTTGAACTCCTCGGGTGAGCGCCAGGTGTCGAACAGGTAGTCGACGCCGACTGCGCGCGCACCGTGCGCGGCCAGCGCGGCGATCACATTGGTCAACCAGACCTTGTCGATCGGCTGGATGCAGCCGCAGGGGCTTTGTTCGCGCATGTCGGCGATTGCGCGATCGTCCACTTTGACGATCACCAGATCGTCGGGGGCGGGCGGCGCCGCCATGGCGATGCGCAGGTCGTAGGCCAGGTTTTCGGCCTGTCGAGCCGGCGTCGTCAGGTCAAAGAGCAGGGCGAGCACTGTCGCGCCCACGGCGACGATCAATGCAATAATGTTTCGGGATTGTGTAGTTGCGACGGCCATCACACACAAATATGCCGTATTCGACTACATTGTGGTCTGGAATTTTCCGGGCTTCATGAGGTGGGGATTTCCCCGATGGCGCGCGGCGCAGGGTCGATCACGGTCATCGCGGGCATTGCCGGGCTGTTCGGGCTGTTGGCGGCGGCGCCCTCCCATGCCCAGGCTGGGCTGACGCGCGACGAAGTCCTGCGTCTGCCGGCCCCGCTGCGCGCGGCCGCGTCCGACTATGGCGCGGTGCGTTGCGACGCCTCGCCGGTGGTCGGCCTGCAGCCGGGCGAGACGATCGTCGCCACCGTCGTCGCCGTCGAGCCCCAGGGTGTGACCGTGCTGCCGAAGGGCGATTTCGAGCGTCTCGCGGCTGCGCTGCCCACCCTCCCGGTCAGTCGCGAAGGGCTCGCTCGCCTCGCGGCCGCGGTGGAGTGCCGCTACCGGGAACTCGGCTATGTGTTTGCCCGCGCCACGGTGCTTGCCGATCCGTCGGGAGAAGAGGGTCGCTACCGCGTGGCGATGACCGAGGGTGTCGTCCGCCGTGTCGAGGCGCTGGCCGAGACCGAGAGTCTGGCAAGGCTGGCGCTCCGCGCCTTCGCCGGCTTGCGTGAGGGTGAGCCACTGCGCGCCGCCGACGTCCGCCGCGGCCTCGCCCACGCCGCGTCGGTCGGCCTCACCGAACTGCGGCCCACCATCCGCCGTTCACGCGTCGATCCCGCCGGCCTCGATGTGGTGCTGATCGTCAGCTCGAATCCCGACCAGTTGTTCACGCAAGGCGCGAATGGCAACTCCAAGGCGCTGGGGCCCGTGGGTCTGCTGGCCGGGGCACGGCTCGCCGGGCTCACGCCGCTTGAAGAGCGCACGACGGTTGGCGCCTACGTGGCCACCGACATCCGCGAGCAGTGGTCGCTGCAGTTCGACAGCGAGGCCCTGCTCGGTGGCCGCGGCATGAAGGGCCGGTTCGGTGGCGCCTACTCGCGCTCGCGGCCGGGTGCTGCGCTGGCGCCGCTGGAGATCGACGCAAAGACGATCTATCTCGTCAGCGAACTGGCGGCACCGCTCTTGGTACGTCGTGGCCTCGTCACCTACTGGCGCGCCGGGCTGGAGAGCGTCGACCAGAAGACCAGTTACCTTGGTGGTCTGCCGCTCGGCAGCGATCGGTTGCGCGTGGCCTTCGCCGGCCTGCGGGCCGATGGTCTGCTCGACTCGGGCCTGTGGAATGCAGATCTGCAGGTTCGTCGCGGGCTCGGCGCGCTCGGCGCCAGCCGCCGCGGCAGCACCGATCTCTCCCGTTTCGATGCCAATCCGCAGGGCTGGGTGGTGCGCGCCGACGGCGAGTTCGGCACGCAGTTGGCGCGCAACCTGACGCTGCGCGGCACGCTGCGTTCGCAGTGGACCCGCGATCCGCTGATGGCCTTCGAGCGACTCAGTTTCGGCGGTCTCACCAGCGGTCCGGGCTTTGACCCCGGCGCTCTGGTCGGCGATTCGGGGGTTTCGGCGACGCTGCAACTCTTCCTGCCGCCGATGTCGGTCGGGGCTGCGGGCAGCGTGCGGCCCTTCGCGCAGGTGTCGGCGGCGCGGCTCTGGACCACCGACGATCTTGGGCTCGCGGCGGCGCGTGCGGCATCGTTGGGGCTGGGCGTGCAGTGGGCGCTGGGGCGTTCGTGGCAGATTGAAGCCAGCGTTGCGGAGCCTATCGGCCGTATCGAGGGCGTCGGCGAGGACGCGTATGGCCGACGCTTCCTGTTGCGGATCACGGGTTCTTTCGAATGGCGGGGTCGGCGCTCGCCGACTACCGAGGAATCAGGCAAATGAGTACATCGGTGCGCTGGCTGTCGGCATTGCTCGGACTCGCCGCGACCATGGCTGCGGCACAGTCGGTGCCGCCCGCGCTGCTGCCGCTCAATCCGCAGATCGAAGCCAGTTCGGGCGGCGGCACCACCTTCAACAGCAACGCCGCCAAGACCCGACTCGACATCAACTCGTCGTCGCGGCGGGTGGTGATCCGCTGGGACTCTTTCAATATCGGTGCCGGCAACGAGGTCGTCTTCACGCTGCCCGACGGACAGTCGATCGCCGTCAACCGGGTCGCCTGCGTGGCCAACTGCGCGGCGAGCAATATCAACGGCGTACTGCGCTCGAATGGCAACGTCTGGATCCTGAACCCGGCTGGAGTCCTGTTCGGCGTCAGTGCGCGGGTCGATGTCGGCGGCCTGCTGGCGACACCGGCCGGTATCGATGACATCCGGGGTTTTGTCTCGGCGGCGACTGACGCGCCGATCGCCTTCAGCATGCCCGCCAATCCTGGCCCGGTGCTGGTCAGCGGTGGCGCGCAGATTCTGCTGCGCGGCGGACCGGGCGTGCTGGTGGGCCGCAATGTCACGGTCAGCGGCACGGTCAAGGCGGCCGATGACTCCAGCGATGCCGAGAAGTCCTCGAGCCAGGTGCTCTATGGCGCCGCCAATAAATTCCGCGTGCTGCTCAAGGAATCCGCGCCGAGCGCGATTGCCAGCGGCGATCTGGATCTTTTCGACTTCATCATCGATGAGGGTTTTGCGCCGCCGAGCGGTGGCGCGAACTCGCCCGCGATCAGTATCAACGCCGGTTCGCAGACGCGCGCTGGCCAGGTACTCGTGCACGCCAAGGCGGCAGGTAACGCCGCGGCGGGTTGCAGCGGCTGCATTACCATTTCCTCGACGCTCGAGGCCACTGCAGCCGATCGCAGCGGGCCGTTGGCTGCAGCCCTTTCGGTGCGCGGCGAGGGCGTTGATCTCCTGCTGCAGCGCACGGCGCGCTTCAGTTCGTCGGGCGCCGCCGCGCTCGATCCGCAGGTGACGCTGAGTTCCCGCGGCTCGATGAATCTTGCCGCCCGCGGCATCTTTGCGCCGCAGTTGCTCGGCCTGCGCTCCTCGGCAACGTCCCCGGTGGTCGCCCTGCCGGATCACGTGACCGTCGAGTTGACCGCCGGCGGGCCGATTTCATTGACCGCCGACGAGTCGATCCTCATGACCTCGGCGAAGTTGGGTGGCGCCCGGCTGAGCGCCAAGGGTGATGTGCTGCTGTCTTCGGCGATCGCCGATCCCAATGCGGGAGCGATCAGCGCCGGTGGCAGCATTCTGCTCAGCGAGACCAGCGATGCCGACGGCCGTAGCCGTCAACCAACGGCGAATCTGACGGTCGGCGACCTCAAGGCGGGCGGCGATATCTTTGTCGAGTACCGCAAGGCGTTCACGGCTGGCAATGCCGCGGCCGGCGGCGTGGTCGAGATGAGCGCCGATTCGATACGGACAGGCAACGTGAAGGCCTCGACCGGTTCGGTGTTCCTGCTCGGCAGCGACGGCGTCACGACCGGCGACGTGGACGCGGCGACGGGCGTGAGCCTGCGCTCCTCGGGCGGAGCGCTGAAGGCTGGTGCGATCAAGGCGGGCGGGGCGCTGGAGCTTGCGGGCAAGACGTCGCTGACGGTGTCTGACGTGAACGCGACGGGTGTGCTGGCGACGGTGAGTGGGGGTACGGGGACGTTCGGGAACATCACGGCGACGAGCGGTGATGTGAAGGTGAGTTCGAGCGGTGCGCTGCAGGCGGGCACGGTGAGTGCGTCGAAGGCGCTGGATCTGGAGTCGACGGCCGGGACCGTGAAGGCGACGACGCTGACGAGCGGTACGACGCTGCGGGTAGCCGGTGCGAGCGGTGTGGCGGTTGGCGATGTGGACGGTGGGACGAGCGTGAGTCTGCGCTCCTCGGGCGGAGCGGTGACGGGCGGCAAGCTGCGCGCGCGTTCGGGGTTGCTGGAGGTGGATGCGGGCGCCGAGGCGACGGTGGCGGACGTCGAGGGCAGCGGCGAGGTGAAGCTGCGCTCCTCGGGCGGAGCGCTGAAGGCTGGTGCGATCAAGGCGGGCGGGGCGCTGGAGCTTGCGGGCAAGACGTCGCTGACGGTGTCTGACGTGAACGCGACGGGTGTGCTGGCGACGGTGAGTGGGGGTACGGGGACGTTCGGGAACATCACGGCGACGAGCGGTGATGTGAAGGTGAGTTCGAGCGGTGCGCTGCAGGCGGGCACGGTGAGTGCGTCGAAGGCGCTGGATCTGGAGTCGACGGCCGGGACCGTGAAGGCGACGACGCTGACGAGCGGTACGACGCTGCGGGTAGCCGGTGCGAGCGGTGTGGCGGTTGGCGATGTGGACGGTGGGACGAGCGTGAGTCTGCGCTCCTCGGGCGGAGCGGTGACGGGCGGCAAGCTGCGCGCGCGTTCGGGGTTGCTGGAGGTGGATGCGGGCGCCGAGGCGACGGTGGCGGACGTCGAGGGCAGCGGCGAGGTGAAGCTGCGCTCCTCGGGCGGAGCGCTGAAGGCTGGTGCGATCAAGGCGGGCGGGGCGGTCGATCTCGCGTCCAAGGGTGACCTTGGCAGCGGCGCGGTCACGACCAGCGGCGCCGCGCAACTGGCGTCGAGCGGCGGTTCAGTCACGCTGGGTGGTGGCACCGTCAAATCATTGAAGATCAATGCCGCGAACAACATCACGGTGAACGCGGCGCTGACCTCAAGCGGCAACGCTGCTTTCACGGCGGGGGGCACGTTCGCAAATTCGGCGGCGATCCGGGTCACCGAGGGTACGGCGATCAGCGGCGCGACGCCGGCGACGGGTTACGGCGGCATCGACATCCGCGCGACCGATGTCGATCTGGGTGCGACACTTTCGGCACGCGGCAGCGGCGTCGGCATCCAGTTGCAGGCGAGCGGCGCAGGCGGCGTCGCGCTGGGCGGCGGGCTGGCAACGCCCGCAGCAGGGACGATGCAGATTTCCGATGCCGAGTTGCAGCAGCTGGATGCGCCGACGGTGGCGATCCGCGCGGCGACCAGTGCCACCGGCGGCGGCGATGTCCTGATCGGTGACATCGCGCTCGATCGCGCGCGGATCGGCGAGCTGCTGCTCGCTACCGGATCGACGGGCAAGCTGCGCGTCACCGGCGC
>CAZIRD010000069.1:12724-14683 GCA_964541625.1 uncultured Acidibacter sp.
CGTCCTCCTCCAGCGGCTCGTCCTCATCCAGCAGTACTTCCTCGAGCGGTTCTTCGGCCGGATCGTCGTCCTCTTCCGGCAGCAGTTCCGGCTCATCGGGATCATCAGGCTCTTCGAGCGGCGGTAGTTCGGAGGGCAGCGGTTCGGGCAGCAGCGGCTCCGGCAGCAGCGGTTCCGGTGAGAGCAGTTCAGGCGGCAGTGGCGACAGTGGCAGCTCCAATGCCAACGGGGACCCCGCTGCCGAGGGTGACGCCGACGCCGAAGAGCAGGAGCAGGCCGCCGAGCGCGAACCGACAGCCGAGGAAGAGGCCGCCGAGGAGGCGTCCGCCGAGGTTGCCAATTCGCCGACGCAGGCGGCGGAGAAGAGCATCGAGCCGCTCGAAGTCGATCCGAGTTCGCGTGAACTCCTCAACCCGGCTGCCGTCCGCGACGAGCGCGAGGTCGGTGTCGGCGCGGCGAACGAGGATCTCTGGCCGGAAGGACCCAACCCGGAGATCCCCAATTGATTGATCGCATGACCGCTTGTGCGCCGGATCGTCGGGCGGGCCGCCATACATTCGCGCGCCGGACTGTCGCCCTGTTGTGCACGGTTTGGCTGACCGGTGTGGCAACCGCGGCGCATGCCGCTACGGATGCGCCGGCCCCGGTTTCGCCGGCGGGCAAGCCGACCGTGAACCTGGGTGCCGATCCGACCGGACGGCCCTGCTCAGCGCGTCGCCTGTACGGCGATCCACTGCTGCGCGCGGGCGCGCGCGACTTCGCCTACGACCTCTCCTGCGGCCGTTCGGGCAGCATCGGTCGGCTCTATCTGCTCGGCTCCCGAACCAAGGATGTCGCGCTGCGCGAGTGGCGGGATGCGATCGCGCCGTTGTGCGTTGCGCCGCGTCCGCAGGAGTGGGCACCGGCCGGTCTGCAAGCGGAGATCGGCTTGTTTTGTGCGGGTGGCGGTACGGTCGGTTCGCGGCCGGCGACCGTGCTGCTCGCGGCGAGTGGCGCCGCCGGGCTCGCCGCCGGTGATGGTCCGGTGGCGTCGGCGCCCGTGATCGAATACGCCTTGCGCATCCTTGCGGGCGTGACGCCCGAGCCCGAGAAAGCGCGGCAGCGCGGACCGCGCAGCAGCCTGCTGTCGAACCTCGAGTCGGTGCTGGGTGGCGATCTCGCCGGTGGCGGCTTCACCGATTTCGCCAGCCTGCGCGCCGCGGCCTTCGAGAACAATTCGATGTGGACCTTCGGCGCGGCCGAGTTGCAGTTCGCCGACGCGGTCCGCATGCACGCCGGGCTCTGGCCGGAGGATTACTCCGGTCGCGCCGACCTGCAGTCGGAGCGCGCGCTCAATCTCGCCAACCAGCGTCGCTTCGCCGAAGCCGAGCGGGTGTTGGCGGACGCCGAGCAGAACGCGACCAAATCCGATGACGCCTTTCTGCGCGCCAAGGTCGCCGCCTATTCGGCGATCGCCGCACTCAATGCCGCCCAGTACGCGCAGGCCGGGCAGCGTGCCGCGCGCGCGCGCGAACTGCTGGAGGCCTGGCGCAAGTCCGGGCAGGTCGATCGCGAGCAGGCCGATCAGGCCTCGGCGCGCTTGCCGGTGGCCAAACGCGCTGCGATCCTCGATTCGCAGATGCTGCGCACGCTGGCGATCGCCGCTGCGCGTGATCCCGCAGGCGGAGACTGGCGGGACAATCTGACCAAGGCGGCCGACGTGGCCTCCGCACTCGATGCCCGCTCCGGCGGCTGGCTGCAGTCCGGTCTCGCGCAGGATCAGGCCGTGCTCGAACTGCGCGAGGGTCGCCCGCAGGCGGCGGTGGGAATTCTCGAACAGGCATTGACGCGTTACCGTCGTTTTGCGCTCGGCACGCGCGTCGAGGCCAATTTGTTGATGGATCTTGGCGAGGCGCTGTACCTCACCGGGCGCAAGGACGAGGCGCTCAAGCGCTACGCGGAAGCCTTCGAGATCTATCG